>NZ_JBHVMH010000003.1:19605-374188 GCF_042797035.1 Cellulosimicrobium sp. NPDC057862
GCGGGGGCCCGGCTGGCTGACGCCCCCCACCTTCCGCCGGTTCTGCTTTTCTCTCCCCCCCCCCCCCCGGTCGGGGCCCCCCCCCCACTTCTCACGTCTCGACCGAGCTCGGGCGCCGTCGCGGCCGTCTCGGGTCAGCGGGCGGTGCCGACGACGCGCACCGGGACGGTGCGGAACCCCGCGACGGGCGCGGTCTCGCGCTCGGCCGGGCGGGCGCCGTCGCGCACGACGGTCCCCGCGCGCAGGAGGTGGCGGACGAGGACGCGCAGCTCGAGAGTCGCGAGCGGGCGGCCCGGGCACACGTGCGGTCCCGTGCCGTAGACGAGGTTGCGGCCGGCGTGGCCCACCGGGTCGTAGGCGCCGGGGTCGTCGAACGCCTCCGGGTCGCGGTTGGCCTCGCGCCAGTCGAGCACCACCTGCTCGCCCGCGGCGACGGGGCACCCGGCGACGACGGTGTCGCGCGTCGCGACGCGCCGGTTCGAGACGAACGGGTCGTCGAGGCGAAGGATCTCGTCGACCGCCGCGTCGAGAGCGAGGTCCGGAGCGTCGCGCAGGTGGTGCTGGTGCTCGGGGTGCTCGGCGAGCCAGTGCACGACGACGCCCGCACACAGGGCGAGCGACGACAGGTCTCCCCCGGTCCAGTTGCGCAGGATCGAGACGAGCTCCTCGTCCGTCCAGGCCGGGCGGTCGTCGTCGCGCTGGGCGAGCAGGCGTGCGGTGACGTCGGGGCTCTCGGTCTCGGTCGCGGGGTCGTGCTCCGGGCCGGCCGACGCCGAGCCGCCCGTCGCGCCCGCGCGGCGGGCGTCGAGCAGGCCGCGGACGATGCGGTCGAAGCGCGCGGCGACACGGCCCGTCCACGCGCGGTCGCCGGAGCGCGTGGCGGCACGGTTCTCCGCGACCCAGTCGAGCAGCTCGGGCTCGCGGTCGGCGGGCCACCCGAGCCACGCCGACTGGGCGCGCACGGCGTACCGTGCGCCGAGCTCGACGGCGTCGAACGGGCCGCCCGCGACGTCGTCGACCAGGCCGGCGGCGAGGTCGTCGAGCACCGGGACGAGCCACGCGAGCTCGTCCGGGGCGAAGAACGGGTCGAGCAGGCGGCGCGCCCGCGCGTGCGCTCCGCCGTCGAGGCCGTTGGGCACCTGGAGGTGAGCCGACGCCGCGCTGGAGAACAGCTCGGGGTCCTGCGCCGCAGCGACCACGTCGGCGTGCCGCCGCACGACGACCCTTCCCGCGCGGTCCCTCGTCCCCTGCACCGTCCGGGTGTCGCTCACGTGTGGCCTCCTGTCGCGTGGTCCACCCGGACCGAGCCGGGCCTCTGCGAGCGTACGACCGCCCCGGGACCGCTCCCGGAAGAACGCCGTCGTGACGGGCACGACGTCCGCCCGACCCGGGACGAACGTCCCACCCGTGCTGTGGGCATGGTGTCCGGTCAGACGGTCTTGCGCGTGCGGCGGATGCCGACCCACAGGCCGACGACGCACGTCACCGCCGCGGCGACGAAGCCCCACAGCACGTCGGTGTCCGCGAACGACCCGGCGAGCAGCGCGCGCTCGGCGTCCACGATGTAGGTCAGCGGGTTGAACAGCGCCGCCGTGCGCATCCACGCCGGGCCGGCCTCGAGCGGCAGCATCATCCCGGAGAGGATGAGCAGCGGGAACAGCAGCGACTGCTGCACGCCCCAGAACAGCCACTCGCGGTTCTTCGCGGCGAGCGCGAGCGCGATCGACAGCGCGCCCACCCCGATGCCGAACAGCCCGAGCAGCAGCAGGCCGACGAGCAGGTGCAGCGGGTAGAGGGTGAACCCGAACGGGACGCAGACGAGCGCGATGAGCAGGCCCTGCACGACGAGCGGCGCGAACTCCTTGAGCGAGCGGCCGACGAGGATCGCGGAGCGGTCGAGCGGGGTCGCGAGGACGCGCTCGTAGGAGCCGGTCATCATCTCGTAGAGCAGGTTCGAGCCGCTCATGGACGTGCCGAACAGCGAGATCATGACGATCACACCGGGGACGAACCACTGGAGGGTCTCCGCCGTCGACCCGCCACCCCCGCCCCCGAACCCGCCGACCGCGCCCGTGAGCAGCGGCCCGAACAGCCCGAGGAAGATGAGGGGCTGCAGCAGCGAGAAGATCAGCGTGAACGGGTCGCGCAGGACGAGCAGGATCTCGCGCGTGAAGACGGCCCAGGTGTCGGCGAAGAACTTCGCGACCCCCGTCCGCAGGAGAGCGTCCGTGCCGGGCGTCGTGCGGATCGCCGAGGACGACAGGTCGGTGCGCGTGCTCATGCGGCCTCCTCTCGCAGGCTGCGCCCGGTGAGGTTGAGGAACACGTCGTCGAGGCTCGCCTGCTTGAGCTCGGCGGAGCGCACCGCCAGGCCGCCGACGCGCAGCGACTCGATCGCCTCCGGCAGCCGGTCGGACCCGTGGGTCGTCGAGATCCGGACGGACACGACGCCGTCGGCGCCGCTCGAGGTCTCGACCGAGCCCACGTCCTCGGCGAGGGACGCGCGGACGCGGCCGACGACGTCGGGCACCGCGCCCGACCCCTCGCCCGAGGCTCCGCCGGCGAGGTTGCTCCCGCCCGCCGCGGGGACCACCGCGAGCGTGATGACGTCGTCCGCGTGGCTGTGCTTGAGCGCGTCCGGCGTGGCGTCGGCGATGATCTCGCCGTGGTCGATGACGACGACGCGCTCGGCCATGCTGTCGGCCTCGTCCAGGTAGTGCGTGGTGAGCACGATCGTCATGCCGTACCGCTCGCGCATCGCGGCGATGTGCTCCCACAGGTTGGCGCGCGCGTGCGGGTCGAGGCCCGTCGTCGGCTCGTCGAGGAACAGCAGCGGCGGGTGGTTCATGAGCCCGAGCGCGACGTCGAGGCGCCGCCGCTGCCCGCCGGACAACGACTGCACCGTGCGCTTCTCGAGCCCGCCGAGGTCGAGCGCCTCGAGGAGGTCGGCCGCGCGCCGGGTGTACTCGCTGGGCGGCAGACCGTAGAAGCGGCCCTGGTTGTGCAGCTCGTCGAGCACCCGGTAGGAGTACCCGCCGCCGTTGCCCTGGCCGATGAAGCCGATGCGGGAGCGGACGTGGGCCGGGTGCTTCGAGACGTCGTAGCCCGCGACCTCCGCGGTCCCGGCGGTCGGTTCGAGGAGGCTCGTCAGCATCCTCAGGGTCGTGGACTTGCCGGCCCCGTTCGGGCCGAGGAAGGCGACGAGCTCGCCCTCGCGGACGTCGATGTCGATGCCCTTGACGGCCTCGACGGTCTCTTTCTTGCGGTGGAAGGTCTTGGTCAGGCCACGGGCTCGGATCACCGGAGCCACCCTTTCGTACGCCGTACCGAAATTGACGATCCACGTTAGCATACGGTGTACGGGAAGAGGCAAGCCTTGGTCCCGCCTGGCTTGTCCGGGCGGGACGCGACCGAAGTCGGGGAGGATACGCACGTGACGACCGACCGCACCGACGAGCGCGACGGCAACCACGCGCCGTCGGGCACCCCGCAGACCCCGCCCGCGACCCCGGAGCCGGAGGAGCCCGGGCGCCCGCGCGGCGTGGTCGCAGCCGCGGACGCCGGGGTGGCCTCCGCCGTGCAGGCCGCCGAGCACGCGCGGGCCCAGTTCACCGAGGTCGTCCGCACGCCGGAGATCACGCGTCGCCTCGCGCTCCTGTGGGACCCGCCCGCCCCCGCGACGCGCGGGCGCAAGCCGCGCCTCACGCTCGACGACGTCGTGCAGGCCGGGATCGCCGTCGCGCAGGAGGGTGGCCTCGACGCGCTCTCCATGCGTCGCGTCGCGACCGAGCTCGGCGTCGGCGCGATGTCGCTGTACACCTACGTCCCCGGCCGGACCGAGCTCGTCGACCTCATGGTCGACCGCGCGTACGCCGAGCTCGACCTCCCCGTCGCGGGGGCGCCGTGGCGGCCCGCGCTCGCGCAGTACGCGCACGAGCTGTGGAACCTCTACCTGCGCCACCCGTGGATCCTGCAGACCAACATGTGGCGGGCCCCGCTCGCGCCCCACGTGCTCGACGCCCAGGAGGCGGGGCTGCGCACGATCGTCGACACCGGGCTCTCGGAGCTCCAGGTCGTCGACACCCTCGGGCTCGTCGACAACTACGTCCAGGGCCTCGCGCGCGCGACGGTCGCCGAGCGGACCGAGCGCGACGCGACCGGGGTGGGCAACGACGAGTACTGGACGACGCTCGGCAGCTTCTGGGAGGACTGGTTCGACGTCGAGCGCTACCCCGTCATGACGCGCGTCTACGTCGCGGGCGGCTTCGACGCCCCGCAGGGCCCCTTCGACGCGAGCCTCGACCGCCTCCTCGACGCCGTCGAGATGGCGATCGACCGCGCGAGCGCCAGACCTGCCGGGTAGAGCCCGACCGGACGGCGGTCCCGGCTGACGCGCGGACGTCACCCCTGGCAGGATCGACCCATGGATCCCCGCGCCGGCACGCCCGCCCAGCCCAGCGACCTCATCGACGTCGACGCCGTGGTCGGCGCCTACTACGACCTCGCCCCCGACGTGGACGACCCGGCGCAGAAGGTCGTGTTCGGCACGTCCGGCCACCGCGGCTCGAGCCTCGACCACGCGTTCAACGAGGCGCACATCGTCGCCATCACCGCGGCGATCGTCGAGTACCGGCGCTCGCAGGGCACCGACGGCCCGCTGTTCATCGGGCGCGACACGCACGCCCTGTCGCTCCCGGCGTGGCAGACCGCGCTCGAGGTCCTCGTCGCCGCGGGCGTCCAGACGTACGTCGACGCGCGCGACTCGTTCACCCCGACCCCCGCCGTCTCGCAGTCGATCCTCCTGCACAACGAGGCGACGACGGTCGACGGCGTCCGCACCACCGGCCCGGGCCTCGCGGACGGCATCGTCGTCACGCCGTCGCACAACCCCCCGCGCGACGGCGGCTTCAAGTACAACCCGCCGCACGGCGGCCCCGCCGGGTCCGAGGCGACGGGCTGGATCGCGGACCGCGCGAACGAGATCCTGCGCGACGGCGTCGCGAGCGTGCGCCGCGTGCCGCTCACCCAGGCGCTCACGTCGGAGCACGTGCACAAGCACGACTTCCTCACCACGTACGTCGACGACCTCGCGAACGTGCTCGACCTCGACGCCATCCGCGACTCCGGCGTGCGCATCGGCGCCGACCCGTTGGGCGGTGCGTCGGTCGAGTACTGGGGCGAGATCGGCGAGCGCTACGGGCTCGACCTCACGGTCGTCAACCCGCAGGTCGACCCGCGCTGGGCGTTCATGACGCTCGACTGGGACGGCAAGATCCGCATGGACTGCTCGTCGCCGTACGCCATGGCGTCGCTCGTCGCCGGGATGACGGGCGACTCCGGCGACGCCGAGGGCGGCGCGCCGTTCGACGTCGCGACCGGGAACGACGCCGACTCCGACCGCCACGGGATCGTCACGCCCGACGCCGGGCTCATGAACCCCAACCACTACCTCGCCGTCGCGATCCAGTACCTCTACGGCGGCGCGCGCGAGGGCTGGCGCGACGACGCCGCGATCGGCAAGACGCTCGTGTCGTCCGCGCTCATCGACCGGGTCGCGGGCGGGCTCGGGCGTCGGCTCGTCGAGGTCCCTGTCGGGTTCAAGTGGTTCGTGCCCGGCTTGCTCGACGGCTCCGTCGGGTTCGGCGGCGAGGAGTCCGCGGGTGCGTCGTTCCTGCGCAAGGACGGCCGCGTCTGGTCCACGGACAAGGACGGCCTGCTGCTCGCGCTCCTCGCCTCCGAGATCATCGCGACGACGGGCCGCACCCCCTCCGAGCACCACCGCGACCTCGTGGAGCGCTACGGCGAGTCCTGGTACGCGCGCGTCGACGCGCCCGCCACGCTCGAGGAGAAGGCGACGCTCGGCAAGCTCTCGCCCGAGCAGGTCACCGCGACCGAGCTCGCGGGCGAGCCGATCACCGCGAAGCTCACGAACGCTCCTGGCAACGACGCCCCGATCGGCGGTCTCAAGGTCACGACCGAGAACGCGTGGTTCGCGGCGCGGCCCTCGGGGACGGAGAACGTCTACAAGATCTACGCCGAGTCGTTCGTCTCGGCCGAGCACCTGACCCAGGTCCAGGCCGAGGCGAAGGACGTCGTCTCCGCGGCCCTCGGGAGCTGACGACCCCGCCGAGGGAGAGGCGTGGTCACGACCACGCCTCTCCCTCGGGGGACCAGGGCTCTACCTCGGGGACCGGGGCTCTACCTCGCGAGAGGGTCACGTGGTCCGACGGCGTTCGCGCGCGTCCCACGTGTCCGTCGCGACGCGCTGGGCGTCGCGGAGCGCGCGGGCCGGGTCCACGCCCTTGGGGCAGACCTGCGTGCACGCCCCGACCTGGATGCACGGCCACGCGCCGAACTCGGTGTCGAGGACGTCGGCGCGGTCGAGCTCTCCCGCGTCGCGCGAGTCCTCGTCCCAGCGACGCGCCGTCGCGACGACGGCCGGGCCGAGGAAGTCCGGCGCGACGTCGAGCTGCGGGCACGCCGCGTAGCAGAGCATGCAGTCGATGCACTCGGCGAAGCCCCTGAACGCGGCGAGCTCGCCCGGCGTCTGTCGGTGGCCCGACGCCGGTCCGTGCGCCCGCAGCGCGTCGTCGCCGTCCGCCGTCAGCGGGTCCGCGGCCTCGTCGACGGCGCCCGCACCGGCCACGGGCGCGGGCGCGTCGACGAGCGGGAGGCGCGTCGCGCCGTCGGGCACGAGCCACGGCTGCACCGCGGCGAGCTTGCCCAGGAACGTGTCGGTGTCCACGACGAGGTCGCGCAGCACCTCGGCGTGCGCGAGCGGCTCGACGACGAGGCCCGACGTCCGGTAGCCGCGCACGAACGTCTCGCACCCGAGCACCGGGCGCCCGTTGACCATGACGCCGCAGCTGCCGCAGACCGCCATCTTGCACGACCACCGGAACGTCAGCGTGGGGTCCGCGTGGTCCTTGACCCACTGCAGCGCGTCGAGCACGGACGTGCGGTCGTCGTAGGGCACGTCGAACACGTCGCGCCGCCCGGTGTCCGCGCCGTCGGGCGACGTCCGCGCGACCTCCAGCCGCACCGTCTGCCCAGCCTCGCTCGGCGTCGCGTCGTTCATGCGCCCTCCCCGCTCCCCGCCGAGAACGACGTTCCTGTCGTTGTCGAGCCCCTTCCGAGAGCAACCTCGTGCTCGGCGGTTCCGACACCCACCGGGACGTGCTCGACCGTCAGCGTGCCGCCCGCACCCAGCCAGACCTCCGAGTGTCGCGCCGCCGGCTCCCGCTCCGGGAAGTCCAGCCGCTGGTGCGCGCCGCGGGACTCCTCGCGCGCGAGCGCGGCCGCGACGGTCGCGTGGGCGACGAGCAGCGTCGCGCCGAGCTCGACGGTCGTGGCCCAGTCGGTGTTGAGCACGGCGCTCGTGTCGGCGACGCGCACGTCGGCGTACCGCGCGCGCAGGTCCTCGACCGTGGCGAGCGCCCGCCGCAGCCCGTCGGCGTCGCGGTAGATCCCGGCGTCGGCGTCGAGCACGCGGCCGAGCTCGGCCCGGATCGCGGCGGGCGGCTCGGTCCCCCGGCCGCGCATCGCGAGGTAGCCGTCGGCGATCTCGGCGGCACGGTCGACCACCGCTCCCTCCGCCGACGCCGGACCGACGCCGGCGCCCGCGCCCGCCGCGCCGCCGTCGGCCCCGGGGTGCCCGGCAGCGCGCGACCACGCGAGCGCGGCCTCGCCCGCCGCGCGCCCGACGACGAGCGTCTCGACGAGCGAGTTCGACCCGAGCCGGTTGGCGCCGTGCAGGCCGGTAGAGGCGCACTCCCCCGCGGCGAACAGCCCGGCGACGCCGGTCGCGCCACGCGCGTCGGTGCGGATGCCGCCCATGGTGTAGTGCGCCGTGGGGCGGACGGGAACGGGCTCGGTCGCAGGGTCGACGCCCGCGAACTGCTTGGCGATCCCGGTCACGAGCGGCAACCGCTCGGCGAGGCGCTCCTTGCCGAGGTGCCGCAGGTCGAGCAGCACGACGCCGCCGTCGGGCGTGGGGATCGTGCGCCCGTCGCGGTCGGCGTGCCAGAACGCCTGCGACAGCCGGTCGCGCGGCCCGAGCTCCATGGTGCGCGGCACGGGCGACCCGACGGGCGTCTCCGGGCCGAGCCCGTAGTCGGCGAGGTAGCGGCGCCCCTCGGCGTCGAGCAGCACGCCGCCCTCGCCGCGCGCGGCCTCGGTGAGCAAGATGCCGCTCCCGGGGAGGCCGGTCGGGTGGAACTGCAGGAACTCCATGTCGCGCAGCGGCACGCCCGCGCGCAGGGCCATCGCGGTGCCGTCGCCCGTGCAGATGCCGGCGTTCGTGCTCGTCCCCCACGCGCGGGCCGACCCGCCCGTCGCGAGGACCACCGCGGGCGCCTCGATCAGCAGCGGCTCGCCGCGGTGCTGGTCGTGCACGACGACGCCGCGCACCCGCGCGTCCTGCCCGCCCGCGTCGTCGACCACCAGGTCGAGCACGTGGTGCTCGTCGTACCGGCGGACGGGGCCGTCCGCGCCCGAGTACCGCAGCGACGTCTGGAAGAGCGTGTGCAGCAGGTGGAAGCCGGTCTTGTCGGCCGCGAACCACGTGCGCGCGCGGCTCATGCCGCCGAACCGTCGCACGGCCACGTCGCCGTCGTCGGTGCGCGACCACGGCAGGCCCCAGCGCTCCAGGCGGTAGAGCTCGCCCGCCGCACGCTCGACGACGAACCGGACGGCGTCCTCCTCGCACAGCCCCGCACCCCCGGCGAGGGTGTCGGCGACGTGCTGCTCCAACGAGTCGTCGTCGCCCACGACGCCCGCGGCCCCGCCCTCCGCGGCGACCGTGTGCGAGCGCATCGGGTACACCTTCGACACGAGCGCGACGACGGGGACGCGGCGCTCGTCCTGCGCCGCGGACTCCGCGACAGCGAGCGCCGCGCTGAGACCCGCGCCACCTCCGCCCACGACGATCACGTCGGCGCGCTCGACGCGCAGGGCGGTCACGCGCCCTCCCGCGGAGCGGTAGTGCCGGGACGAACGCGCAGGTCCGCGCGCACGGGAGGGGTCGGGGAGAGGCGGTGCCGAGGCATAGGGGAAGGGTCCTCGCGCTCGGGCGGCGGCGCAACAGGCGAAGGTCCCGGACGTCCGCGCGCCGTCTCATGGGCACCGCTCCCCATCGATGCGGCACCTTGTCTGTGGGTAAGGTCCGTGCGGCACCCCTCCCCGAAACACCGGAGCTCCTCATGCGTCCCGTCCGTTCCGCCGCCCGCCTGACCGTCGCCGCCGCGCTCGCGCTCGGCCTCACCGCGTGCACCATCAACGTCGGCGGCGGCACGCCCGAGACGCCGACGCCGGAGGAGACGTCCGCCGAGGAGACCGCGCCGGTCGACGACGCGGAGGAGGTCGACGACGCCGCGGCCGAGGAGACCGGCGCGAGCGGCGAGCTGCCCGACTGGGCGAACCCCGTCACGAACCCGGGCGAGCAGATCTCGACGTTCAACGTCGGCGAGGTGCGCATCGACGTCTACCAGGTGGGCGTCACGCAGGCGACGAAGGACGGCCTGTTCGTCGACCCGGAGAACAACCAGCCGATCATCGCCGAGGGCGACGACATCGTCTTCGTCAACTACGTCATCACCAACGAGGGCGCGCCGATCGACCTCGGCTCGAGCCTCGTGAGCATCGACGAGCGCTACGACGACTGGCCCTACATGCAGGGCATGGACACGATCGTCGACGACGACCTGTACGGGGCGCAGGGCGTGAACGACGACGGGATGGCGCCGGGCGCGTACCGCGAGCCGACGGTCTACACGTTCGGCACCGGCCAGTCGTACTCGTACGCGACGAACTTCCGCTACCAGTCGGGCTCGCCCATCACGTTCGACGGCACGATCGTCCCGGTCGACGCCGAGGGCGAGCTGCTGCACGACGAGCGCATGGAGGGCGAGGGCACGGGCACCATCTCTTGACCCTCGCTCACCCCTGTTGACCGTCGCGGCGGCTGCCGCGCACGAGAGCCCTGGTCCTTGCGGGACCAGGGCTCTTCGTCGTCCTCACCGCGGGAGTCGTCTCACCGGTGGGCGTCGTTCACCGCTGCGTGAGGTCCTCGTAGTCCGGGTGGCGCTGGATGTACGCGCGGATGAACGGGCACAGCGCGACGACCCGCTCCCCGGACGCCCGGACCTGGTCGAGCGCGCCCGCGGCGAGCGCGGAGCCGACGCCCTGGCCCTCGAACGCCGGGTCGACCTCGGTGTGCGTGAAGATCACCTTCCCGGGCTCGCGGACGTAGGCGGCGAAGCCGGCGACGACGCCGTCCTCGGTGCGGGCCTCGAAGCGGTCGCCCTCGTCGGTGACTGCGACGGTCAGGGTGCGGGGTGCGGGGCTGTCGGTCATGGCGCCCATCGTCGCCGCCGCACGGCCGTCGGACAACCGGCGCGCACGGGCCGGGCCGCGTGGCGAGACGGTCGTCACGTCCGTCCCCGATCCGCGAATTCGCTACCGGGCGGGCGGCATCCGGGTGCGACACTGGGACGGTGGTCCAGGATTCCCCGTCGCGCGCTGACGACCCCGAGAACCCCGAGCACCGGCGGGACGACCTGACGACCGACGAGACGACGTCGGGCACCCCCGCGGAACCGGAGGCGACGACGTCCCGGAACCCCTACCGCGCCGTGCTCACCCTGCCGGGGGCGTGGCGGTTCTCCGCCGGGGCGCTCGTGGCGCGCCTGCCGATGTCGATGGTCGGCATCGGCACGATCCTCATGATCCAGGGCATCTACGGCGAGTACGCGCTCGCCGGGCGCGTCGCGGCCGCGCTCGTCGTGGCGCAGGCGATCGTGTCGCCCCAGATCGCGCGGCTGGTCGACCGCACCGGTCAGCGCGTCGTCATGCTGCCGATGCTCGCCGCGACGACGTTCGGGCTCGGCGGCCTCATCCTCTGCGCGGTGCTGCGCGCCCCCGAGTGGACGCTCTACGTGTTCGCCGCGATCTCCGGCGCGACGCAGGGGTCGTACGGGTCGATGGTCCGCGCGCGCTGGACCCACACGGTGCCCGACGCCCGGCGCCTGCACACCGCCTACTCGCTCGAGTCCGCGCTCGACGAGCTCGTGTTCGTCGTCGGGCCGGTGCTCGCGACGGTGCTCGCCACGAGCGTCTCCCCCTCGGCCGGGCTGATCGTGCCGCTCGTCGCGGCGGTCGTCGGCGGGCTCTGGTTCCTGTCGCAGCGCGCGACCGAGCCGCCCGTCGTCGTGCCCGAGGGCGGCGTGAAGCAGCGCTCCGCCATGCGGTCGACGGGGATGATCGTGCTCGCCGTGATCTTCGTGGCGATGGGCATCGTGTTCGGCGCGACCGACGTCTCGACCATCGCGTTCGCCGAGGAGCAGGGGCAGAAGGGCGCGGCCGGGCTGATCCTCGCCGTCTTCGCGATGGGCTCGCTCATCTCCGGCCTCGTCTACGGCGCGCGGCACTGGGTCTCGCCGCTGTGGCGCCGGTTCGTCCTCGGGATCGTCGCGCTCGCCGCCGGCGTCTCGCTGTTCTTCTTCGTCACGTCGATCCCCGTCCTCGCCGCGGTGATGTTCGTGACCGGGTTCGCCATCGCGCCGACGCTCATCAACGGCAACAACCTCGTCCAGAACCTCGTCGCGCCGAACCAGCTCACCGAGGGGCTCGCGTGGGTCGGGACGTCGCTCGGGGTCGGGGTGTCGATCGGGTCGTCGGTCGCCGGGTCGCGCATCGACGCGGGCGGTGCGCACGCCGGGTTCGAGGTCGTCGTCGCGGCGGCGGCGCTCGCCGTCGTGCTCGTGCTCGTCGCGCTCCGGTCGCTGCGCCGGAGCGCTGACCGCGAGGACGTCGCGCCGGCGCACTGACGCCGCCCAACCCTGGGTCTTTCCCCACGCGCGGCCGCGGCTGAGGAGCGACCCCGGGTTCGGCACGCTGGCCGTCAGGCCGGGTCGGTGCCCGAGAGGTGGGCGCGCTCACCCTCCTGGTCGAAGATCGTGAGGATCTCGACCGGGCCGTCGTGCGCGCCGAACGAGTGCGGCACCATCGTCGAGAACTCCGCCGCCTGCCCCTCGTGCACGAGGATCCGGCGGTCCGCGAGGTAGACGACGGCCGTCCCGGACAGGACCGTGAACCACTCGTGCCCCGGGTGGACGCGCTGGTGCTCCGGGCCGACGGCGCGCTCGGGCGTCAGGCGCATCTTCGCCACCATCGTCCCGGGCCGGTCGCGCGAGAGCAGCCACGTGGTCTCCCCCGGCCGGCGCTGCGACTCGGGCCGGATGACGACGTCCTCGTCGTCGACCGGCTCGACGAGCTGGTCGAGCGTCGTGCCCAGCGCGCGGGCGATCGGGACGAGCTGGTCGAGCGCGATGCGGCGGTGCCCCGTCTCGAGGCGGCTGAGCGTCGACGGGCTGAGGAAGCACCGTGCCGCGAGCGCGTCGAGAGTCCAGCCGCGCGCGAGGCGCAGGCCACGGATGCGCTGCCGGACGACGGCATCGAGGTCCAGTTCTTGCGTCATGAGCAAGATCATATGTCTCAGGCGCAGAACCGGCCTACGGTGGACGCATGACCTCCCCCGAGCACGACCACCCGTACGGCCACGGCCACGGCCACGGCCTTGATCATGCGCACGGCCACGCGCACGGCCACGACGCGGACGGGCTGGCCGAGCTGCTCGAGCTCGACGCCTCGGTGTTCGGGACGCTGCTCGACCAGGCCGTCGCGGTCGCCGTCGCGCACGCGCCGCGCGCGACCCGCACCGTCGTCGACCTCGGCGCGGGCACCGGCACGGGGACCCGGGCGCTCGCTCGCGCGTTCCCGGACGCGGAGGTCGTCGCGGTCGACGCGGACGCGGGGATGCTGGAACGGCTGCGCGCAGGCCTCGCCGGGACCGGCCTCGAGAACCGCGTGCGCACCGTCGAGGCCGATCTCGACGCCGGCTGGCCGGACGTCGGCGCGGCGGACGTCGTGTGGGCGTCGGCATCCCTGCACCACGTCGCCGACCCGGCGCGCGTCCTGCGCGACGCCCACGACGCGCTCGCGCCCGGCGGCCTGCTCGTCGTCGTCGAGATGACCGCCACCGCGCCCGTCCTGCCCGACGACGTCGCGCGCCCCGAGCTCGCCGCCCACCTCGAGCGCGCGCTGGGCCAGGCGGGCTGGAACCGCTACCCCGACTGGGCGCTGTACGTGACCGACGCGGGGCTGGACCTCGTCGAGCGGCGCGAGCCGACCGCCGTCGTGCAGCCCGGACCGGACGTGACGCGCTGGGCGCACGCGACCACGAGCCGCCAGCGCGAGCACCTCGCCGACCACCTCGACCCCGACGACCTCGCCGCGCTCGACGCGGTGCTCGCCGCGACGAACCCTGCCGACCCGGCACCCGCACACACCGTCGGAGCCCGCGGCGGCCGCATCGTCTGGGCCGCCCGCCGCCCGCGCTGAGTGCGTGAGACAGTCGCCGTCCGGGCCGATCCCCGCGACTGTCTCACGCACTCAGCGAAGCCCCCGCCACTGCTGAGGAGAGCCATGACCACCACTTCCGAGAACACCGTCCACGACGTCGCGATCGTCGGCGGCGGGCCCGCCGGGCTGAGCGCCGCGGTGACGCTCGCGCGGTCGCTGCGCTCCGTCGTCGTGCTCGACGCCGGCGAGCCGCGCAACGCGCCCGCGGAGGGCGCGCACAACCTGCTGGGGCGCGAGGGCGTCCCGCCGCGCGAGCTGCTCGCCGCGGGTCGTGCCGAGGCCGAGGGCTACGGCGCCGAGGTCCGCGACGCGCGCGTGGCCCGCGCTGCCGGCGACGCCGAGACGGGCTTCACGCTCACGCTCGACGACGGTGGGACCGTCCGCGCGCGCCGCGTGCTGCTCGCGACGGGCCTCGTCGACGAGCTCCCCGACGTCCCCGGCGTGCGCGAGGGCTGGGGCTCGACCGTGCTGCACTGCCCCTTCTGCCACGGCTGGGAGGTGCGCGGGCAGCGGGTCGCGGTGCTCGCGACGGGCCCCGCCGCAGCGCACCAGGTGCTCCTGTTCCGCCAGCTCACGCCGCACGTCACGCTCTTCCAGCACACCGCCCCGGACCTCGACGACGCGACGTGGGAGCAGCTCTCCGCGCTCGGCGTGCGCGTGGTCGAGGGCGAGGTCGCGCGCCTCGACGTCGAGGGTCGGGTCGTGCGGTCGGTCGTCCTCGCGGACGGGACGTCGTTCGCGGTGGACGCGGTCGTCGTCGGGCCGCGGTTCGTCGCACGCGGCGAGCTCTTCGAGCAGCTCGGCGGCGCGCTCGAGGACCACCCGGCGGGCCGGTTCGTGCCCGCCGACCCGCGGGGCGCGACGGCCGTCCCCGGCGTGTGGGCGGCCGGGAACTCGAGCGACCTCATGGCCCAGGTCGGCGCGTCGGCGGCGGCGGGAGTCATGGCGGGCGCGGGGATCCACGGCGAGCTCGCGCAGGCCGACGCGACGGCCGCCGTGGCGCGCCGCCGCACCCCGTCCGTAGCGACCCGGGCCTGACGCCGAAGCCGGGGTTGTCCCCCAGGATCGTGCCGAACCCGGGAACAACCCCGGGTTCGGCACCCAGGGTGGCGACGACCCCGGGTGCGGCACCGGGCGGGGGCGCCGGCGAACCGTGACGCACGAGACGCCGGCTCGCGCTGCGGCCCGCGCGGGCCCGGCGCACGATGGAGGACGACCCCAGCCCACCCGTGGAGGTACGTCATGCCGTTCGGAATCGGCCGCTCCCCCGTCGACAAGCGCAACCGGACCGTCGCGGACCTGCTCGTCGCGCAGCTCATCGAGGCGGGGGTGCGGCGGATCTACGGCATCGTCGGCGACAGCCTCAACCCCGTGGTCGACGCCGTGCACCGGTCCAACACGGGCGAGAACGCTGGCAAGGGCATCGAGTGGATCCACGTGCGCCACGAGGAGGCGGCGGCGTTCGCGGCGGCCGCGGAGGCCGAGGTCACGGGGAGCCTCGCGGTGTGCGCGGGGTCGTGCGGGCCGGGCAACCTGCACCTCATCAACGGCCTGTACGACGCCAACCGGTCGCGCGTGCCGGTGCTCGCCATCGCGAGCCACATCCCGAGCAAGCAGATCGGCACCGGGTTCTTCCAGGAGACGCACCCCGACCGCCTGTTCACCGAGTGCTCCGTCTACTCGGAGATGATCTCGAGCGCCGACCAGGCGCCGCGCGTCATCAACTCCGCGATCCACCACGCGTACGGCGCCCGCGGCGTCTCCGTCCTCACGCTCCCGGGCGACGTCGCGGACCTCGACGCCCCGGCCGCCGTGCCCGACGTCGCGTGCCGGCCCGCTCCCCCGCGCGTCGTCCCCGACGCGGGCGCCGTCCAGCAGCTCGTGGACGCGATCGACGCCGCGAAGAAGGTGACGATCTTCGCCGGTGCGGGCGTGCGCGGCGCGCACGACGACGTGATCGCGCTCGCCGACAAGATCGCCGCGCCCGTCGGTCACTCGCTGCGCGGCAAGGAGTTCATCCAGTACGACAACCCGTTCGACGTCGGCATGTCCGGCCTGCTCGGCTACGGCGCCGCGTTCGACGCGATGCACGACTGCGACCTGCTGATCCTGCTCGGCACGGACTTCCCGTACGACCAGTTCCTCCCGGAGTCGGTGCGCACGGCCCAGGTCGACGTCGACCCGACGCACCTCGGCCGTCGCACGCGCCTCGACCTCGCGGTCGTGGGCGACGTCGGCGAGACGGTCCGCGCGCTGCTGCCGCTCGTGAAGAAGGCGCGGTCCCGGAAGTTCGTCGACTCCATGGTGTCCAAGCACGAGAAGGCGATGACGGGCGTCGTCGGGGCGTACACGAAGAAGGTCGAGCGCACGACGCCCATCCACCCCGAGTTCGTCGCCGACACGCTCGACCAGGTCGCCTCCGACGACGCGGTGTTCACCGTCGACACGGGCATGTGCAACGTGTGGGCCGCGCGGTACATCACGCCGAACGGCAGGCGCCGCGTCATCGGGTCGTTCATCCACGGGTCGATGGCCAACGCGCTGCCGCACGCGATCGGCGTCGCGGCGGCGCAGCCCGGCCGCCAGGTCGTCGCCATGTCCGGCGACGGCGGGCTCTCGATGCTGCTCGGCGAGCTGGTCACGCTCAAGCACTACGACCTGCCGGTCAAGGTCGTCCTCTTCGACAACGCGAGCCTCGGCATGGTCCGCCTCGAGATGCTCGTCGACGGGCTGCCGATGTTCGGCACCGAGTCGCCGCAGGTCGACTACGCCGCCGTCGCGAACGCGATCGGCATCCCCGCCGTGCGCGTCGAGAAGCCGAAGGACCTGCGCCGCGCCCTCCAGGACGCGCTCAACCGGCCCGGTCCCGCGCTCGTCGACGTCGTCACGGACCCCCGCGCGCTCTCGATCCCGCCGAACATCACCGCGGGCCAGGTCCGTGGGTTCGCGGTCGCGATGAGCAAGGAGATCCTCGGCGGCGGGATGGGCGAGGTCGTGTCGATGGCGCGCGCGAACCTGCGCAACGTGCCGCGCCCGTAGCCGGGCGAGTTCGGGGAGGGGCGAGGGCCGAACGCCCCTCCCCGGGCCGACGGCACGCCGCTAGGCTCGCGCGGTGCTCACCAAGACGTCGGTCACCCACGACCAGCTCGCCGCGATCGTGGCCCCGCTCGGCGAGGCCGTGCGGACCGAGGCCCTGAGCGGCGGGATGTTCGCGAGCGTGTTCGCGGTGGACCTCGCCCCACGCCCGGACGAGGAGGTGCCCGACGGCTCCCCCGCGCGCGTCGTCGTCAAGGTCACCGGGGCGGACACGTCGCGCCTGCTGCGCTACGAGCACGGGATCCTCACGTCGGAGGACGCCGCCTACCGGGCGGCGCACACGGCCGGGCTGCCCGTCCCGCGCGTCCTGCACGCCGACCTCACGCGCGAGCACGTGGACGGCGACGCGCTCGTCGTCACGTTCCTCGACGGGACCCTGTGGAGCGGGCGCGAGCTCGACGACGCGGCCACCGCGGAGGTACGCCGCGGGCTCGGGTCGTTCATGGCCCGCCTGCACCAGATCGCGGGCGACCGGTTCGGTTACCCGGCTCAGGCGTCGGGCCTCGCCGCCGACTCGTGGCCCGACGCGTTCGGGCGCATGGTCGGGGCCGTGCTCGACGACGCGCGCCGCTGGGGCGTGGAGCTCCCCGAGACCCGCGTGCGCGACGCCGTCGCGCGCCACCGCGACCTGCTCGCCCGCGTGACCGTCCCCCGGCTCGTGCACGCGGACCTCTGGCCCGGGAACGTGCTGCTCGGCGGCGACGACCAGGCGACCGGCGCCGCGGACGCAGGCCTCGCGATCGTCGGGGTGCTCGACGCCGAGCGGTCGCTCTGGGGCGACCCGCTGTTCGAGCTCGCGGGCGCGGACCAGCTCGGAGCCGGGCCCGTCGACCCCGACCTCCTCGCGGGCTACGCCGCCGCCGGCGGGGAGACGGGGCTGGAGCTCGGCCTGGGAGACGGCACGCCGGGGTCGGGCGCACCCGAGGCCTGGACGCGGCTGAGCCTGTACCGGGCGTACCTCGCGTGCGTCCTCGCCGTCGAGGTCGTGCCGCGCGCCTACGAGGGCGACTGGGTCGAGGGATACGCCGCCACCGCGCGCGCGAACCTCCTGCGGATGCTGGACGAGCTCGGCTCCTGACGGGGGCCGTCACACCTGGGGAGTGCTCCCCATGTGACGAAGGCCCGGATTGCCCCACGGCATGGTCGGGTCACGGTAAGGTGTGCGGACGTTCACGACAACTCCACACGCCACGTCGGGAACGACAAGTCCACACGACACACCGCACGCACGGCCGCCCGCCGCAGCAAGGGGACCTCGCATGATCGCGTTCATCGTCATCGGCATCGCCGGACTCGCCCTCCTGCTCCTGTCGCTGCTCGTCGGCGAGATCGTCGACCTGGGTGACGGCGCCGTGTCGGGCACGACGCTCGGCGTGGGTGGTGTGGTCTTCGGCGCCGTCGGCGTGATCGTGACGACCAACGACCTGCCGACGTGGCTCGCGTACGTCGGATCCCTCGTCGTGGCGCTGGTCGTCATGGTGCTCGTGCAGGCGCTCGTCAAGCACCTGCGCGTCTCCGAGGACGGCGTCCCCGCCTCGCTCGTCGGCGTGCAGGGCACCGCGACGACCGCGATCGACCCCGCGCGCGGCGAGGTCTCGCTCGACGCGGTGCACGAGCTCGAGCGCCGCCTCGCCTGGTCGGACGAGCCCATCCCGGAGGGCGCGCGCGTCGTCGTGCTCGAGCAGTCCGGGAGCCGCGTGCGCGTCCAGCGCCACTACCCCAACGACTGAGGTCCTGGAAAGGACCGAACGCGGCGCCCCGCGCGTCGACCCGTGGGTGCCGCGCACCCGCACGCACCACCGGCGGACCGGCCGGGCACCCACCCGGACCGTCCACCGAGCACTGCCGTACGCCTGACCTGCCCGCACCCACGGAAGGAGACGCGCCCCGGCGCGGACCATGTTCGACGACACGAACCTCATCACGACCCTGGCGATCGTCGCCCTGGTCATCGCGTTCTTCGCGGTGGTCATCTTCATCAGCAAGCGCATCCGCCGCGTCCCGCCGAACGAGGCCCTGGTCATCGTCGGCCGCGGCGCGGGCCGCAAGGAGGCCGCGGGCAGCGGGCAGAAGGTCGTCGTCGGCGGCCGCACGTTCGTGTGGCCGATCCTCCAGCAGGGCTTCTCCATCTCGCTCGAGCAGCGCCAGATCGGCATCACGGTCGAGGGCGTGGACAAGAACCGCATCAAGATCGCCATCAAGGCGTCGATCAACTTCAAGGTCCGTGGTGACGAGGAGGGCGTGCGTCGCGCGGCCCAGCGCTTCCTCTCCCAGCAGGGCACGCTGACGGAGATCATCAAGGAGTCCCTCGAGGGCTCCCTGCGCTCCATCGTCGGCGACATGACGATCGAGCAGATCATCTCCGACCGCAAGGGCCTGTCCGACCGCGTCGTCGAGTCCACCAAGGCCGACCTCTCGGAGCAGGGCCTCCAGGTCGACCTGCTCAACATCTCCGACATCTCGACGCCGGGCTCGGACTACCTCGCGAACCTCGGCCGCGCCGAGTCCGCCCGTGCCCGCCAGGTCGCCGAGGTCTCCGAGGCCGAGGCGCAGCGCGCCTCGGAGTTCGCCGTCATCGACGCGGCGGAGCAGATCGCCGAGCGCCAGAAGGCGCTCGACCTCAAGCGTGCCGTGATCAAGGCCGACACCGACCGCGCGAACGCCGAGGCCGAGGCCGCGGGCCAGCTCGCGCGCGCCGAGCAGGACCGCCTCGTCGCGCAGCAGGAGCGCGAGGCGCTCGCCGAGCAGGCTCGCGTGACGCAGGAGCGCCTCGACATCGAGATCCGCAAGCCCGCCGAGGCCAAGGCGTACGCCGAGGTCCAGGAGGCGAACGCGCGTCGTGACGCCGCGAACGCCGCGACCGAGGCCGACGCGTACAAGCGCACCGTCATCGCCGAGGCGAACAAGACGGCCGCGATCCAGGACGCCGAGGCGTCCGCGCAGGCCGTGCGCCGCGCCGGTGAGGCCGAGCGTGACCGCCAGGTCGCCCTCGCCGCCGGTATCAAGGCCGAGGGTGAGGCCCGCGCCGCGGCGATCGAGGCCGAGGGTCGCGCCGAGGCCGTGGCGACCGACGCCAAGGCCGACGCGCTCCAGAAGTACGGCGAGGCGGCCCTGGTGCAGGAGCTCATCGAGCGTCTGCCGGAGATCGTGCGCGCCGCGGCCGAGCCGATCGGCAACATCCAGGGCATGACCGTCGTCTCGACCGACGGCGCGTCCGCGATCACGAAGAACGTCGCGTCGGTGCTGGGCGAGGGCCAGGAGGTCGTCAAGCAGCTGACGGGCGTCGACATCAACCAGCTCATCGCGAGCCTCGCGGGCGGCACGCTCACGGGCTCGGGCGACAAGTCGTCGAACGGCTCGCACGTCTGACCCTCCCGCCGAGCATGTGCCTGTGGCCCGTCCGGACGTCCGGACGGGCCACAGGCGCATGGTGGTCCGGCACGGACCGCATGCCTCCGGGGGCGGGTCAGCCCGTCCAGCCGAGGCGCCCGATCGCGTTCAGCGCGAGCAGCACGCCCAGGATCCCGAGGACCCAGCCGGTCATGTCGGTCGCGTTCCTCGTCAGCCACGCGTCGAGCCGGCGCAGCAGCGGGTCGACCGCGCGCGCGGCGACCAGGCGCCCGAGCAGCAGCAGGAGCGCGGGCGCGATCATCACGACGCAGTAGGCGGCGAGGATGGCGCCGGTCGCGGGCCAGCCGACGTCCGACGTCGTGAGCAGCCCGATCGCGGCGAGGTACGGCAGCATCGTCCCGACCTCGAGCGCGACGGCACCGAGCGCGAGCCCCATGAGCGGCAGCACGGAGGGGCGGGTGCGGACGGCACCGGCCGCGTCCGCCTCGATCCCCAGCGCGCGCTCGCGCCAGCGCGACAGCCGCCCCGGGCGCGGGGCCGACGTCGTCCCTCGCTCCCCGCCGGACGCGTCGCCCGTGCCCTGGCCCGGGGCGGACGGCCGCGCGCCCACCGTCGCCGGCGCCGCGGCGGCCGCGCGCGCGTCCCGCCGGGCCGCGCGCTTGCTGTCGAACCGGAAGCTCAGCGCGAACAGGCCGATCCCGAGCAGCAGCTGCACGATCGCCGCGGCGCGGGTGTCGAGGGCGTCGCCGAACCGGTCGAGGAAGGCCCCCGCGCCCAGCAGGACGACGATCCCGACGGCCAGGTAGAACGCGGCGACCGTGCCGAGGTAGACGAGCACGCGCCCGGCACGCAGGCGGCCCGGGGCGAGGAGCAGCCACACGGGGATCAGCAGCGTGCCGAAGCTCGTGGAGTCGATGAGGGCCAGCACGACGAGCACGCCCGCCATCGCGGCGAGCCCCAGGCCGGGCCCGCCGACTGCGTCGAGGTCGAGAGGGATGTCCATGCCGTCGAGCGTCGCCCCCGTGACGCCGTCCCGTCGTCGGGCGAACGACCGACCCGGCGCGCTCGGCGAGCTGCCCGGGGGGCGGTGACCGCCGCCGTCGTACACCGTTCGACCGATCCGGGGAACGGTTCGCTGTGCTGGGATGGGTGCGTGAGCACGATGGACGACGGCGGGGACGGGGCGCGCCCCGTCGCGCCCGCGCGCTCCGGCACCTGGCAGGCGGCGGTCCGGTCGCTCCCCCAGGTCTGGCGCATCGAGGACCGCCGGAACGACGCCTTCTCCGCCGTCGTCACGTTCGTCCTCGGGTGGCTCCTCCTCGAGGTGGGCCTCGTGGGGATCGTCCAGGCCCCGTTCGTCGCCGAGCCCGCGGAGCCGTGGTGGCGCGTCGCCCTGCTCGGGGTCGGCTGCCTCCTCATCCTCGTCAAGCGCGCCCACCCGATCCTGGCGCTCCTCGGGGGCGTCGCCGTCACCGCCGTCGACATCCGGTGGGGCGGCAGCCTCGCGATCACGCTCGTGCTGTGGGACCTGCTCTACGCCGCCGCGCTGTGGTCGGGGCCGCGGGCGCGCGCCTGGCTCTGGGGAGCGGCCGTCACCGTCGCCGTCCTGGGCTCCGTCGCGGCGGGCGAGGCCGCGCGCGACGTCCGCCAGTTCGTCTACATGGGTCTCCAGCTCGGGGCCGTGCTCCTCGTGCCGATGTGGTGGGCGACCAACGTGCGGACCAAGAGCGAGCTCGCCGAGCTCGCGGGCGAGCGCGCCGACCTCGCGGCGCGCGAGGCCGAGGCCGCGGCGCGCACGGCCGACCTGGAGCGGCAGCGCGCGAGCGACCTCGAGCGCATCGCCGAGCTCGACCGGCACGAGGCCGTCCGGGCCGAGCGCGCCGCGATGGCGCGCGACCTGCACGACGTCATCGCGTCGCACCTGTCCACCATCGCGATCCACTCCGGCGCCGCGCTCGCGCTCCCGCCCGACGCGACGAAGGACCGTGCGGCGCTCCAGCAGGTGCGCGGGAGCGCCGTCGCGTCCCTGGACGAGATGCGGTCGATGATCCTGCTGCTCCGCTCGGAGGGTCGCCGCGACGACGGCGCGGACACGGCCCGGGACACCGTCGCCGCGCCGGGCCGGCTCGCCGGCCTCGACGCGCTGCTCGACGCTGCCCGGGCGACCACGACGGTCACGCTCGACGACCCCGACGGCGTCGCGACGTCGTCCCTGCCGGCCGCGGCGGACCAGGCGCTCTTCCGGATCGCTCAGGAGGCCGTGACCAACGCGCTCAAGCACGCGCCGGGGTCGCCCGTCACCGTTCGGCTCGCGCGGCGCCGG
Organism: Cellulosimicrobium sp. NPDC057862; assembly: GCF_042797035.1. Taxonomy (NCBI): domain Bacteria; kingdom Bacillati; phylum Actinomycetota; class Actinomycetes; order Micrococcales; family Promicromonosporaceae; genus Cellulosimicrobium; species Cellulosimicrobium sp. NPDC057862. Next base: position 41,794 of record NZ_JBHVMH010000003.1, read on the forward strand.
TCGGCACTCGAGCTCGCGGTGCACGACGACGGCGCGCCGGGCACCGCTCCACCCGTCGAGAGTCCTCTCAGCGCGGGAACGGGGCTGCTGACGATGCGCGAACGGGCCGACGGCCTCGGAGGGACGTTCGCGGCGGGTCCGACGGCGGCGGGCGGGTGGGTCGTGCGGGCGTCCGTCCCCGTCGCCGACCTGCCGATCGAGAGGGGGCACGCGTGACACGACGACCGGTCCGGTTGCTGCTGGCCGACGACCACGCTGCGATCCGCGCGGGCCTGCGCCTCCTGCTCGATGCCGCCGACGACGTCGAGGTCGTCGGCGAGGCGTCCGACGGGACGGCAGCGATCACCAACGCCCGCGCGCTACGGCCCGACGTCGTGCTCATGGACCTGCGCATGCCCGGCGTCGACGGCATCGAGGCCACGCGCGTCATCACGGGCGAAAGGCTTGCCGACGTCCTCGTGCTCACGACGTTCGACCTCGACGAGTACGTCGACGGCGCGCTCCGCGCAGGCGCCGCGGGCTTCCTCCTCAAGTCCGCGGAGCCCGCCGCGCTGCTCGACGCCGTCCGCCGCGTCGCCGACGGCGACGGCGTGCTCGCGCCCGAGGTCACCCGCCGTCTCCTCGCCGCGTTCGCGCGCGGCCCGGCTCCCGACGGCGCTCCTCGCCCCGACCCGCCCACCCGCCCCGGCGGGACGGCCGCGGCCGCGGGACCGGGGTCGGGCATGACCGGTGCCGCCCCGGCACCCGGCGCCGGGGTGGGCGTCCCGAGCCCGGACCCGCGGCTCGCCGACCTCACGCCGCGCGAGGTGGACGTGCTCGCGGCGCTCGGCCGCGGCCTGTCCAACCAGGGCATCGCGACCGAGCTCTTCATCACCGAGGCGACGGCCAAGACCCACGTCTCGCGCGTCCTCGCCAAGGTCGGCGTCGCGACCCGCATGCAGGCGGCCATCGTCGCCCGCGACACCGGCCTCGCCTGACCCGCCCGAGAACCCGGTACCGCACGGGAGGACCCCGTTCTACCTCGCGCAATCACGGCTACCTCGGCCGACCACGGCTCTCTCGGGCGACAGCGGTCCTGCCTCGGCGAGAAGGTCAGCGCGGGAGGTGGCGGGTCGTGCGGTCGAGGTAGGCGTCGGCGTCGAAGTCGTCCATGAGCGCGCTCTGGATGATGAAGCCCTGGCACGCCGCGACGAACAGCGGCGCCTGCTCGGCACCGAGCTCCGCTGCTCGCGCGGGGTCGAGTCCGTGGGTCTGCTCGTGCCAGGCGGCGACGTAGTCGGCGAAGACTCCCCGGAGGCGGGCGAGGACGGCCGAGGCGAACTCGAGGATGCGGGGGTCGGTCACGGCCTCGCCCCAGACCTGGAGCAGGATCGCGGTGCTGCCGATCTCTCGCACCACCCCGTGCATGAGGACCTCGACCAGGGCCGACGGCGGCGGGAGCGGGTCGCGCTCGGCGAGCCGTTCGACGTCGGCGATGCGCCCGCCGACGATCCGGCCCGCGACGTCGTGCACGATCGCCATCTTGGAGTCGTAGTAGCCGTAGATCGCGCCGGCGGACAGCCCGGACTCGGCGATGATCTCCGCCATCGAGGTGGCGGCGAAGCCCTTGCGGCGGAACACGCGCAGGGCCGCGGCGGCGATGTCGTCGCGCCGCTGCGCTCGGTACTCGTCACTCACGCGGGGCATCCGCCCACCCTAAACCGAACGATCGTTCTTGACAGGAGGGGGCGTGCAGGTCGACTCTATAGAGAACGAACATTCGTTTTATGAGAGGTCTCCCCATGAGCTCCGCCGCTGCCCCGCACACGCACTGGCCGCGCGTCGTGACGACCGCCGTCGGGCTCGTCGCCCTGGTCGCGGTCGTCGTCCTCGCGTTCCTCTGGCCCTCCGTCACCGCCGAGCCGAAGGACCTCCCGGTCGCGGCCGCGGGCGACCCCGCCGTGGTCGCCCAGGTGCAGGCAGGGCTGGACCAGAACGCCGAGGGCGCGATCGAGCTCGTCGCCGTCGCCGACCGTGACGCGGCCGTCGACCTCGTCGAGTCCCGCGACGCGTACGGCGCGCTCGTCCTCGGCCAGCAGCCCGAGGTCCTCACCGCCTCCGCGGCGAGCCCCGCCGTCGCACAGCTCCTCGCCGGCCTCCAGCCCGCGCTCCAGGCGCAGGTCGACGCCGCCGCGACCGCGCAGGGCGTGCCCGCCGAGGCCGTGCCGACGGTCGCGGTCACCGACGTCGTGCCGCTGTCCCCCGACGACCCGAACGGCAGCATCCTCGCCGCGTCCTCGTTCCCGTTCCTGATCGGTGGGATGGCCGGCGGCATCGCGATCTCGCTCGCGGTCGTCGGGGTGTGGCGGCGCGTCGCGGCGCTCGGCGTGTACTCGGTGGTCGGCGGTCTGACGATCGCCGGGATCCTGCACGCCCTCGGCGGGCTGCACGGCGCCTACCTCGTCGACTCGCTCGCCGTGGGCATCGCCCTGCTCGCCATCGGCGGGACGATCGTGGGCGCCGTCGCCGTTCTCGGGAGGCCCGGGATCGCGGTCGGCCCCGTGCTCTTCCTGCTCGTCGCGAACCCGATCTCCGCCGCGGCCGTCCCGGTCGAGTTCCTGCTCAGCCCCTGGGGCGCCGTCGGACAGTGGTTCCCGCCGGGCGCCGCCGCGACGCTGCTGCGCGAGCTCTCCTACTTCCCCGGCGCCGACACGACCTTCCCCTGGCTCGTGCTCACCGGGTGGGCCGTGCTCGGGCTGCTGCTCTCGCTCGTCGGCCACTTCCGCGACCGTGGCGCGGCGACCGCCGCGGCCTTGCGCGAGGCGGACGACGTCGCGCCCGCGGCCGAGCCCGTCGGCGCCGCGCGCTGACCGAGCACGCGACCGCCGGCCCAGGATCAGGCCGGGACGAGGTCCGGGCTCTGCACGACGAGCGCGGCGTGCCGGGCGCCCGCCGTCATCGCCTCCTCGACGCCCGCGCCGCGCAGGTGGGCGTCGAGGAAGCCCGCGAAGAACCCGTCGCCCGCACCGTTCGTGTCGACGACGTGCGGCACGCGATGCGCGGACACCTCGACGAAGCCGCCCTCGGGCGTGAGCGCGACGGCGCCGCGCGACCCGTGCGTGCACACCACCAGCCGCGCGCCCGCGTCGACCCGCGCGGACATGAAGCCGCGCGAGTCCTCGAGCCGGTCGCCGCTGAGGAACACGTGCGTCCCCGCGTCGACCCACGGCCGGTGGAACGCCGACTCGCCGTCGTAGTCGTGGAGGTCGACCCAGACGTCGAGGCCCCGCGACACCGCGAGGTCGAGCACGGGGAGCGCCGGGACCGCGAGGTCGACCACGACGGCGCGCGCCGCGTCGAGCGCGGCGACCGCGACGTCCCACGACGCGCGCTGGGCCGGGACCTCGCCCGGGGCGCGCAGGTAGACCGACACGCGCCCGCCGTCGTCGTCCATGAGATTGAGGTGGCTCTCGGTACGCCCGTCGGGCGAGGGCTCCGCGAGCACGCGGACGCCCGCGCCCTCGAGCACGGACCGGACGCGCGCGCCGTCGTCGTCCGCCCCGAGCACGGTGCGCAGCAGCACCGACCGGCCGAGCCGCGCGAGGTTGAGCGCCTTGCCCGCCGACGTCCCCCCGACCGTGTGGCGGTGCGACCGGGCGAACACGGTGTGCGGGGTGGGCGCGGGCAGCTCGTCGAGCTGGACGAGGAGGTTCCACGACGCCGGCCCGGCGACGAGGACCTCGGCCTCGGCAGGGTCGGGCAGGGCGGAGGACGGGTGCGTCGCGTCGGTCACGCCGCGCACCCTATCCCCCCGGTCAGTCCGTGACCGTGATGCCGAGGCTGTGCGCGAACGTCGCGGCGAGGCGCGCGAGCTGGCTCGAGTCGATCGTCGAGCCCCGCAGGGACTCGATGCCGCTGAGCTCGTCGATCTCCGCGCCCCGCAGGTCGACGTGCGCCAGCGTGGACGCCTGCACGTCGAGCCGGCGCACGCGCGTGCCCTCGAACGCCACGCGCAGCGCGTCCGCCGCGACGAGGTCGAGCTCGTCGATCGTGCAGTCGGTGAACATCACGTCGCGCAGGGTCGCGCCGCGCAGGTTGACGAACCCGAGCTTGCAGCCGACGAACCGGACCCCTGCCCACGACGACTCGTAGAGCTCGGCCGACCCGAGGCGCGCACCGTGCACCTCGACCTCGCGCCACCGCGCGCGCGTGCCGCGCAGCACGGGCACGTCGAGCCGGTCGAGCACCACCTCCGTGAGCGTCACCGCCCCGAGGTCGGCCTCGTCGGCGCGCACCTGGTCGAGCCGCGTCGAGAACACGCTCGCGCCGTGCAGGTCGAGCAGGTCGAGCCGGAGGTCGACGAGCTCGAACCCCTCGAGGTCGGCCTCCGCCTCGAGGTCGTACGCGTCGCCGCGCTGGAGGTCGTCCAGGACGACCGGGTCGATCGCGGGTGGCTCGGTCGTCGGCTTCTTCGGGGGCACGCCCCGAGCCTAGGACCCGCCACCGACGCCCTGCGCCGCGGGCGTGCGCGCCTTGATCACCTCGAAGATCGCCGACCAGTTGTCCCTCCCGTGGCCCGCCGCGAGCGCCGCCTCGTAGTGGGACAGGATCGCGCGCGGCAGCACCGTGTCGACCCCCAGCTCCTCGCTCGCGCCGAGGACGTGCGCGGCGGTCGCGCCCATCATCGTCGCGGTGCTGAGGTGCCCCGGGTGGACGCCGGTCTCGAACTCCGCGCCCGCCGCGCCGTCGGCACCGATCATCGCGGGCGTCTCGACGAGCGTCCGCAGCGCCTCGGGCACGAACTGCGTGGGCGGGACCCCCGCCGCCTGCGCGAGGGCGGCCGCGTGCGCGACGCCTGACAGCGCCGTGAGGAACACGTCGAGCTGCGCCTGGTACAGGAGCTGCGCGAGCCCCGGGTCGGCGCCGAGGTAGCGCGGCGCGCCCAGCAGCGCGAGCGTGGCCTCGTGCTCCCGGAAGACGGCCTCCGGACCGCTGTAGTAGACGTAGGCGTCGGCGGTCCCGACGCCCGGTGCGGGCGTCATGACGCCGCCCGCGACGAGGGTCGCGCCGTGCGCGGTCGCCCACCGGGCCGCGGCGCGGGTCGCCCCCGGGGTGTCCGAGCTGAGGTTGACGACCGCCCGGCCGCGCAGGGCGTCCGTCGCCTCGCCGAGGACGTCGTACATCGCCGCGTAGTCCGTGAGGCTCAGCAGGACGACGTCGCTCGCCGCAACGGCCTCGGCCGGGCTCGCGGCGAGCACCGCGCCCTCGGCCACGAGCGCGTCGGCGCGCGACGGCGTGCGGTTCCACACGGTGACGGGGTGGCCCGCGGCGATCAGGGTGCGGACCATGGCCTGGCCCATCGGGCCGAGGCCGATCAGGGTGACGGGCGTGCTCATCGTGCTCCTCCGGCGGTGACGGTGCGGTCGTGGATGCTGCCAGTGGTGCGGGCAGGGGTGCGGATGCTCTCGACGGCGCGCGCGAACCCGTCAGCACCGTGGCCGGCGTCGATCTGACGGCGGACCAGCGCCTGGACGGCCGCGACGACGTCGGTCGCGAGCCCGGCCTCCGCGCTCGCCCGGACCATGTCGGACGGGTCCGAGAACTCGAGGCTCTGCTGGCCAGGGCCGCCGTAGTCGCGGCGGTCGATGACGTCGGCGTAGCCCGCGAGCTCCGACGTCATCGCCGCGATCCAGGGCGCCGCCCGGCGCGCGAAGTCGCTCGCGCTCACTCCAGCCGTCCCCACCATCGCGACGCCGTGGAAGAAGCCCGCGAACATCGCGTACATGCCCGCGAGCAGCGCGAGGTCGTAGAGCGGCGCGAGACCCGGGTCCTCGCCGAACCACGTGCTCCCGCCCCACGTGTCGAGCACGGGACGGGCGTCGTCGAACGCCGCGCGCGACCCGCTGTACAGGACCTCCGCCCCCGGCCCGCCGATCATCCCGGGGACGGCCATGATGCCGCCGTCCAGGTAGGTCACCCCGTGGGAGCCCGCCCACGCGGCGAGCTCGCGCGACTCCTCGGGAGTGGTCGTCACGAGGTTGACGAGCGTCCGGCCCGCGAGCGCGTCCGCGACGGGGTCCAGCGTCTGGTGCACCGACGCGTGGTCGAGCAGGACCGCGACGACGAGCGGCGAGGCGGAGACGGCGTCGCGCACCGATGCCGCCTCGCGGGCGCCGGCCCCGACGAGCGCGCCGGCACGTCCCGGCGTGCGATTCCAGACAGTCGTCGGGTGGCCGGCGGCGACGGTCCCGGCGGCGAGGGCCCGGCCCATCGCGCCGAGGCCGAGGACGGTGACGGAGGGTGCCGAGGGTGGGCCGGGTGCGGGCTGGTCAGACATCGTTCCTCCGGGTCGGGTGGTGGTGCTCGGACGGGCCGACGGCGCGGCGCGCCCTCGCCGTCCACACTCGCCGACATACGGTCGGCCGGGAAGAACGCACTTCGAGGTGGGGTTCTCACCTCAGGGTGAGCGTGCAGGCCAGGGCGCTGCCTCGCACGGAAACCGGTCTGCGACGAAGGAGCGAACGATGACGACGACGGCGGTCCGCACTTCCACGGGCACCCCCGCGGGCACCTCCACGAGCACAGCGCGACGCGGCCCCTACGTGTGCGGGCTCGACGCCGCGATGGACGTCGTGAGCGGCAAGTGGAAGTCGCTCATCCTCTGGGAGCTCGAGGACCACGGCGTGCGCCGGTACGCCGAGCTCAAGCGCGGTCTGCCCGGGGTGAGCGACAAGGTGCTCGCGCAGCAGCTCCGCGAGATGGAGGCGGACGGCCTGCTCGTGCGCGAGGTGTTCCCCGAGGTGCCGCCGCGCGTCGAGTACTCCCTCACCGAGCACGGCAGCGCGCTCAACGCGGCGCTCGAGTCCCTCGGGGACTGGGGTCGTGACCGCATCGAGCGGATCGGCGCCGCGCGCGTCGGCTGAGTCCCTCGCTCAGGGCTCGGGGTGGAGGGCGTCGTAGCGCCAGAACCTCCGCTGCGACCGCACGACGAGCCACAGCACGACGACGCACGCCACGCCGCCGGCGACGGCGGCCCACGCCTCGCCGACCCACGTCGCCTGGGCGCCGAGCACGAGCTCACCGAGGCGCGGCCCGCCCGCGACGACGACGATGAACACGCCCTGGAGGCGGCCGCGCATGTCGTCGGGCGTCGCGGTCTGGAGGATGGTCTGGCGGAACACCGCGCTCACCGCGTCCGACGCGCCGGCGAGCGCCAGCGCGACGCTCGCCGCGACGACGCCGCCCACGAGGACGGTCGTCGGGGAGGTCGCCCCGACCCCGACGAGCACGAACCCGAACAGCACGATCGAGAGCCCGTACGCGGTGACCGCCCAGACGATGACGCGGCCCTGCCAGCGCACGCGGGACAGCCCGCCGGAGAACACCCCTGCCAGCACGGCGCCGATCGCGAACGCCGCCGTGAGGACGCCCGTCGTCGCCTCCCCGCCGCCGAGGAACACGACGCCCGCGGCGGGCAGCAGCACGCGCGGCGACGCGAGCACCATCGCCGCGAGGTCGACGAGGAAGGTCGTGCGGACGTTGGGCTGCGTCGCGAGATATCGCAGGCCGTCGACGACGGACCGCCACCCGGCGACCCGGCGTCGCCGCCCGGCGGGCGCGGCCTGCGGGGTGTCGTCGCCGGTGAGGGGCGGGATGTCCGGGAGCCGCCACACCGCCCACAGGGCGGCGGTGAAGAGCACGGCGTCGATCGTGTACGCGACCTGGTAGCCCCACAGCGCGACGAGGAACGCGCCGCCCAGCGGGCCGACGGTGAGCGCGACGTTCCACGCGATCGTCTGGAGCGCGTTGGCCGCGGGCAGGAGCCGTGGTTCGACGAGTCGCGGGATGATCGCGGAACGTGCCGGGTTGTTGATGGCGAACGCCGCGGACTGCGCGGCGACGAGCGCGTAGAGCACGCCCACCGAGTTCAGGTGCAGCCAGGCCTGGACCGCGACGAGCGCGGTGATGACCCAGAGCGCGGTCGACGCCGCGAGGGCGACCTTGCGGCGGTCGTACGCGTCGACGAGCGCGCCGCCGTAGAGACCGAGCACGACGAGCGGGACCAGGGCGCAGACGCCGAGCACCCCGACCGCGAGCGACGAGCCGGTGAGCGCGTAGACCTGGAGGCCGACGGCGACGACCGTGAGCTGCGATCCGAGGTTCGAGATCCCCAGGCCCCACCACAGCCGGCGGAACGGCGGGGAGGTACGCAGCGGCGTCGTGTCGGCGAGGAGACCGTTGACGCGAGCCACGATCGCAGAGCCTACGTCAGCGCTGCCGCGCCCGCGGCCGACGGGGAACGCCGTCCGTGGGATCCTGGGCGATCCTTCCGGACCCGGGAAGAAACATGGAACCCCTGCCGCCCTCCGCTGCGTCTAGCACTCGTGAGGAACCGACGTCGGCCGGAGCGCCGAACGCAGCAGGGGGGCGGTCGGGCATGACCGACGTCGCGATCGACCGGGCGGACGCGCCTCACGTGCGGGTCGTGCGCGTGGGGCAGACCGCCGAGGAGCACTTCACCGAGTTCGCGCGGGCGAGCTCCGCGGACCTCTACCGCTTCGCGTACCTGCTGTGCGGGGACGCGCACCGCGCCCACGACCTCGTCCAGCTCGCGCTCGAGCGGACGTTCCGCGCGTGGTCCCGGGTCGGCGACGGCGAGCCGTTCGCCTACGCGCGGCGCGTCGTCGCCACGGCGCGCATCGACACGTGGCGGCGGACGAGACGGGAGGTATCCGTGGAGCACGAGACCCTGGCGGGCCTCGAGCGTCGGTCCACGACCGACCCGCCCGAGGTCGAGGACCGCGACCGGATCGTACGCGCCCTGCTCGCCCTGCCGGTCAAGCAGCGGAGGGTCGTCCTGCTGCGCTACGTGCTCGACCGGTCGGAGGCCGAGACCGCCGCGGAGCTCGGCATCGCCGTCGGCACGGTCAAGTCCACCGGGTCCCGGGCGCTGGCCCGCCTGCGCACCCTCGTGGCCCCCGAGAACGGAACGGAGGGACAGCGATGAGCACGACGCCCGAGCCCGTGGCGGTCGAGGAGATCGAGGTCGTCGCCCGCGTGCGCGCGGCGCAGGACGCGGTCGAGGTGCCGACGACGCTCGACCCCGACGCCCTCGCGCACCGGGCGGTGCGGCGCGTGCGCGTCCGCCGGACCGCCCTCGCGGCGGGCGGGTCGACCGCCGTCGTCGGCGTCCTGGCCGCCGCCGTGGCGTTGCTGCCCGGGATGCTGCCCCGCGAGTCCGACCTCGCCCTCACCGTGCCACCGGCGCAGACCGCCGCCCCCGCACCGGACGAGCCGACGGCGGACCCGGTGCCCGACCCGACGTCGGAGCAGCACGAGCAGCCCGTGCGTTTTCTGCCGGTGGGCGGTGGCGAGCTCCCGGAGCTTCCGGGCGTCGAGCACGGCGTCGTGGAGATGCACCACGCGGACTACACGATGCAGGGCGGTCTCACGTACACGCTGCCGCCCGGGGGGTGGGAGGTCGACGGCGAGGCGTTCGGCGGGCCGGCGTCGGTGACCTGGATGTCCCCGGAGGGCTGGAACCCCCCGGGGTCGGACACTCCCGCGGACGCGGTCCCGCCGCCCATGAACGACTCCGGCGCCGCCCTGACGATCGACGTCGACCCCGGCGCCGCGTCGTGGACCGCCCCGGCCAGGGACTCCGGGGCCTGGACGGTCGAGATTCCCGGCGCGGACTTCGTCGCGGTGACGCGCGGCCCGTCCGACGATCCGGGCCTCGTCCGCTGGGAGGCGGACGTCCGGCACGCAGGGACGGGCACCGGCTGGACGGTCGTCCTCGAGTTCACCGACGACGAGGTGGGCGACGAGCAGGCACGCGCCTTCCTGGGCAACCTGTGGTTCGAGCCCGACGGAGCGCCGGAGTGGTTCAGCCCGACGTACACGTATCCCGAGATCGGGGTCGTCGTCCCCGGGACTCCCGCAGGGTGGCAGCCTGCCTCCACCGAGAGCCTCAGCTACGCCGTCCCGCCGGGATGGACGTCCCGCGACGTCGAGGGCAACTTCGGGCGGGGGGTCGAGTGGTCCGGCCCGCCGGTCGACGGCACGCCGTCCGACGTGCGCTGGAACATGTTCGTGCAGGTCGGCACGACGGGCACGAGCTCGTTCAGCACCGCCGCGGACCAGTTCCACCCGCAGACGATCGTCGTCCCGGGAGCCGACTTCGCCCAGGTGCTGACCAGCCAGGGACCGCACTGGGCGGTCGACGCCGTCCCCGCCCTGAGCGCGGACGTCCAGCTCCACGGCGAGGACGGCGGACAGGACGTCCTGGTCTCGATCACGCTCCCCGGCGACGAGGCAGGGCTCGAGACGCTGCGCGGGGTCCTCGGGTCGTTGCAGTTCTGACCCGGCGGCGTCAGGCCGTCCCGGCAGCCTTCGCGACGTCGTCGTCCGTGCCCACGTCCGCCGCGCCGTCGCGTGCGTCCTCCTCGCCCCAGGCGTCGGCGTGGCGGTGCGGGTGCCCGGGCGGCGGCTCGTAACCGGGGTGCGGCCCGGGCGTGAGGTAGGTGCGGGCGAAGAACAGGGACGCCGCGAGGTCCTCGCGGCGCTCGGCCGCGGTCCGGGCGCGGCGCGTCGAGATCTCGACGACCACGTCCCCGGACCAGCCGCGCTGCACGAGCTCGGTGAGCACCTTGTCGCACGGCTGGTCGCCGCGCCCCGGGACAAGGTGCTCGTCCGTGATCGACGACGACCCGTCGGCGAGGTGCACGTGCGCGAGGCGCCCGTCGAACACGTCGAGCAGCGCGAGCGCGTCCTGCTGCGCGACCGCGGCGTGCGACAGGTCGAGCGTCACGTGCTCGTAGCCGTGCTCGGACGGGTCCCAGCCCGGCAGGTAGGCCTGCATCTCGCGCTTGCGGCTGCGCCAGGGGTACATGTTCTCGACCGCGATGGTCACGCCCTCGGTCTCGTCGAGCTCGCCGACGAGATCCTCGAACTCGCGCGCGTACCGGTACTGCCACCGGAACGGCGGGTGCACGACGACCGTGCTCGCCCCGACCTCCTGCGCGAGCTCGACGGTGCGCCGTAGCTTGGGGCCGGGAGCGCGCCCCCACACGCGCTGGCTCACCAGCAGCGTCGGTGCGTGGATGCTGCGGATCGGGACGTCGTGCTCGGCGGAGAGCCGCCGGAGCGCCGTGGCGTCCTGGGTCGTCTCGTCAGACCACACCATGACCTCGACGCCGTCGTATCCGAGGTCGGCCGCCGCCTCGAAGGCGTACGGGGCCTTGCGCGGGTAGACGCTGGCCGTCGAGAGCGTGACGTGGATGCGCTGCGCCTCACCGGGGGCCGGGGACGGCTCGGGGGAGGACGCGCGCGGCGTCGTCGCGTCGGACATGCCGGTCACCCTAGACCCGTCCGCTGTGCCACACCCCCGGGCGCCGGGAGACGTCAGCCGATCTGCACCTCGTCGGAGCACGCGTCGACGACGTGGCGGGAGTGCGTCGCGACGAGGACCGCCGCTCCCCCGGCTGCCAGGTCGCGCAGGGCGTCCAGCACCATGTCCGCGTTGACCTGGTCGAGCGCGCCGGTCGGCTCGTCGGCGAGGACGACGGTCGGCGCCTTCACCAGCAGCCGCGCCAGAGCCACCCGCTGCTGCTCCCCGCCGGAGAGCTGGAAGACCGGCACCTGCTCCGTGCCGTCCAGGCCGACGCGCTTGAGCGCCTCCTCGATGCCGACCCCCAGGTCCCCGCGGTGGCCGGGCGCGCGGGCGATCTGCAGATTGGCCCGGACGGACGCGTTCTCCACCAGGGCGTAGTTCTGGAAGAGGTAGCCGAGCGTGTCACGGCGGAAACGGCGTGCGCCGGTCGGCCGAAGGCGGGTGACGTCCCGGCCGTCCACCGTGATGGACCCCGCCGAGAGCTTCTCGAGCAGGCCGACGCAGTTCAGCAGGGTCGACTTCCCCGAGCCCGACGGGCCGGTGAGCGCGGTCATCCGTCCCGGCTCCACCACGAAGGATCGGTCCTCGAACAGCACGCGGCTGCCGAAGGACTTGGTGACGCCCTCGACGACGACGGACGACATGTCGGATACCTCTTCTCGTTGGCGTTCGCGGAACCGGGTGCCGATGCCGTCGGACGGGTCGTGTCAGGAGTCGGCGGAGCGGGTGGAGATCAACCGGGCGGTCGCCCGGCGGAGACCGACGAGCGCGGAGCAGACGGCCAGGAGCGCGACCGCCACGGCGATCCCGACGCGCCACTGTGCCGCCTGCCCGGCGAAGACGGCGGCCTGGAACCGCAGGGCCTGGGGCGCGGCGGCCGCCGACGCCCCCGCACCGACCACGGTCGCGGCCAGGACGAGCTCGAGGGTCAGGACCAGGCGGTGGGAGTACCACTGCGGCCAGCCCGTGATGTAGCGGACGTACACGAGCTGCGCCGACCGGCGGACGTGGACCGCGCTCACGCTCACCGCCGTCACGACCAGCACGACGACGGAGACGAGAAGGCTCAGCAGCGAGATCCGCAGGTTCGACACGACCTCGGCGTACTGGGCCGCCGCGTAGTCGCGCGCGGACCAGATGCCGTTGACGATGGGTCCGACCTCGTGCTCCGTGACATATCGTCCTGCGGTCTCGGCGTCGCCGAAGACGACGTTGCCCTGCGTGAGGTACGCGCCGTAGAACGCGTCCGAGAGCACGTCGACGTCGGGCGGGACGACGACCAGCACCGCGTCGTGCAGCAGCGCCGCGTCCCGCACCTTGCGCACGGTGCCGTAGGTGAACTGGTCCTGGTCCGCGGCGATCTCCCGGTGGATGATCGTGACGGTGCCCGTGGTGTCGCTCGTCCCCGTGACGACGGTCGGCACGTCCTCACGCGCGAACGCCTGACAGACCTGCGGCGCGAGGACCGTCACGGCGTCGCCGGCCACGGCGGTGACGGGCGCGCCGCCCTGGTCCAGGACCTGCTGGCGGGCGAGGTAGGAGTCGCTCACCAGCAGCACCGGGCACGGTGCCGAGCCGCCGCCGCGCTGCGGCGCACCGGTCGCGGGGTCGACCGCCGCCACGTCCTGCGTCACGTCGTCGACCAGGACCGCGTCACCGGAGTCCACCGCTGCGTGGGCCATCGCACCGTACCGAGCCTCCACCTCAGGGTCGTCGCCGCCCATCTGCCCGGAGATCTGGACGTAGACCGCGTCCGGGTCCGACGACCACCGCTCCTGCGCAGCGGACCGGTCCGACACCTGGAGCGCCGCCTGCACGGTCGCGAACGCGACGCTCGCGGCGAGGAGGACACCCACGACGCGCACCCCGAGGATGCCGACGAGGGCCCACCCCGCCGAGAACTGCCCCTTCACCGCCGCGAGGATCGGCACCCGGAACGCGAGCCCGGCGGCGGCCAGGTGCGTCAGCAGGATCACCCCGAGGACGAGCGCGACGGCGACGGCGATCATCAGGACGAGCTCGCCCGAGCGCGCGCCCCGGTTGTAGAACCACAGCGCGACGCCGCCGACGAGCGCCACCGCGCACAACGTCACGGCGAGCAACCTCCCGACCTCAGCCAGGTCGCGCCCGACCGCGACACCGAACGACCGTCCTTGGAGCCGCTGCACGCCGTAGCTCTGCGCGCTCATCGCCACGCCGCCCCCGACCATGACCATGAGCGCGAGGACCGACACGGCCGCCGCCGTCCCGATCACAGGGTCCAGGATCACCGCCGGGTCCGTCAGGAAGTCGACGACGCCGCCCGTGAAGGGTGCGAGCTCCGCGGTGAGGCCGACCTGCTCCATCGCCGCCACGACCGCCTCCGCGTCCGCGCGGTCGCCCCACACGAGGTAGTACCCGCGCGGGTCCACGTCGCCGACCTCGACGAACGGCCGGTAGTCCTCCTCGGTCCGAGGGTTGAAGTGTCGATAGCCGTCGGCGACGCGCTGGGCCACCTCGCCCCCCTCCCGCCCGACGACCGCGTACAGGTGCTTGCGGTGCGTCGGGTCGCTGACGTCGACGACGATCCTGCCGACGTCGGAGCCCGTCGACGTGGCGGTCTCCTGGAGCACGGACGCGAGGTCGGTCGTCGACACCCGGCCGTCGGCGGCGATCGACTGCGCCACGACCTGGAACTGCGCGCCCGCACCCTCGGTCCCGTCGAAGACGAAGAAGAGCTGCAGCGCGAGGACGGTCGGGAGGATCACGCCGAGCACGTAGGCGAGACGGACGAGTCGGGGCAGCATGGGGCACTCTCCGGGACAGGCGGCTTCCAAGGGCACGACAGGTGGGGCCGAGCCGCCGCGCGGCCCGGCCCCACCTGGTCAGGTCAGCACGAGGTGTCGTACCAGGACTGGTCCACCGCCCACCAGCGGTCCGGCGCGTCGGCCCGCGACCAGTAGCCGGCGCTGGCGTAGTCCTTCTCGTAGTAGGTCCCCTGCACCGACGAACCGTGGCACTTGCCGCCGTGGTAGTAGTCGGACCAGACCTCGCCTCCGCCCGTGCCGTAGCTCCACGTGCCACCGCCCACGTACGCGACGGTGGCGTAGGCCGCACCAGCCCCGCCGACGACGACAGCGGCGGTCAGTGCGACCGCGGCCACCGGCTTCCGGAGCTTTCCGAACATCCTCTTCCCCCTTGCTCGACTGTGCTGGACAGGTGCCGCGGCGCCGCGACGTCGTCCAGGGTGCCCGTGCCGCGGCGGTCGCCCAACCCGTACAGCACGGGCTCGGCACCTGGCGGCGAGGAGCTACCAGGGAGCCCGTGAGCCCGGTGCCGGGACGTAGGGGTGCAGGAGCGCGAACTCGACGAGCGCCTCCTGGATCCAGCCCGCACGCCGGTGGCCCGGGTCGGGCACCCCGAGCTGCTCGGCGAGCTGGACCAGGTGCTCCTGCACCGTCCGGTGGGAGATGCCCAGCCGCACCCCGATCGCCCGGGCAGTGGGGATCGGGACGGTGCCGTCACCGCGCATCCGGTCCGCGACGAGCGCGGTCATCACCGCGTGGCGTCGGCTGCCCGGGTCGAGGCCCCAGGACTCCCGCACGTGGCCGACGCACCGGGCGTCGGTCACGGCGGCCTGCTCCGGCCCGAAGACCGTGAGGACGTGACCGGCCGCCCCCGCGATCCCGGCGAGGTCGAACGGCGGCGCCGTCGCGCACCCGGGCAGCAGGCGCAGCCGGTCGCGGGGGTCGTCGAGGTTCCAGACGCGCAGCGGCATCACCGCGCTCCGGTTGGCGAGCCGCCACCCGTCGCGGTCCGCCACGACCGACCCCGCGACGCCCGCGACGTGGAGGTCGGGCGGCGGGCAGCAGCCGTCGGTACAGCCGTGGAACTGGAGCACCCTGCCTGCGGGCGCGTCGGCCGACCCGTGGCCGCGCCGCGCGCCGCCCCGTTCGGACCTGATGGTGATCACCGTCTCCGGCATGCTCTTCCCCCCTGCTGTCGGACGCACGTCGTCCGCCCGGCGTCCACCGTAGTGAGGTCGTCCCACGGCGCCACCGCTCGTCCGTCCGTCGCCACCGGGGTGGTCGGACGCCTCGCGGATGCAGCGCGGCCCGGGGCCCGCCTAGCCTGGGGTCATGGCGGCGACGGCGCGCGTCATCGACATCCACGTGGTCGCGGACTCGACGGGAGACACCGGGACCCGCGTCGCGCGCGCCACGCAGGCGCAGTTCCCCGGGCAGACGGTCCGCGTCGTGCGCCACCCGCGCCTGCACACCCCGCAGGGCGTGGACGACGTCGTCGCCCAGCTCCGCGCCGACCCCGCCGCGGCCGTGGTGTTCTGCACCGTCGTCGACGACGTGCTGCGCACGCGCGTGCTCGACGCGTGCGCGGCGCTCGACGTCCCGTGCGCCGACCTGCTGGCGCCCGCCCTCGACGCGTTCACCGCGCGCACGGGCGCGCAGCCGGCACGCGTCGTGCAGCCCGTCGGGCTCGCCGCCGACTACTTCGACCGCATCCACGCGATGGAGTTCGCGGTCGCGAACGACGACGGCCACCTCACCGACGGGCTCGACGAGGCGCAGGTCGTGCTCGTCGGGGCGTCGCGGACGGGAAAGACCCCGCTGTCGATGTACCTCGGCTACCTCGGCTACCCCACCGCGAACATCCCCCTCGTCCCGGGCGTCGCACCGCCGCGCGAGCTGTTCGAGGCGGAGCGCTGGAAGGTCGTGGGCCTGACGATCGACCCTGAGCGCCTGCTCGAGGTCCGGCAGCGCCGCGTGCACGCGATGGGCGTCGCGGGCCACGGCGGCCCGGGCGGCACGGCCCTCGGCGGGTACGCGGACCTCGCGCGCATCCACGACGAGCTCGACGAGGTCTCCCGGCTCCAGCGGCGCCTCGGCTGCCCCGTCCTCGACACGACGACGCTCGCGCTCGAGGAGGCCGCGGGGCGCGTCGTCGAGCTGGTGACCGCACGGCGTCGTGCCCTCGCGCCCGACGGCGCCACACCGCCCCCGGGCGACGACCTCGCCCGGGCGACCCCGCAGACCCGGCCGGCGGACCGCCGTCGGGCAGGACCCCGCGCGGCCACCGCCACCGACCACGAGGAGCAGCCATGAGCGACCGGTACGTCTACGACCTCGCGGAGGGCCGCGCGGACATGCGCGCCCTGCTGGGCGGCAAGGGCGCGGGGGTCGCGGAGATGCGCCGCATCGGCGTGCCCGTGCCGGACGGCTTCACCGTGACGACGGCGGCGTGCGTCGCGGCCATGGAGCGTGGCGGCTCGTGGCCGGCCGGGCTGTGGGACGAGGTGGTCGCGCACCTCGACGCGCTCGAGGAGCGCACGGGACGACGGCTCGGCGCGCGCGAGCGGCCGCTGCTCGTGTCGGTACGCTCGGGCGCGGTGTTCTCCATGCCCGGGATGATGGACACGATCCTCAACCTCGGGATCTCGGACGACTCGGTCGAGGGGCTCGCGGCCGAGTCCGGCAACGCGCGCTTCGCCTGGGACTCCTACCGGCGGTTCGTGCAGATGTACGGCGAGGTGGTCGAGGGAGTGCCCGCCCACGCGTTCGCGGACGAGCTCGACGCGCTCAAGGCGCGCCGCGGCGTCGCGCAGGACACGGACCTGGGCGCGGACGACCTGCGCGGGCTCGTCGCGACGTTCCGCGCGGTCGCGCGCCAGCACACGGGCGAGGACCTGCCGGCAGACCCGCGCGAGCAGCTCCGGCGCTCGGTCGACGCCGTCTTCGCGTCGTGGGGCAACCCGCGCGCCGCGGTGTACCGGAGGGCGAACGGCATCCCCGACGACCTCGGCACGGCCGTGAACGTCATGCAGATGGTGTTCGGCAACAAGGGCGCGACGTCGGCCACGGGCGTGTGCTTCACGCGCGACCCGTCGACGGGCGCGAAGGAGCTCTACGGCGAGTTCCTCGTGGACGCGCAGGGCGAGGACGTCGTCGCGGGCATCCGCACGCCCCGACCCCTCGCCGAGATGGAGACCGTGCTGCCCGACGCGTTCCGCGAGCTGCGCGCGACGATGGACCGGCTCGAGCAGCACTACGGCGACCTGCAGGACATCGAGTTCACGGTGGACGACGGCGCGCTCTACCTCCTCCAGACCCGCACCGGGAAGCGCACCGCGCAGGCCGCGCTGCGCGTCGCGCGCGAGCTCGTCGAGGAGGGCGTGATCGACCGGGTCACCGCCCTGCGGCGGCTGGACCCGGCGCAGCTCGACCAGCTCCTGCACCCGGCGCTCGACCCCGGCCACGGCGCGACCCCGCTCACGCGCGGGCTCAACGCGTCCCCGGGTGCCGCCGTCGGCCGCGTGGTGCTCGACGCCGAGACCGCGGCCGAGCGCGGCAAGGCTGGCGAGGCGGTCGTGCTCGTGCGGTGGGAGACGAACCCGGACGACATCGCGGGCGTCATCGCCGCGCAGGGCGTGCTCACGGCGCACGGCGGCATGACCTCGCACGCGGCGGTCGTCGCGCGCGGCATGGGCAAGCCGTGCGTCGCGGGGGCCGGTGCGCTGCGGATCGACGTCGAGGGGCGCCGCGTCCTCGTCGGGGACCACGTGCTCGCCGAGGACGACACGATCACGCTCGACGGCACGACGGGAGACGTCTACGCGGGCGCGCTGCCGCTCGTGCCGCCCCAGGTCACGGACGACTTCCGCGTCGTGCTCGGCTGGGCGGACGACGTGCGGCGCCTCGGCGTGCGCGCGAACGCCGACACGGGCGAGGACGCCGCGAAGGCGCGCGAGCTCGGGGCCGAGGGCATCGGGCTGTGCCGCACCGAGCACATGTTCATGGCGCCCGACCGGCTCCCCGTCGTGCGCGAGATGATCCTCGCCGAGACCGACGCCGCGCGCGCCGCCGCGCTCGACCGCCTGCTCCCCATGCAGCAGGCCGACTTCGAGGAGATCTTCGCCGCGATGTCCGGGCTGCCCGTGACGATCCGGCTCCTCGACCCGCCGCTGCACGAGTTCCTGCCGGACCTCGTCGAGCAGTCGCTCCTCGTGCAGCGGCTCGAGGACGAGGTCGGCGACACCGGCGCACCGCTGCACGGGACGGACGCCGTCTTCGAGGGCTGGGCCGCTGCGGCGGGCGGCGGGGAGACGACGGCGCAGCTCGCCCGGGCGCGCCGCCTCCTCGCGCAGGTGCGCCGGCTGAGCGAGACGAACCCCATGCTCGGCACGCGCGGCGTGCGGCTCGCGCTGCTGCACCCGCAGATCGCCGCGACGCAGGTGCGGGCGATCGCGCGCGCGGCCCTCGCGGTGCGCGCGGCCGGGCACGACCCGCGCGTCGAGATCATGGTGCCGCTCGTCGGGTTCTCCGAGGAGCTCCGCCGGATGCGGGAGGTCGTCGACGCGACGATGGCCGAGGAGCTCGCGGGCGCGGACGCCCCGCTGCCCTACTCCGTCGGCACGATGGTCGAGCTGCCGCGCGCGGCGCTCGTCGCCGACCGCATCGCGGAGCACGCGGAGTTCTTCTCGTTCGGCACGAACGACCTCACGCAGACGACGCTCGGCATCTCGCGCGACGACGCGGAGGGGTCGTTCCTCACGGCGTACCTGGAGGCGGGGGTCGTGGGCACCAACCCGTTCGCGACGATCGACCGCGACGGGGTCGGCGAGCTCGTGCACGTCGGGCTCGAGCGTGGGCGCCGCACCCGGCCGGGGCTGCACGCGGGGGTGTGCGGAGAGCACGGCGGCGACCCGGCGTCCGTCGCGCTGTTCGACGAGATCGGTCTCGACTACGTGTCGTGCTCGCCGTACCGGGTCCCGATCGCGCGGCTCGCGGCGGCGCGCTCCACGCTCGACCGGCGGGACGGGGCACGCACGACGCGGGACGTGTGACGGGCGCGTCCGCCGCCGGTCGCCCCGACGGCGCGGCCCCGTGAGGGCACGGACGACGCTGCGGGACGGAGGGCCCTTGGCCCCTCGCCTTCCGCGGGCCTTTCCCCTAGGATGCACTGGTCCAGACCACTTGTCTGCCGGAGGAGCAACCATGGACCGTGCCGTCGTCGTCGCGATCACCGAGGGCCTTCACGCCCGCCCCGCCGCCCTGTTCGTCAAGGCGGCCGCCGCCCAGCCCGCGCCCGTGCGGATCGCCAAGCAGGGCGGCGACGCCGTCGAGGCGGCGAGCATCCTCAGCGTCATGACGCTCGGCGTGGCGGCCGGGGACGAGGTCGTGCTCTCGACCGACGCCGACGGCGACGACGCGAGCGCGTCGATCGACGCGCTCGCGACCTTCCTGGAGCAGACCGAGGTCGCCTGAGCACGTCGGGCCCGTCGCCCGCGGCCCGACCCGCGCGCGGCGGGCCCGACCCGTGCCCCGCGCTCAGTGCCAGTCGCTGATCTGCACGTCGCGCGGCGCGGGCGCGCCGGCACCCGTCTCCGCGAGCGCCTTGAGGCTCAGGAGGTACGACGCCCACTTGGTGCTGCAGTGGTGCATGAACTCCACCGGCTCGGCCCAGCCGCGGTGACCGAACAGCACGATCGTCCAGTCGCCGTCCTGGCGCAGGCTCCACTCGACGGTGGTACCGACCCACTCCTCCGGCCCGTCGACGACGCGCCACACCACCCGTTCCGACGGCCGCAGCTCGACGACCTCCATGTCGAACCCGCCGATCGGCGGGAACCGGAACGCGAGGACTTCCCCGACGTCCTCGTTCCCCGTCGCGTCCTCGGTCCACCAGCCCGCGAGGCCGTCGACCGTCGTCAGCGCCCGGTACACCGCCTCCGGCGCCACCCCCTCGACGCCCACCCTGTGCAGGATGTCCACCATCGCCGTTCTCCCGTCCGTCCGATCGTGCAACCAACTAGTTGCATCTCACCGTAAGTCGGTCAACTGCCATGCGCAACCCTTAGATTGCACATGACCGCCGACGAACGCGCCGAACCCGGGGTTGTGGTCACGCTCGGCGCCGAACCCGGGGATGTCGCCGGGTTCGGCACCTGGGTTGACCACACCCCCGGGTTCGGCAGCAGTGCAGGGCGCGGGCTAGAGGCCCAGCTCGGCCAGGATCGGGAGGCGGGACCGGACGGCCGCGCGGGCGGCGTCGGGCGTGGGCTGCTGGAGCGCGAGGAACGCGAGCTCCTCGCACTGGTCGGACGTCGTGGCGGCCAGCACGGCCGCGACGTCGGCCAGCGCGCGCGGCGTCATGGACAGCGACGTCACGCCGAGCCCCACGAGCACCGGCGCGAGCACCGGGTCCGCCGCGGCCTCGCCGCAGACGCCGAGCGGGCGCCCGTTGAGCGCCGCGCCCGAGCCGGTCGCCCCGACGAGCGCGAGGACCGTCGGCTGCCAGGCCGTCGAGAGCCGCGCGAGGTCGGAGACCTCGCGGTCCGCGGCCATCGTGTACTGCGTGAGGTCGTTCGTCCCGATGCTCGCGAAGGACGCCTTGGCGAGCACCCAGCGCGCCCCGAGGGCCGCTGCGGGCACCTCGATCATCACGCCCGCGGTGCGGAGGCCGTGGTCCGCGCACAGCGCGACGAACGACTCCGCCTCGTCGGGCGTCGCGATCATCGGCGCCATGACCCACACGTCGGCCGACTCCGCCGCCGCCGCGCGCGCGATCGCCGTGAGCTGGCGGTCGAGCACCTCGGGGTGGCGGCGCGCGGTGCGCAGGCCGCGCACGCCGAGCGCCGGGTTGGGCTCGGCCTCGGGCGTGACGAACGGCAGCGGCTTGTCCGCGCCCGCGTCGAGCGTGCGGACCACGACCTTGCGGCCGCCGAACGCCGCGAGCACCTCGCGGTAGGCCGCGACCTGCTCGTCGATCGTCGGCTCGACCGTGCGGCCGAGGAAGCACACCTCGGTGCGGAACAGCCCCACGCCCTCCGCGCCCGCCTCCGCGGCGGCCCGCGCGTCCTCGCCGTTCGCCACGTTGGCGAGGAGCTCGACGCGGCGACCGTCCGACGTCCGGCCCTCGCCGTCGAACCGGCGGCGCTCGCCCTGCGCCCCCCGCGCGGCGACGACCGCCGCCACGTCCTCGGCGGACGGGTCCCGCTCGACCGTGCCGAGCCCGCCGTCCACGAGCACCGTGTCGCCGTCGTGCAGGGTCAGCGCGTCCTCGACCGCCACGACCGCCGGGATGCCGAGGGCGCGGGCCAGGATCGCGGTGTGCGACGTCGGCCCGCCACCGCGCGTCACGACCGCGAGCACGCGCCCGGGGTCGAGCTGCGCGGTGTCCGCGGGGGCGAGGTCGTCCGCGACGAGCACGAACGCGTGCCCCCCGTCGGGCACCCCTGGCGCGGGCAGGCCGAGCAGGGTCGCGACGATCCGGTCGCGCACGTCGCGCACGTCGCGCGCCCGCTCTGCCATGAGCCCGCCGAGCGCCTCGAGCTGCCCCACGACGACGCCCGCCGCGTCCCACACGGCGCGCGCCGGGGTGGAGCGCTGCTCGCGCACGCGCCCGACGGCGTCGCGCGCCAGCGCGGGGTCCGCCGCCATCGCGGCGGTCACGCCCAGCACCTCCGCCGCGGTGCCCTCGGCCCGCGCGGCGCGCGCCGTGAGGTCCTCCTGGACGGTCGTCACCGCCGCGAGGACCTGCGTCACCGCGAGGTCCACGTCGGCGTCCGTGCTGTCCGCGGCGAGCGGGGCCGCAGCGGGCTCGGGGACCGGGTCGGGCATGCGCACGACCGTCCCCGCCCCCCGCCCGGGGCTGACCGGCACGCCGGTCAGCCCCGGGTCGGAGACCCGCGCGGGTGCGCGCGTCGCGTCGTCGGCGACGGTCACGCCGTGCCTCCGCCTCCCGAGCCGGTGCGGCTCGGGACGTCGGCCTCGGTGCCACCAGGGGCGCGGTCGTCGCGCCCCGTCACCGAGACCTCGGACGTCGGCGCGTCGGCCACCGGGGCGTCGGTCGCGCTCGCGGCTCCCGTCGCCTCGACGGCGCCGTCGGTGTCGTCCTCACGGCCGGGGGTGCGCAGGTTCCAGCGCGTGATGACGAAGCGGAAGAGGAAGTAGTAGATCGCCGCGTACCCGAGGCCGATCGGGATGAGCAGGAGCGGCATCTCCGCGATCCGGAAGTTCAGCAGGTAGTCGATCGCGCCCGCCGAGAACCCGAAGCCGTCGCGGATGCCGAGCGCGTTGACGAGGGCGAGCGACGTCCCGGTGAGGACCGCGTGGATGACGTAGAGCGGGTAGGCGACGAACACGAACGCGAACTCGAGGGGCTCGGTGACGCCCGTGACGAACGAGACGAGCGCGGCGGAGCCCATGATGCCCGCGACGACCTTGCGCTGGGCCGGCTTGGCGGTGTGGACGATCGCGAGCGCCGCGGCCGGGAGGGCGAACATCATGATGGGGAAGAAGCCGGTGAGGAACGTCCCGGCGGTGGGGTCGCCCGCGAGGAAGCGGAAGATGTCTCCCTGCGCGACCGTGCCGTCCGCCGAGGTGTACTCGCCGAACTGGAACCACGGCAGCGAGTTGAGCAGGTGGTGCAGTCCGATCGGCACGAGCAGGCGGTTGAGCGTGCCGAAGATGAACGCGCCCAGGATGGTCGAGCCCGTGACGAACCCGCCGATCTGGTCGTTGATCAGCCAGTCGAAGGCCGGGTAGATCAGGGCACCGACCACGGCGATGAGGACCGACACACCCGCGGTGATGATGGGGACGAAGCGTCGCCCGCCGAAGAACGCGAGGTACGGGGGCAGCTTGATCCGGTAGTACTTCTGGTAGAGCAGCGCCGCCGTGAGACCGATGACGATGCCACCGAGCACGCCGTAGTTGATGAGCTCCTGCGCGTCCCCCTCGGCGGGCTTGCCGAGCACGTAGGGCGAGAGCGAGTCGCTGACACCCTTGAAGACGAGGTAGCCGATGAGGGCCGCGAGGCCCGTCGTGCCGTCGGACTTCTTCGCGTACCCGACCGCGACGCCGAGGGCGAAGATGATCGGCAGGTTGGCAAACAGCGCGTTGCCGGCCGCACCGAGCACGTCGGCGACGGGCTGCATCCACGCGAAGGTGCCGGCCACGCCGTCGGCGCCGAGCATGTCGGGCTGACCCAGGCGCAGCAGCAGCGCCGCCGCGGGCAGGGACGCGATGGGCAGCATGAGCGAGCGCCCGACGCGCTGGAGCTGCGCGAAGCCGGGCACCCCCTTCTTCGTCCTCGTCGGTTCGGCGACGGTGGTCATGTGTCGTTCTCCTCCTGGGTGGGCCTGGGGCGCAGGCCGAGGTGCGTCGAGCGGCAGCTGTGGCGCGACGTCGTACGGGCGTCGTTGCCGGTCTCCGGGCACGCCGAGGACGACTGGGGGTCGTTCCTGGCTCGTCGTGCCGGACATCTGGTCCGGTTGTCTGGACCACTTGCAGGAAGAGTGGTCTAGACCTCATGATGTGTCAACCCCCGGAGGTGACCCGGGACACACGGACAGGTCCGCGACCCGCGTCGGCGCAGGTCGCAGGGCGGACAATTGCCCCGTGGAGATCGAGGCACCGACGCAGGGTCGCCCGCCCGGACCAGGGACGGACGCTGGCACGGACACGGGACCGACGGCAGGAAAGGGACGCGGCACGACGATGAGCAGGTCACGATCGCAGGCGAGCGAGCACAAGTACCTCACGGTGCGCGCCTACCTCGCCGACCTCGTGGCGAGCGAGCTCTCCGTCGGCGACGCGGTGCCGTCCGAGCGCAGCCTGACCGAGAAGTTCGGCGTCTCCCGCATGACCGTGCGCCAGGCGATCGACGCGCTCGTCACCGAGGGCGTGCTCGAGCGCTCGCAGGGCCGCGGGACGTTCGTCGCCCCGCCCCGCGCGGACTTCGAGATGCGCCTCACGACGTTCGGCGAGGAGGCGCGACGCCGCGGCATGGAGCCGGGCACCGACGTGCTCGAGGTCGGCACGGCGCCCGCGCCGGCGTCGGTCGCCGAGTCGCTCGGGCGCGCGACGGGCGACCCCATGCACCACGTGGTGCGCCTGCGCTCCGCCGACGGCTCGCCCATGAGCGTCGAGGAGGCGTGGATCCCCGTCGACCTCGCCCCCGACCTGCTCGACGACGGCGTCCCCGAGAGCCTGTACGGCGCCCTGCGCGAGCGCGGCCTGGCCCCGACGTGGGGCGAGGACACGATCACCGCCTCCGACGCGACGGTCCAGGAGCAGAAGCTCCTCGGGCTGCGCGCGTCGCGGGCCGTCATGCGCACCGTCCGTCGCACGTTCGCGGGCGACGCGCCGCTCATGTACTCGCGGTCCAGCTACCGCGGCGACCGGTACAGCGTGTTCGTCCCGCTGCGCGAGGCGCGCCCGACGCTCGTGCCGCGCACCGGCGGCTCCCCGGCGTCGACCACCGCCCCTGCGGACCCGGCCGCCGCGGCGGCCACCACCGACCCGACGCCCACCGACCACCTCGACCCCGTGCCAGTGCCGGCCCGGGCGACCGAAGGGAACGACCGATGACACAGTCCGACGCAGAGCGCGCCGCGACGATCCTCGCCGGCCTCGGCGGGGTGGCCAACATCGACGAGATCGACCCGTGCACCACCCGGCTGAGATCGCTCGTCAAGGACCCCGCGCTCGTCGACGCCGCGCTCCTGCGGCGCGCCGGGGCGTTCGGCGTCATGGTGAACGGCCGGGTCGTCCAGGTCGTCGTCGGCCCGCAGGTCGACACGATCGCGTCCGACCTCGCCGATCTCATGTGAGGCCCGGCACCACCGCAGCACCACCGCCGTCGCACCACGCCGACGACGGCGTCCCGACCCGCGCGCCCCGCGCACCCCGACCGGCACGGCAGCCGGCCGGGACACCTGACCCGGCCCCGGCCGGAGCACGACCACGAGGAGCACCCGTGAGCAAGGCAGAGCAGATTCTCCGAGGCCTCGGCGGCGACGCGAACGTCGTCGACCTGGAGGCGTGCATCACGCGCCTGCGCGTCGAGGTCGAGGACCCGGCGCTCGTCGACGACGCCACGCTGACCGCCGCCGGGGCGATCGCCGTCGTGCGCTCGGGTGCCGCGATCCAGGTCATCGTCGGCCCCGAGGCCGACAACATCGCCTCCGACATCGAGGACCTGCGCTGATGGCCGCGCCGCTCACGGTGCTCGTGCCCGTCACGGGCACGGTCATCGACGTCGCCGACGTCGACGACCCCGTCTTCTCGGCGGGCCTCGTCGGGCCGGGGCTCGCCGTCGAGCCCGACGACGCGCAGGGCGGCGAGGCCGTCGCGCCCATCACGGGCACGGTCGTCAAGCTCCACCCGCACGCGTTCGTCGTCCAGCACGACGACGGCCGCGCCGTCCTCGTCCACCTCGGCATCAACACCGTCCAGCTCGGCGGCGAGGGCTTCACCACGCACGTCGCGCAGGGCGACCACGTCGAGCGCGGCACCGTCCTCGTCTCGTGGGACCCGAAGGCCGTCCGTGCCGGAGGCCGCTCGGCCGTGTGCCCGGTGGTGGCGCTGGAGGCCGCCCCGGATGACGTGACCTCGCTCGCCGAGGTGGGCGCGTGGGCCGCCCACGGCGAGGAGCTCCTCACCTGGGGCTGACGCCGCCGCGCCGCGCCGAACCCGGGGTCGTTCCCCACGAGCGACCCTCGCTAGGGAGCAGTCCCGGGTTCGACGGCGTCACGAGCCACAGAGCGGGATGTGGGGCCTGAGCGGGTCTGCCGCTGCACGGAGGCCTCGTCTCGGGGCACTCTCCGGCACTCCTGGGCAAGGACGCTCCGGGAACGCCCGACGGCAAGTGCGGCCAGTTCCTCGGGCAACGAGGCCGTGCGAGCGGTCGCCAGCGCCGAGTCGGCCAGCGCCGCGACGAACCGATGGGTGTCCGGGCGCCGATCGAGCTCTGGCAGGACGGTCTCGACCGCGTCGACCACGGCGTCGGCCGCTCGCGCGTGGCTGCGGCCGACGTCCTGGAGCGCCCGCCCCACCCGGCCCGCGACGACGATGCCTGAGGTCACGTGCCGTCCGATCTCGCGCCCCAGCTCGACGCCGTCCAGCCCGCCCGTCGCCGCGAGGTCGGCCACGGCGTCGACGGCGGCGAGACGTCCCGCCGGGTCCTTCGCCGACATGCCCAGCACGAGCGCGGAGGTGACGACCGGGCCCGTGCGCGACGCCCTCCCGAGCGCCGCGAGCACCGGAGCGGGGAACCTCCTGGACCGCACGGCCCGGAGCAGCGGTGCGTGGCCGTGCGCCGCGAGGATGTCGGGGTGGTGGGGAACCATGGACGGCCACGCGTGGGTGCACAGGGTCGGGGTCTCGGCCGGGTACTGCCGCGGGTGCTCGCGGCCCACGAGAAGCGCGTCGAGGGCGTCGGCCCCGCGTTGCCGGGCGTCCGGTCCGGAGACGTCGCGCCACGAGACGATCGTGGCCTGCGGGCCGTCGAGGGCGTCGACCGGCACCTCGAGCTCTGCAGACTCCCACCGGGGGACGTGTGCACGCAGGCGCGCGACGTCGTGCGCGAGCGCCGCGCCAGACGGGTGCTGCGGCAAGGCGGCGAGGTCACCCGGATCCCGGAACCGGAACGCCGCCAGCGCGGTGTCGAACGGCAACGGTTTCGCGTCCCCCGGGGTCCGCGCGAGGCGGTCCAGCACCGACGCGACGTCGACGGCCCCGTCCTCCGTCGCGGGGAACGCGACCAGCGGACGGCCCGGCGCACCGCTCGCGGCGTGGACCGCGACCTCGCGGACTCGGGTCGACCACCACACGCCGAGCGAGTCTCCGGGCCGCACCCGCGGCAGCACGAAGGATGGCCCCGGACGCCACGGGTACGGCACGACGAGCCAGTCCCGGTAACGCGGCTGCTCCGGTGGTCGCGCTCGACGGAGCCAGGCGAGGACGAGCGCAGCGACGTCGGCACCGGGGGCGCATCCCTGCCACGGCCCGGGCCAGGACTCTTCCAGGATCGACTCGGCGCGGGCGGCGAGAGCCTCCGCGCCGGCGGGTCGCGCGGTACCGGCCAGGCGCGCGACGCCATCGAGCACGCGCTCCAGAGTGACGATCTCGCACGGCTCCTCGAGCGCACGCGCTGCCGCCTCCACCAGCTCTTCGGGGTCCTCGACCGGGGACACGCGCCGAGCGACCGGCAGCGGCATCTCCCCGAGCGGCTGCTCGAGCACCTGCACCCGTACCGGCTCCGCGGTGCCACCCTCGAGAAGCCCCCGGACCCGGTCGGCGTATTCCGGGCGCGCCCGCGCGACCTTCGACAGGAGCGTGCGCTGCGCCTGGGCGACGCCCTTCGTCCGGTGCTCCAGCGCCGCGTGGCTCATCTCCAGCAGCGCGTCGACGTCGAGACCGGCGTCGACGAGGCGGCCGAGCGCGCGCTGTGCCAGCCTCACCACCACGGCCACCTCGCTCGCGAGTCCCCGAAGGTAGCGTGCCTGCTGCGCGGCGACCTCGTCGTCGGTCACGGAGAGGGCGTCGTGCAGCCCCACGAACCACCGCAGGTCCACGGCTGCACGGTCGGAGAGACACGCGTCGAGCACCGCGTCCAGCAGCCGCGTACGGTCGACCGACGGTGACCCGTCGGGCTCCCCGTCGGGCACCTGGAGCACGACGAGCGCGTGCTGCCACGTGCGCTCGTGATGCGTGGTGGAGGAGTCGGCCCAGGCGAGCCGACGCCCGAGGGATTCCTCCGCGAGCACGTCCCACAGCTCACGGTCGAGGAGCGCCGGATCGTCGCGGAGCAGTCCGAGCACACCGCCGCGCAGCTCCCCACCGGCCGTCACCAGGGTCTCCAGGTACCCGGTGCCGGAGGGTCGGTCGCACGATCCAGCGCGGACGAGGGCGCGGGTCAGCGCCCAGAGGTCGTGCGCAGTGTCCGAGTCCGTCGCGGCCTGCGCGAACGAGCCGAGCCACGACGGCGAGCGGTCCGTCAGCACCCGGACGGCGAGGTCGACGTCGGCCTGCTCGGCACGGAGCCGCCAGACGTTCGTCATGACCTGCCGCACGCTCGTCGCACAGCCCAGGAGGGCGAGGAACGTCGCGCGGTGCTCCAGCGTCGCGCGCTCCACCTCGTTCCGGTCGAGATCGGCCAGCAGACCCCGACCCAGCCGCGCACGGTCCTGCTCGGTCAGCGGGGCGAGGAAGGCCACCACGTCCTCCGCGGGCACCCGCCCGGTGATCCGGGCGCGCAGGTCCTCGTACTCGACCGACGCGACCATGTGACTGGTCATGAAGCCCCCGCTGTCCGGGCCGCGAGCACGTGCTTGCACGGACCGCGCGAGTCGCGGTGCTTCGCGAACCACGGGCACGTGCACCGGTCGCCCGCAGGACCGAGCCGTACGACGTATTCGACGTCGCCGCTGCGCACGTGCGCCGTGCGCTCGCCGGCGCCAGAGCGCGTGGTGCCACTCTCGACCCACCGGACCGCCCCGTCCGCGACCAGCGCCCGGGCGCCGAGAAGACGAGGGTGCATCCGGTCGATCGCGTCGCGGTCGTAGGGGAGCTCGCGGTGGAAGTACGCGCCCTCGGCCGCGTCGAACCCGACCCGGCCGGCCGCACCCAGCCGCGACAGCGCGCGGCGGACCCGGTCGACGTCCACGTCGGCCTCGCGCGCCAACCGGTCGACGTCGACGACCGGCTCGAATGCGAGCAGCGCGGCGACGAGGTCCGCGTCGTCGACGGCCGCGCCGTCCGCGAGGTCCGCGAGCACCCCGCCTTCTCCGGAGAACCCCCGAGGCCGGTCGGGGCTCAGGACGAGCACGAAGCGTGCGTCCTCGAGCTCCACCTCCCACAGGCTCGCGGTGGGCTCCGGGCCGCCGCTGGCGCCCGTGTACACGCGCAGCCCGCGGGCGAACCGCAGCAACGGCTCGATCGCCCGCAACCGCTCGACACCGGAGATCCCCACGCTCGGCCCCGAGGGTCGGCTCGCGAGCCGAAGCCCTGACGCGACCCTCGTGACCCACAACGTCCCGCGCGTCGGCGTCCTCGGGAGCGTGCGCAGGAAGCGGCGGGCCTCGGCCGCTGGCACGTCGATCGCGAGCTCCATGGCGGCTGCCGCCACCTGCGCCTCCGCGAAACCGCGCAGCCATCGTTCCGGGAGCGGCACCCGTCTCTCGATGACCGTCCGGTCCAGCGTCGAGACGACGACGTCCTCCCCGACCGCGAGGTGCAGCGGGTCGCGGGCACCGACGCGCACGAGCGCCTCCCGGACGGGCGGGTTGAAGTCCACGTTCGTGGTTCCCGTCGCGAGCGCCGGGCCGTCCAGGCTGCCCGGGAGCAGGTCGAGCCGCGCGGACACGCCGCAGCACGCGGAGAAGCTCTCGAACCGCAGCCGGTCGCCGTTGCTCGTGACGACGGGGTCAGCGGCCCGGATCGCGGCGGCCACCATGCCGGGCGGGGAGTAGTAGCGCGTGCGGGCCACGCGCGCGACGGCGAGCAGCGCGACCGCGTTCTGCTCGGGGTGCCCGAGGAAGCCGTCGAAGAAGACCGGGTGCTCGGTCCACCCTGACGACGAGACGCCCCCGCTCGTCGACAGCAGGAGCTCGTTGCCGACCCCTCCCGGGCGCAGCAGCGACGGCCGCGGGTACGTCAGCGTCTGCTCCGTCGCGATGGACATGGCGGCAGCGTAGGGGCACCGGCCGACATGGTCGTCGCAACGGTCACCCGGGCCCCCAGCGGCACGACGACGTCCGTCGACGACAGATGTCGGCGCGCCGTGCGATCCTCCTCACCATGTACGCCGCCGTGCCCTTCTCGCGCCTTGACGGCGTCGCTCGCGCCGACGTGCTCGGACTCCTCCGCGAGCGCGGCGGTGCTGCTCGCTCGGAGCCCGTCGACCGCGACTGGGAGCGCGCCATGAACACGTGGCGCGCGGTCGGCGACGCGCTCGAGATGCTGGCCGACGGCCGGCGTCCGGCGACGCCGTCGGACAACCCGCCTCGATGGCTCGAGAGTGCCGTGCGCTGGCGCCTCGGAGAGATGGCCGAGACGTTGCTCTCGGCTCCTGAGTTCCTCACGATCCGCACGCTCGAACGACTCGAAGTCGTCTCGCTCGTGCCGGACTCCGACTACGTGCTCGCGTTCGTCGGCGGCTTGAGCGCTTGGAGTGCTGACGGCAGGCTCCAGGCACGCGCCCTGCGCGAGGACCCGGCGATGCTCGATCGGTGCTTCTGGCCGATGTTCACCGTGGAGGGTGGCGGGCAGGTCAGCCTGACGAACGCCGACAAGTACGGCGGCGGGTCGTGGTGCGCCACGGTCGTCGAGCTCGTGGACGACGGCACGGTCGACCGCGGGCGGGTGCTCGACTCGTGCCTCGATGCGCTCGTGAGCGACCTCGGCGCGTACCAGGCCGGGTGGTTCTCGCGCACGTTGACCGCCCTGCTCCCCACGCCGGACGAGCTCGCGGCCCGGCAGGCTGCGCTGCTCGCGGTCGCCCGGTCGACCGTTCCGGCATCGGTGACGTTCGCCGTCGACCGGCTACGTGACGTCGAGAAGGCGGGGATCCTCGACGACCGGAGCGTCGCCGCCGGCCTGGGCGCGGTGTTCGCTACGGCCGGCAAGGGCACCGCGACGAAGGCCGTCCGGCTCCTCGAGACCCTCGCCGCCCGCCTTCCCGAGGACCCGGCCGTCGTCGACACGGCGGTCCGCGCGCTGGACCAGCCGCACGTGGACGTGCAGGCACGCGCGCTCGACGTCCTGGAACGAGCCGTGGCGCTCGACCGCGCGCTCGGAGCACCGGTCCATCCGACCCTCGCCGCCCGCGTCTCGCCACCGCCCGCTGCCCTCGACCCGTCGCCCGCCGATCCTCCGGAGTGGTCGCTGCCGTCCCTCCGCCTGCCCGGCCCGGTCTCCGCCGACGAGCTGCTGGAGCGCACGGCAGCGCTGCTCGAGGACGCATCGGACCCGCTCGAGGTGGAGCAGGTCCTCGCGGCTCTTTCCGCCGTCGGTGATGCGTCGGTCCTCGCACCCCTCGCGCGGCGGGCCCGCACGGTGGCCGAACGAGACAGGCAGGGTGGCGAGTGGGGATCTCCGGTCGCCGCGGCCGTCGCGGAGCTGGTTCTCACGGCGTGCGGAATTCCGCTCCCGCCGGACCCGTACGGCGTCGCGCCTCCCGTGGAGACCGGGTTCCTCCGCGCTCGACTCGCCGAGATCGGCTCGACGATGACCGGCGGCACTCCGAGGTCCCCGTTGCTCGCCACGCCGACCTCGGGTCCGTGGGTCGCTCCGGACGTCCTCGTCGCCCGGCTGCTCGCCACGCTGCGCGCACCGGCATCACCGAGGCACCACGACCTGGTGGGCGCCCTGCTGCGCCTCCACGCCGACGGGCGTCCGTCGGCGCTCGGCGCCTGGCGAGCGGCAGGTATCTCTGCCGACCCGGCACTCTCCCGGGTCGTCGTGCACGCACTCGGCGGGCCGCCGCCGTCGAGCGACGACGTCCGGCGCGACATCGAGGGCGGTCTCGCCGCGTGGTGGGTCGCGGCGGCACGAGCAAGAGACCCGCTCGGCATCGATCCCGTGCTGGTCGAGGCCGGCCTGGGAACGACCGGTCGCGGCCTGCCGGTCACCGCGAGCGTCCGACCGCGCGCCGAGCACTCGTACGGACAGACGCACTGGCGGTTCACCGTCGCCGTCCCCCGCGAGTCGCCGTACGCGACGACGTACACCGAACCGCCGGCGGTGACGAGCCGCACGATCCGGCACTACGAGACCGACCATCTCGCAGACTGGCACGCGTGGGCGGCGACGACGTTCCCGCACGACGCCGAGCACTTCCTGGTGGCCGGCGTGCGCTCGGTGCTCGACGCGTCGCTGACGTGGTCCACCCGCGAGCCGGACGTCCCGATCGTCCTCGACGCCCTGCTCACCCATCCGGGACGCACCGGCGCCCTTGCCGCATCGACGGTCGCGGCGGGTCTCGCGGCGCGCGAGCAGACCGACCGCATCCGCGCGGCGGACGTGTTCGCCGCCCTCGTCGTCCCCGGACGCGTCGGCACGACCGAGCTCGCCGACGCGATGGCCCTGCTCGCCCCGGCCGCGACCGTGACGCGCTGGGGACCCTCGCTCGGCGACGCGGCCGAGGTGGGCCCGGGGGCGCGCGCGGCGGTCGTCGACGTGCTCGTGCGGCTCCTCCCCCGGCTCGATCGCGGCACGCGCGGCCTCTCCTCCCTCCTCGACCGCCTCGAGGAGGAGTCCGCGCGCGTCGGCCGCGCCGTCGTCGAGGACGGCACGTTCCGCGACTGGGCAGCGAGGTTCACCGGGTCGTCGCGGGCCGCGCGGACGGCGCGGCGACTCGTCAGCCCCGCAGCGGGAGCGTGAGCTGCGGGACGTCGCCCGGCTCGCCGCGGTCGACGACCCGCACCGGGACTCCCCAGTCCTGCTGGGCGAGGTGGCACGCGGGGAACACATCGGGGTCGGGCTCGCCGTCCGGGCCCAGCGGCACGACGTCGCACGACGCCGCCCGCGCGGTCACGTGCAGCACGCCCTCGCGGATCTCGGGGTTGATCACCAGGTCGCGTCCGAGCTCGACGCCGGTCCCGCCCCCGGACAGCAGCAGCTCGGGCGGCGTCGCGCTCACGCGCAGCTCCGTCGACGGTCCGAACCTGTCGTCGAGCTTCTGGCCCGGCGCCGGGACGAACGGGACGTCGAGCCACAGCGGCCCGGCCTCGATGTCGGTGACGGGCCGCTGGGTACGGTGCGCGCCGCCGTCGAGCACCTCGCCCGCGAGCGAGGCGGGCAGCGCGACGCGCGTGAGCCGGTGCGCCGCGGACTCGACCACGAGCAGGTGGACCTGCGGCTCGCCGTCCGGGCCCTCGCCCACCTGCACGACGACGCCGCTCGGCTCGGCGAGGCCCGTCGCCAGGGTCGTGACCTCGCCGGCGAGGCGCGTGTCCGCGCCGACTCCCGCAGCGTCGTCCCCGACGCTCCCGGCGTCACCGGCCGCCGGCGCGAACCGGCGGAGCGCGCCGTCGTAGGTGTCCGCGACGACGACGCTCCCGTCCGGCAGCGTCGCGACGCCGAGCGGGTGCTGCATGAGCGCCTGCTCGGCCGGACCGTCGCGGTGGCCGAAGTCGAACAGGCCCTGCCCCACGGCGGTCCGGACCTCGACACCCTCGGGCACGACGGCGACGCCCCCGCCCAGCCCGGTCACACGACGCAGGGCCGACGTCTCGGAGTCCGCGACCCACATCGCGCCGTCCACCGCGACGGCCAGCCCGGACGGCTGGGCGAACCACGCCGACGCACCCGGCCCGTCCTCCAGGCCCTCGTTCATCGTCCCCGCCAGCAGACCGAGCTTCCACCAGTCGAAAGCCCAGAGCGTGTGGTGGCCCGCCATCGCGACGACGAAGCCGCCCAGCTCGTCGGACCAGGCGACGTCCCACGGTGACGACAGCTTCACGTCGAGCGGGACGTAGGTGGCCAAGGCATCGAACGGCCCGAGGCGGCGGGCGCCGCCCTCGTCCGCCAGGACGACGTTCTCCACGCCGCCGACCATGAACTGCTCGCCCGTCCCCGCGACGGTCGTCACCCGGCCGTCGGCGAGGCGCACGCCGCGCAGCGCGTGGTTGGCCGTGTCCGCCACGAGGACGTCGAACCCGTACGCCTCACGCTCCTGCTCGGGGACGAGGCACAGCCCGTTGGGCTCGGCGAACCGCGCGTCGTCGGGGCCGCCGTCGGCGAGGCCGCGCTCGCCGGACCCGATGCGCCGGACGAGCGTCTCGCCGTCGGGCAGGAGCTCAGCGAGCGAGTGGTGCCCGGCGTCGGCGACCAGGAGGTTCCCACCGGGCAGCTCGATGGCCTTCGCGGGGAAGCGAAGCGTGCCCGACGACGGTGCGGGCGGCACGTACGGGCCATCGCCCCGGTGGAGCGTGCCCTTGGCGTCGTGCTCCGCGACGAGCTCGTCGACGAGGGCGGCGATCGCGGACGCGTGGCCCTCCCCTGCCATCTGCGCGACGACGTAGCCCTCGGGGTCGACGACGACGAGCGTCGGCCAGGCGCGCGCGGCGTACGCGGACCACGTGACGAGCTCGGGGTCGTCGAGCACGGGGTGGTGCACCTCGTACCGCTCGACCGCGGCCGCGAGCGCCGCCGGGTCCGCCTCGTGCTCGAACTTGGGCGAGTGCACCCCGACGATGACCAGCACGTCGCGGTGCGCCTCCTCGAGCTCGCGCAGCTCGTCGAGGACGTGCAGGCAGTTGACACAGCAGAACGTCCAGAAATCCAACAGAACCGCACGGCCCCGTAGGTCAGCCAGCGAGAGCTGCATCCCCCCGGTGTTCAACCAGCCACGACCAACCAGCTCGGACGCGCGGACGCGAGGTAGGCGGGCGCCGACGTTGAGGGCGGACGAAGTCGGGTCAGGAGGATTCACAGTGATAGTCAACCTCACAGGAGTTCAGTGCAGGATCCATCGCACGATCGTCCACAAGCCCACCAGAGCTGCTCCGCCCGTCACGACCATGACGGCCCAGAATCCGATCCAGAACAGGAGGCCCGACTTGTCCGTCACAAGTTCCGGCGGCTCGGGCTCCGGGAGCGGCTTCGCGAGCCAGAGCGCCGCGTGCTCCTGGCTGCAGAACGTCCCTCTGGAGTAGTCGACCAGCTCGTCATCGCCAGGCACGACCACCGGCCTTTGGACCTCGAGACCGAACCACTGGTCATCGAACACGAGTTCTCCGCACCAGTCACAGGTGACGTCCGGCTCGGCCCCAGTGGCATCCACCGCACGAGGATAGCGGCGAGCGACGCTCGCGGTCCTGGATCGCTGAAGGGCCAACGGCTCGCGAGGACCCGGGTCCAGGAAAACAGTTGGTGCTTTGGTTCAGAACGCCCAGAAGTCGAGGACCACGATCTTCCCGCGCAGGTCGGCGAGGGTCACGTCCCGGCCGCCGGTGTTGAGCCAGCCGCGCCCGACGAGCTCGGACGCGCGGACGCGGGGAAGTCGCTCGGTGGTCACGCTCCCCATTGTCGCGCGACCTCCGACCCTTGACCCACATACCCCTGGTGGGTATATTCGCCATCGTTCGATACCCCGCCGGGGTATCCGGGACGAGGAGGAGCACGATGAGCATCGTCGAGATCGAGTACCAGGTGACCGGCATGACCTGCGGCCACTGCGAGATGTCGGTGCGCGAGGAGGTCGGGCAGGTGCCCGGCGTCACCGCGATCGACGTCAGCGCGACCGGCGGTCGGCTCGTCGTCACGGCCGACCAGCCCCTCGACGACGCCGCGATCGTGGCCGCCGTCGACGAGGCGGGCTACCAGGCGGTGCGGGTGCCATGAGGGCCCTCGCCCGGATCGGGCTGTACGCCGCGGGGCTCGGCGTCGTGTTCGTCGCCTCCGCCGCGATCGCGGGGGCCGTCGTCCCGGAGGACGCCGTGCCGGACCCCGCCACCTCGCACGCCCCGGAGCAGCACGTCGCCCCGGCCGACGACCCCGAGCAGGAGAGCACGACAGGAGCGGACATGATGCGCGGACTGTCCCTGGAGCAGGACGGGTACACGCTGGGCGCGGTCGAGGCCCCCGGGACCGTGGGCGAGACCGGAGAGCTGGCCTTCACCCTCGCCGACCCGGCGGGCGAGCCCGTCACGGAGTTCGACGTCTCGCACGAGCAGCGGCTCCACCTCATCGTCGTGCGCTCCGACGGCGCGCACTTCCGCCACGTCCACCCCGTGATGGACGCGGACGGGCGCTGGTCGCTGCCCTGGACCTGGGACGCCGCCGGGACCTACCGCGTCTACGCCGACGCCGCGCCCAGCGCGGGCGGCGCCGTCACGCTGACCCGCACGGTCGACGTCGCGGGCGACCTCGCCCCGACCCGCGACACCGAGGTGTCCACCGCGACGTCGGTCGACGGCTACGACGTCGCGCTCGACGGGCAGCTCGAGGCCGGGACTGCCTCCCGGCTGACCGTCGAGGTCACCCGCGGCGGGGAGCCCGTTACGACGCTCGAGCCCTACCTCGGTGCCTACGGGCACCTCGTCGCGCTGCGCGACGGCGACCTCGCCTACCTGCACGTGCATCCCGAGGGCGACGAGCCGGAGGCGGGCCAGGTCTCGGGCCCGACCGTGTCGTTCGGCGTCGAGGCGCCCACGCCGGGCCGCTACCTGCTGTACCTCGACTTCCAGGTGGAGGGCCAGGTGCGCACCGCGGCGTTCGTCGTCGAGGCGACGGCCGACGGCGCGCCCGCGCCGGACGACGCCCCCGCTGCCGGTCACGACCCGGCGACGCACGACCACTGACCTGCACCCCCATGCCCGGCAGCACCCTGCCGGGCCGGAAGGAGGACCTCATGACGGCACCGGCCGCCCCGCCACCGGGGACGTTCGTCGAGCTCGAGATCGGCGGGATGACGTGCGCCTCGTGCGCCATGCGGATCGAGAAGAAGCTCAACCGCCTCGACGGCGTCACCGCGACCGTGAACTACGCGACGGAGAAGGCGAAGGTCACCGTCCCGGACGGCGTCGACGCCGCCACGCTCATCGCCGAGGTCGAGAAGACGGGGTACACCGCGCAGCTCCCGCGCGTCGAGGACCCCGAGGTCGCGGCGCCGGACGAGGCGGACGACGCCGACCCCGAGCTCACGTCGCTGCGGCAGCGCCTGGTCGGGGCCGTCGTGCTCTCCGTCCCGGTCATCGCGATGGCGATGGTCCCCGCGTTCCAGTTCACGTACTGGCAGTGGGCCAGCCTCGCGCTCGCCGCGCCCGTCGTCGTGTGGGCGGCCTGGCCGTTCCACCGCGCCGCGTGGACCAACCTGCGCCACGGCGCGGCGACGATGGACACCCTCATCTCCGTGGGGACCAGCGCCGCGTTCCTGTGGTCGCTCTACGCGCTGTTCCTCGGCACCGCGGGCGAGCCGGGCATGACCCACCCGTTCACGCTGTCCGTCGCCCCCACCGACGGCGCCGGGAACATCTACCTGGAGGTCGCGGCCGGGGTCACGACCTTCATCCTCGCCGGGCGTTACTTCGAGAAGCGATCCAAGCGGCAGGCCGGCGCCGCGCTGCGCGCCCTGCTCGAGCTCGGCGCCAAGGACGTGGCGGTGCTGCGCGACGGCGCCGAGACCCGCATCCCGATCTCGGAGCTCGCCGTGGGCGACGAGTTCGTCGTGCGCCCCGGAGAGAAGATCGCCACGGACGGCACCGTCGTCGCCGGCACGTCCGCCGTCGACGCGTCCATGCTCACGGGCGAGTCCGTGCCCGTCGAGGTGGGCGAGGGCGACCCCGTCACCGGCGCGACCGTCAACGCGGGCGGGCGGCTGGTCGTGCGCGCGACGCGCGTCGGCGGCGACACGCAGCTCGCGCAGATGGCCCGGCTCGTCGAGGACGCCCAGTCCGGCAAGGCCCGGGTCCAGCGGCTGGCCGACCGCGTCTCCGCGGTCTTCGTCCCGATCGCCATCGCGGTCGCCGTCGGCACCCTGGGCGCCTGGCTCGGGGCGGGCGCGCCCGCCTCCGCGGCCTTCACGGCCGCCGTCGCGGTGCTCATCATCGCGTGCCCGTGCGCCCTCGGCCTCGCCACCCCGACGGCGCTGCTCGTCGGGACGGGACGCGGCGCGCAGATGGGCGTCCTCATCAAGGGACCCGAGGTGCTGGAGTCCACCCGGACCGTGGACACGGTCGTGCTCGACAAGACGGGGACCGTGACGACGGGCGTCATGACACTGACCGACGTCGTCACCGGAACCGGCGTCGACCGCGCGGAGCTCCTGCGCCTCGCCGGGGCGCTCGAGGACGCGTCCGAGCACCCGGTCGCCCGGGCCGTCGCGCGGGGCGCGGCCCAGGAGGTCGGGACGCTGCCCGTGCCCGAGGACTTCACCAACGTCGAGGGCAAGGGCGTGCAGGGCGTCGTCGACGGGCACGCCGTCCTCGTCGGCCGCGAGTCCCTCCTCGCCGAGTGGGCGCAGCACCTCCCGCGCGAGCTCGCCGACGCCAAGGCCCGCGCCGAGGAGCAGGGCGGCACGGCCGTCGTCGTCGGCTGGGACGGGCGCGCCCGCGGGATCCTCGTGGTGGCCGACGCGGTCAAGCCCACGAGCGCCGAGGCGATCCGCCAGCTCCGCGCGCTCGGCCTCACCCCGGTGCTCCTCACCGGCGACAACGCGACCGTCGCGCGCCGGATCGCGGCCGAGGTCGGCATCGACGAGGTGATCGCCGAGGTCATGCCGCGCGACAAGGTCGACGTCGTCAGCCGGCTCCAGGGCGAGGGCAAGGTCGTCGCGATGGTCGGCGACGGCGTGAACGACGCCGCAGCCCTCGCCCAGGCGGACCTGGGCCTGGCCATGGGGACGGGCACGGACGTCGCGATCGAGGCGGCCGACATCACGCTCGTGCGGGGCGACCTCCGCTCCGCGGCCGACGCGATCCGCCTGTCCCGACGCACCCTGGGCACCATCAGGGTGAACCTGTTCTGGGCCTTCGCCTACAACGTCGCCGCGATCCCGCTCGCCGCGCTCGGCCTGCTCAACCCCATGCTCGCCGGCGCCGCGATGGCGTTCTCCAGCGTCTTCGTCGTGGGCAACAGCCTGCGCCTGCGGTCGTTCCGCAGCCAGGTCACGAGCCCGGACCCGACGCCCACCATCCCGACCGCGCCGACGGCGCAGCTCGCCGGGGTCTGACCGCAGGACCGCCGGGTCCAGACCTCCCGTGCCCGGTGCTGCACCTCCGGTGCGGTGCCGGGCACGCCGCGCGCGGTAGAGCTCAGGAACGCGAGGCGCTCACCTGGCCGACCACGCGCACCTCGACCTCGACGCCGTCGACGGTCTCGGGGACGTCGACCTCGTCGGAGGTCACGTTGACGCGCAGCAGCCAGTCGTCGACGACGTCCTGCGCCCGCGGTCCGCGCACGGGCGCTCCCGACGCGTCGGCGCGCGCGATCCCGACGCCGGTCACGCCGTCAAGGCCTGCCAGCTCGTCGCGGAGCGCGGCCTTGGCCTCGCGGGCTCGTTCGAGGGTCGCCACGGCGAACCACCTCCCGACCTCATTGTGCGCCCGTCGGGGCGTTCGCGGCAGGGCCAGGAGTCCGTGCCGGGCGCCGTCAGGCGAGCAGCGTCGCGCCGAGCCGCTCCAGCACGGTCCCGATCGGGTTGCAGTACGTGAGCCCCGTGCCGTTCGCACCGCCCGTCTCCGACCCGGCGAACAGGAGGCCGAGCGCGACGCCGTCCTCCCGGTACACGAGCGACCCCGAGTCGCCGCCGCGCGAGAACGGCCCGTCGCCCGTCGACTCGACCTCGATCTGGTCGTCGAACCGCAGCGCGCCGAGGCCGTCGCCGTAACCCACCACGACGTCGTCGAGCTCGATGGCCGTGACGCGGCCCGTCGTGACACCGGTGGTCCGGCCGGACTTGCCGACCGCCTCGCCGCCGAGCGCGACCGCCGTCTCCGTGATCCGGCCGACGGGATACTCCGGGTCCACGGCGGGGTCGTCGAGCAGCGCGACGGCGGCGTCGACGGTCTGCGTGACCCCCGCCTCGAGCGGGACGAGCGCGGCGAGGGTCCCGACGCGGTCGTCCGGCGCGCTGCCGCCGTCGGCAGGACCGGGCTGTACGACGACGTCCCCGACCCGGGCGGACGGCGACCCCGCGAGCACGTGCCAGTTCGAGAGCGCATAGACCGACGCGGCGTCCGCGTCCGCGACGGGCGGCTCGCCGAGGCGCACGAACGCGCCGAGCGTCCCGGCGGTGACGTCCACGTGGGCGATCGAGACGCCCGGACGCAGCGGCCGCACCCGGCCGGTCTCCCCGGTCGCGTACGCGGTGACGACCGGCGGGCGCAGGCCGGGACCGCCCTCGCTCCCGCCACCCCTCCCGTCAGGACCGGCGAGCGGGCGGATCCGGCCCGTGCGCCGGACGTCGACCGTGTCCCCTGCCTCCGACGCGACCTTGCGCGCGATGCTGCGCGCGCTCGGCACGCCCAGCCGGTACCGGACCGCGATGGCGTACCCGCCGTCGTCGTGCGGGGCGAGGCCGATCGCGAGGGTGGGCGCGCGCACGACCTCCGCGGCGTCGGGCACGTCGCGCGCCTCGATCGCCGTGTCCGACCTGCCCGGCAGGCCCGACCGCTCCGCGAGCTCGCGCGCGTAGTCCGCGAGCTGCGACTTGATCTCCCGTGCCTTCTGCTGGTCCATCGGTGCACCGTCCCCTCGCCCGACGGACGGCTCGCGCCGTCCGCGTCCTGCCGAGCGAGTCTGACGGCAGCCGCCCACACCCGCACCGCGCCACGCCGACGCAGACCGCGACGCGGCGGGATCAGGACCCCGGCGCCTCGACGGCTGGTCCCGGCCGCGGGCTCCGCGCCCGCCGGCCGACAGCCCCGAGCAGCCCGGCGACGACGAGCGCGACGATCGCCGCGACGAGGGTCGCGTGCGCCTGGTGCAAGCGGTCGTACACGTACCACCAGTCGGCACCGTCCGGCGCGCCCGCGGACCGCGCGACCATCTCCGCCACGTACCAGCGGTTCGCCCACGCGACGAGCAGGCTCGCGCCGACGACCGCCGCGACGACCCCCAGCACGCTCGCGAGGCGTCCCGCGCGCCTGGTCCACCGTCGTCCCGCTGCCGTGCCCCCGTGAGTCATGCGGGGCATCCTCTCGTGCCGACG
Source organism: Cellulosimicrobium sp. NPDC057862 (assembly GCF_042797035.1). Lineage (NCBI taxonomy): Bacteria > Bacillati > Actinomycetota > Actinomycetes > Micrococcales > Promicromonosporaceae > Cellulosimicrobium > Cellulosimicrobium sp. NPDC057862. The sequence continues at coordinate 82,598 of NZ_JBHVMH010000003.1, forward strand.
GCCTCCGCACCAGACCCGCGGCTCAGGCCCGGAGCAGCTGCTCCACGCGGACCGACCGGCGGCGGGCGACGACGAGCGTCGTCACCGCGACCGACGCGAGGCCCCAGAGCACCAGCGCGACGGCGTCGCCCGCGCCCCCGGCCGCCCCGGGGTCGATGATCGACGTGAGCAGGCGGAGCGCCGAGCCGACCGGCAGCAGGTCGCGCAGGCCCGTGAGCGCGGCCGGCACGGTCGCGACGATGCCGGTCGCGACGAGCAGCACCGCGACGAGCAGGCTGATCGCCCGCCCCACGTTCCCGAGGAGCGCGGCGAGCGCCTGGTTGAGCGCGACGAAGACCACCGAGGCGAGCGCCCCGACCGCGAGCAGGCCGATCCAGCCGCCCACGCTCGCCCCCTCGACCGCGGCGAGGACGCCGCCGACCACGAGGCCCGTCGCCGCGGCGATCCCCGCGGGCAGCGCGAGCGCGGCCAGGGCGAGCCGACCCGCGGTCCGGGTCGACCCAAGCAGCTTCGCGGGCACGGGCGGGAACGCGACGAAGATCGCGAGCGCGCCGAGCCACAGGGCGAGGACGGCGAACAGCGGGCCGGTCGACCCGGTGCCGAGGTCCTCGACGCCGGGAGCGGCCACCGGGTCCGCGACGACCGCGGAGAGGTTCTCGCGCTCGGCGTCCGTGTAGGTGGGGATCTGCTCCGTCGCGTCGCCGAGACCCTGGGCGAGCTCGGTCGTCCCGTCCGCGAGCTGCCCGACGCCGCCCGCGAGGTCGCCCGCGCCCGTCGCCAGGTCCTGGGTCCCGGTCGCGAGCTGGTCGGCGCCCGTCCCGAGCGCCCCGACACCGGTCGCGAGCCCGTCCGCCCCCGTCGACAGCTCGCCCGCCCCGCCCGCGAGCTGTGCGGCGCCGTCAGCCACCTGGTCGGCGCCGGTCGCGAGCTGCCCGAGACCGGCCGAGAGGTCGCGCGCTCCCCCGGCTACGCCCGTCGCGCCCGTCGCGGTCTGCTCCGCCCCGGTCGCGAGCCGGTCCGCGCCCTGCGCGGCCTGGTCGACCCCTGCCGCGAGGGCGTAGAGCCCGGTGGGCCCGTTCGCGCCCGACGGCGCCCCGGCGAGGGCGGCGTTCCCCGCCGCGACCTCGGCCGCACCGACCGCGAGCGGCCGCAGCGCGGCGAGCTGCTGGTCGAGCGCGACGCACGCGGGCGAGGTCGGGTCCGCCGCGCACCCCGCCTGGACCTTCTGCTGCTCGATCCCGGCGACGACCTGCGCGAGCCCGCCGGCGACGTCGCGCGAACCTGTCGCGAGCCGGGTCCCGAGCGCCGGGAGCGACGTGGACCCTCCGCCGGGGAGAGGGACGGCCGAGATCGAGGCGTCGAGCGTGCCGAGCCCGCTCGCGAGGTCGGACGCTCCGCCCGAGACTCCCGCGACGCCGTCGGCCAGGCCCTGGGCGCCGGTCGCGAGCGAGCCCGCTCCGGACGCGGACTGCGCGACGCCGTCCGCGACCTGCCGCGACCCGGTGGCGACGCCCTGGGCGCCGTTCGCCAGGTCGCCCGCGCCCGACGCGAGCTGGTCCGCGCCCGAGCCGAGCTCGCCCACGCCGGACGCGAGCGCGCCGGCGCCGGTCGCGAGCGCGCCCGCGCCCGACGCGAGCTGCGTCGCGCCGTCGTTCGCCTGTGCCGCGCCGTCAGCGAGCTGGTCGGCACCGTCCGCGGCCTCGCCGAGCTGCTCGTTCAGGGTCGTGAAGCCGACGAGCACGCCGTCCACGTAGTTCTCGGTGAGCGTCGTGCCGAGCACGGAGGTCGCGGTGGTCGTGACGATGCGCGCGAGGGCTTCGTCGACGACCCGCCCGCCGGGCGCCGTCTCGACGGTCAGCGTGGCCTGGGTCGCGTCGGACGCGTCGCCGCTGAACGACGTGGCCGCCGCGGAGAAGTCCTCCGGGATCGTCACGACGGCGGAGTACGTGCCGTCGGCCAGACCGGACGCGGCGTCGTCCGCGTCGGTGATGACCCAGTCGTAGTTCGTCGTCCCGGGGTCGGGCTGGACGGCGACGGGCCCGGTGTCCGTCGAGGCCGCACCGCCGCTCACCAGCCCGGCCGTGAGCTGCCGTCCCAGCGGGACGGTCTGGCCGTCGACCTCGACGGGCTCGTCGAGGTTGACGATCGCCGCCTTCACCGTGTCGAGCCGCTCCTGCGGGTCCCACAGCGCCCACAGCAGCAGGCCCAGCACCGCGAGCGGCAGCGCGACGGCGGCGGCCACGGTCCAGAGGCGTCGCGCGTCGAGCCGGGGCCGGGCGCCGGCGGACGGCGGTGCGTCCGGCGTGGTCGGGTCGGTCTGCGCCGTGTCGGGCGGGAAGACGCTCATGCGGGCACCTCCTCGGTGCGCTGGCCGACGACGGACGCCGGGTCGGTGGGGGCGGGCACCGCGTGGGCGGGGTCGGGGGCGTGCAGGTCGAGCACCTGCGTCCCCGGTGGGGCGAGGTCGGTCGGCGCGGGACCGACGGCGCCGAGGACGACCGCCGTCCCGTGCGCGGTGGCCTGCGCGAGCACGTCGGCCAGCGCGGCCCGCTCGGCCGGCGACGTGACGGCGTCCGTCCCGACCACGGCGAGCAGCCGCGGCTCCTCGCGCAGCAGCGCGGCGACGCTCGCCGCCGCGGGCACACGATGGGCGGCGGGCGCGGGCGCGTCGCCGGGCAGGGCCGCGACGTCGGCCGCGAGGTCGACGAGCGCGACGCGGCGGCGCACGCTCAGCGCGCGCTCGGGCAGGACGAGGCCCGTCACCTTGAGGGCTCCGGCGGCCGGCTTGAGCCGCCCCGCGAGCGCCAGCACGACCCCCGACACCGCCGCGGGCGACGTCCCGTGCACGACGAGCGACCCGCCGTCGGGCACGCGCACCGTGACCGGCTCGGCGAGCGGGCCGTGCGCCCCGGCGACCACGAGGTCGTGCGCGACGACGGCGTCCGTGCTCCCCGGCTCCGGCCAGTCCGCGAGCGCGAGCTCCTTGGACAGCCCCTCGCCCTCGACGTCGAACGACGGGAGCACCCGGTCGAGCCAGCGCGGCATCCACCACGCCTTGTCGCCGAGCATCGCGAGCACCGCCGGCACCAGCGTCATGCGCACGACGAACGCGTCGACGAGGACGCCGACCGCGAGCCCGAGCGCGATGGGTTTGAGGCTCATGTCGCCCTCGGGCACGAACGCCACGAACACGGCGAACATGATGACCGCGGCCGCCGTGACGACCTTCGCGGACGCCTGGAAGCCCGTGAAGATCGACCGGTGCGCCTTGCCCGAGTGGACGTAGTCCTCGCGGATGCGCGCCACGAGGAACACCTCGTAGTCCATCGCGAGGCCGAACAGCACGCCCATGAGCACGATCGGCATGAACGAGATGACCGGGCCGAGCCGCGTGACGTGGAGCGCGTCCGCGAGGAACCCGTGCTCGAACACGAGCGTCACCACGCCGAACGCGGCGCCCACCGAGAACAGGTAGCCGAGCGTCGCCTTGATCGGCACCGCGATCGACCGGAACACCATGGTCAGCAGCACGAGCGACAGGCCCACGACGACGAACGCGAACGGCAGCAGCGCCGCCCCGAGCTTGGCCGACACGTCGATCCCGACCGCCGTGAACCCCGTGACCGCGAGGTCCACGCCGTACTCGTCGAGGAAGTGGTCGTGCTGCGAGCGGATCTCCGTGACGAGGTCCTTGGTCTCCTCCGAGTCCGGCGCGCCCGTCGGCACGACCTGCACGATGCCCGTGTCCGCGGTGAGGTTCGGTGTCGCGAGCGGGACGTCGGCGACACCCGGGAGGTCCGCGATCTCGTCGCCCAGGTCGTCCATGAGCCCGACCGGGTCCGTCGACGTGACGATCGTCCCGGTGACGATGAGCGGCCCGTTGAAGCCGGGCCCGAAGTGCTCGGACACCAGGTCGTAGGTGACGCGCGCCTGGTTGTCCTCGGGCAGCGTCCCCGCGTCGGGCAGCGCGAGCTGGAGGTCCCGCGCCGGCAGCGTCAGCAGCACGATCGCCGCCACGACCAGCCCGATCGTCAGCAGCGGGATCCGCGTGACGGTCCGCACCCACCCGGCGAAGAACCGGTTGCGGTGCTCGACGGTCGGCTGCGCGCCTGCCTTCGGGTCCGACGTCGGGGTCGGGTCCTCGGCGGCCGCCACCGCTCGTCCGGCCCGTCGCCTCGTCGTCTCGTCGAGATCCGACGGCGCCCCCTCCGCCGCCGCTCCCGACCCCGCGACCGCCCGGCGCCGACCACGGCCCCGCCCACGACGACGCGGGGCCTTCGGGCGGAGCCGCTCGCCCGCGAACCCCAGCATGGCGGGCAGCAGCGTGATCGAGACGAGGACGGCCAGGCCGACGCCGACGGCTGCCGCCACGCCCATGACGGTGAGGAACGGGATGCCGGCGACGCCGAGGCCGACGAGCGCGATCATCACGGTGAGGCCGGCGAAGATGACGGCGGAGCCGGCGGTCGCGACGGAGCGGGCCGCGGCCTCTTCGACGGTCAGCCCGCTCGCGAGCTCGTCGCGGTGCCGGGACACGATGAAGAGCGCGTAGTCGATGCCGACGGCGAGGCCGAGCATGACCGCGAGCATCGGCGTCGTGGAGTTGATCTGCGCGACGGCCGTCGCGGCGAACAGCAGGCCCATGCTCACGCCGACGCCGACGACGGCGTTGAGGAGCGGCAGCCCGGCGGCCACGAACGAGCCGAAGGTGAGGACGAGCACGACGAGCGCGACGAGGAGGCCGAGCGCCTCGGTCACGGTGAGCGTCGGGAACTCGGTGCTGAAGAGCTGGCCGCCGAGAGCGGCCTGGGCGCCGTCGGGCAGGGCTGCGGCGAGGTCGTCGACGACGTCGCCCAGCGCGTCCTTCGTGGCGTCGGTGACCTCGCTCTGGCCCTCGTCGAGCTGGATGGTCATGAGCGTCGCGACGTCGTCGTCGCTGATCGACGCGGTCATGGTGTCGTCGTAGGGCGAGGTCACGGCGGCGACGCCGTCGACGTCGCCCAGCGCGGTGACGGCGTCCTCCACGGGTCCGCGGACGGCGTCGTCCTCGATCGTCGAGCCGTCAGGGGCTACGACGACGACCTGGGCGGTCGCGCCGCTGACCTGCGGGAACGTGGTGGCGAGGCGGTCGAGGGCGGCCTGGGACTCGGTGCCGGGGATGGTCACCTCGTCGTCGAGGCCCTGGCCCACGAGGCCCGCGAGAGCCCCGGCGAGGACGAGGATCCCGATCCACGCGGCGAGGACGAGCCGGCGCGCCCCGACCGCCCAGCGGCCGAGCGAGTACAGCGCTGAGGACACGAGCGGCCTCCCGGGGAGAGTGCAGACGGATTTCAGGATACGCCGCTGTATCCGATACGCGAACGTATCCGATACACTGGTGCATCGCAAGGCCGTCCGTTCGGGCGGCACCCTCCGACAGTGGGAGCATGTCCGGCGTGACGACGGACCTCGACCCGACCCGCGTCGGCCGCGACCCCGCGGGGGACGGCGACGCCCGGATCTCGCCGCGGCGGGAGCGCACGCGCGAGCGCCTGCTCGACGCCGCCTACGGGTTGTTCGCCGAGCACGGCATCAACGGCACCTCGATCGAGGCGGTCTGCGAGGCCGCGGGCTTCACGCGCGGGGCGTTCTACTCGAACTTCGCGTCCAAGGAGGAGCTCTTCCTCGCGCTCAGCGAGCGGGAGATCCGCCAGCGCATGCGCAGCCTCGAGCACGCCGTCGAGCACCTGCCCGAGCACCCCGTGCAGGACGGCGTCATCGCGCCTGCGACGATCGCGACGATCGTCGCGGCCGTCATGGACGACCCGCGGGACGAGCGTCGCTGGTGCCTCATGAACGCCGAGCTCGAGCTGCTCGCGCTGCGCGACCCTCAGGTCGCCGCGCGGTTCGCGGAGCAGGAGGAGTCGTTCCGCACCGAGCTGGCGGACATCCTCACGCGCGTGCTCACGGAGGTGGGCATGCGGTTCGCGATCGACCCCGCCGCCGCGACGCGCGTGCTCATCAGCGCCTACTCGTGCGCGGCGCGCGACGCGTTCCTCGGCCCGGCAGACGACGAGGCGGTCCGCCGGGCGCAGTCGGCCGACTGGCTCCCCGCCCTCGTCGGGCGGCTCGTCGAGCCGGACCCCGACGCGGCCTGACGGCGCACCCGTCGACGCCGCGCGACCCTGTGGGTGGCGCACGTCACACTGACCGCATGACACTCACCTTCAGCGGCGCGGTGATCGACTGCGCCGACCCCGCCGTCGTGGCGGACTTCTGGCAGGCCGCGCTCGGCTGGACGGGGCGCGAGACCGGACCGCACGGCGAGGCCGTGCTCTACCCGCGCGACGGCGAGACGGTGCTCGGCCCGCCGAGCCTCGTCTTCCAGCGGGTCCCCGAGGGCAAGGCGGTCAAGAACCGCGTGCACCTCGACTTCGCCTCGTCCACCCAGGCCGCCGACGTCGCACGGCTCGAGGGGCTCGGCGCGCGCCGCGTCGACGTCGGGCAGGGCGAGCACGAGACGTTCGTCGTCCTGGCCGACGTCGAGGGCAACGAGTTCTGCGTGCTCCGCGGAGACTGATCCGGCGGCGGTGTCACGCCCGCCCGTCCTCCTCGGTCGAACGGTCATCAGGACGCCCCGTGGCGGCTCGCCCGGTCCGTCCGCCGACCGACGGAGGAGAGAGCCATGCCCGAGACCCCGCTCGTCGTGCTCCTGCACGGCGCGTTCGCCGAGTCCGCAAGCTGGTCGGGCGTGATCGCCCGGCTCCGTGCGCACGACGTCGACACGCTCGCGCTCGCGAACCCCCTGCGCAGCGTCGTGACCGACGCGCAGTACCTGCGCGACGCCGTCGGCGACGCCGGGCGCCCGCTCGTGCTCGTCGGTCACTCCTACGGCGGCATGGTCGTCACGGAGGCCGCGGCCGAGGGCTTGGGGGACGTCGTCGGCCTCGTCTACGTCGCCGCGTTCGCTCCCGAGACGGGCGAGAGCGCGGTCGACCTCGCCGGCCGGTTCCCCGGCAGCACGCTCGCCGGCGCGCTGGAGAGCACGTCGCTCGTCGACGACGTCGACGACCTGTGGATCCGGCCCGACGCGTACCACGCCCAGTTCGCCGCGGACGTCGACGAGGACACCGCGTACGTCGCGGCCCGGACGCAGCGGCCCGTCACCGACGTCGCGCTGAACCAGATGCTGCTCGCCGGCACGCCCGCGTGGAAGGCCGTGCCGTCGTGGTTCGTCTTCGGCTCCGAGGACCGCAACATCCCCGTGGCGGCGCACCGCTGGATGGCCGAGCGCGCCGGGGCGCGCGGGGTGGACGAGGTACAGGGTGCCTCGCACGCCGTCGCGGTCTCCGCGCCGGACCGGGTCGCCCGCACGGTGCTCGCCGCCCTCGCCGCGTCGCGCACGGTCGTCGCCTGACGGCGACCCGGGACAGCGAGGAGACCCCGATGATCACCACCACCGCGCTCGGACCGGTCTCGACGGTCGACGCCGGGCCGCTCACCGTCGGGTACGTGGAGGCGGGCGACCCCGGTGGACCGCCCGTGGTGCTCCTGCACGGCTACCCGTACGACGTGCACAGCTACGTCGCGGTGGTCCCGCTGCTCGCCGCCGAGGGGCTGCGCGTGATCGTCCCGTACCTGCGCGGCCACGGCCCGACGACGTTCCGCGAACCCGGCGCGCCGCGCTCGGGTCAGCAGGCCGCGCTGGGCGCCGACCTCGTCGCGCTCCTCGACGCGCTCGGCATCGGCTCGGCCGTGCTCGCCGGGTACGACTGGGGCGGGCGCGCCGCGTGCGTCGTCGCGGCGCTCTGGCCCGAGCGCGTCCGCGGCCTGGTCTCGGTCAACGGCTACCTCGTGCAGGACGTCGCCGCCGCGCAGACGCCGATCCGGCCCGACCTGGAGGCCGGGTTCTGGTACTTCTGGTACTTCGCGACCGAGCGCGGCCGGCGCGGGCTGACGCAGAACCGCGCGGAGATCGCCCGCGTGCTGTGGGCGCGCAACTCGCCCGAGCGGTCGTTCACCGAGGCCGAGCTCGCGCGCGCCGCCGAGGCCTTCGACAACCCCGGCTACGTCGACGTCGTCATCCACTCCTACCGTCACCGGCTCGGGCTCGCGCCGGGCGACCCGGCGTACGACGACGTCGAGCGACGCCTCGCGGCGCTGCCCCGGATCGACGTCCCGACGATCACCCTCGACGGGCTCGCCGACGGCAACTTCCCCGCGACCGACGGGTCGGCGACGGCGCGGTTCTTCGGCGGGCCGCGCGAGCACCGTCAGGTGCCGCACGCCGGTCACGACCTGCCCGCCGAGGCCCCGGAGGCGTTCGCGCAGGCCGTCCTCGACCTGGTGCGGCGCCCGGCCGACGGCTGACGCCCGTCAGCCCGCGTCGGGGTCGTAGACCGCCGTCGCGCCCGCGGGCGGCTCCCCGACGTCCGCGACCGGTCGGGGCGCGTACGTCTCGGCGGTGAGGTCGGCGCGCTCGACGCGCTCCAGCCGGAACCAGCGGATCGCCTCGCGCGACCGGCACCACGCGACGAGGTACCAGCGCCCCTCGGTGTGTGCGAGCAGCACGGGCTCGACCCGGCGCGACGTGGTCACGCCCCGGCCGTCCCGGTAGCGGACGGCGAGCACGCGCGACCCGGCGAGCGCCTGCTCGACAGCGCGCAGCACCCCGAGGTGCGACCGCGCACGCCCCACGACGTCCCCTCCGGCCGCGGCGGAGGATTCCGGGGACGCGTCCGGGGAGTCGTGGCGGACCCACACGCGCGCGGCGAGCGCCTCGGCCCGCTCGCGGTCGCCGGCCGCGAGCGCGTCCCACACCTTGCCGCGCGCCGCGAGCGCGTCGACCGCGAACGGGCTGCCGGGCGGGAGCGTCGCGAGCGCGACCGCGACGGCGACCGCCTGGCCGGGCGTGAAGTTGACCGGCGGCAGGGACGCGCTCGGGTCGAGCACGTAGCCACCACCGGGACCTGCCTGGGCCCAGATCGTCAGGCCGGCCTGCTGCAGCGCGGCCACGTCGCGCTTGATCGTCCGCTCGCTCACCTCGAGCGCCGCCGCGAGGCGCGGACCCGTCGTGCCGGTCCGCCCTGCCCGCCGCAGCTCCTCCGCGATCGCGTAGAGACGTTCCGTCCTGTTCACCGGACGATGGTGACAGACAGGTGTCACCGATGCCCTGCGAAGGTGGGTGCATGAGCAACCACGACACGACCGAGCAGCCCCTCCACGTCGTCCTCGTCCCCGGTTTCTGGCTGGGCGCCTGGGCGTGGGACGACGTCGTCCCCGACCTCGAGGCCGCCGGCCTCGTCCCGCACGCCGTGACCCTCCCCGGCCTGGACGCCGGTGCGACCGCGCAGGACCGCGCCCAGGTCACGCGCGAGCACCACGCGGACGCGGTCGCGCGGCTCGTCGACGGGCTCGAGGGCCGGGTCGTGCTCGTCGGCCACAGCGGCGGCGGACCCGTCGTGCAGCAGGTCGCCGACCGCGACCCGGCGCGTGTCGAGCGGATCGTCTACGTCGACACCGGCCCCCTCGTCGACGGTGCCGCCCTGTCGCCCGACCTCCCGGCGGACGTGGCCGAGCTCCCGCTGCCCGACTGGGAGACGCTGGCCGAGGACGGGTCGAGCCTCGACGGCCTGGACGACGCGGCGCTCGCGCGGTTCCGCGAGCGCGCGGTGCCGACGCCCGGCCCGGTCGCGCGCGGCCCGGTGCACGTGACCGACCCGGCACGCCTGCACGTCCCCGCGACCGTGATCTGCTCGTCGATCCCGTCGGCCGTGCTCGCCGAGCTCGCGAACCCGGGCCCTCCCCTGCACACCGAGCTGGGCGAGCTCACGGACCTCACCTACGTCGACCTGCCGACCGGGCACTGGCCGATGCTCTCGCGCCCGCGCGACCTCGCGGCCGCACTGGTCGACGCGATCTCCTGACCGACGCTCCACGCAGCACTGCGCGACGAGTCGCGAGCCGGTCGTGCGGGACGAGCCCGTGCGACCGGCATCACACGTTCTCCGGAAAAAAGTCACCGAACTCGCGTCACAGACGGCGACTTGTGCCGTCTTGTCGGGTGGAAGCGGTCACCAGGCCGCCCGAAGACCGACCGACGACGAGACGGACCATGCACGACACCCTGCCCTCCGCCCCCTCGCGCACCGAGGTGCGCACGGCCCTGCTCTGGGCCCTCGAGCACGACCGCGACGCCCTGCTGGAGCACCGCGAGACGACCCAGCACTGCGCGTGGGCCGCGGCCCGGGGTGCGGCCGACCGGCGCCTCGTGCGCCGCTGGCGCGCGGCGTTCGCGCCGCTCCCGTCGACCGTCGCCTGACACGGCACCCGCGGGCACGGACCGCGCGAGCGCATCCGTCTGGTGCCCCGCGGGCGAACCCCGGACGAGAGGGCACGTCCGCCCCCTCGGGAGGAGGTCGCCATGTTCGCGTCGCTCGCTGCCGGATCCGGCGGGACGATCGGCGTCTCGGGGATCGGGAACGGCATGTCGCAGTGGTTCCTGATCTTCGGTGGGCTCATCATCACCGCGATCCTCGTCGGCTCGATCTACGAGCTCGGCAAGGCCGTGCACGACCGGCACGTCCACCAGCGCCGCCCCGTGCACCGCTGACGCCCGCCTGACCGCGGCCGGCCGCCCACCTCCGCCACCCTCCGCCCCCAAGGACCGCGCGACCTCGCGTCCCACGCCGCGGCGTCGGACACTGGGAGGAGGACGACGAGGACCGGTGACGCGATGGTCGGGACCGTGGCACGTGTCCCCCGCGCCCCCCAGGGCGCGAGGCGGGACGAGCGCGCTCCCGGGACGCGCGACGACGCCCTCGACCTCCCGGCGGCCTATGCCCGCTGGGCACCGCTCGTCCGTGCCGTCGTCGCGCGCCGCCTGGACGACGCGACCGACGCCGACGACGCGACCCAGCTCGTCTTCGTCGCCGCGTGGCGCTCGCGCGACCGGTTCGACCCGGCGCGGGGCGACCTGCCCGTCTGGCTGCTGGGCATCGCGCGCCACGTGGCCGGCGACCTTCTGCGGGCCCGGGCACGCGACGCCCGGCGACGCGAGGCGGCCTCACGACGACGGGTCGTGACGACCGTCCCGGACCCGGCCGACGACGTCGCCGCCCGGGTCGACCTCGAGGGCGCGCTGCGCCGTCTGGCCCCCGAGCGACGCCGGGTCGTGCGCCTCGTCTACGCCGAGGGCCTGACGCACGCGCAGGCCGCGGCCGAGACGGGTCTGCCCCTCGGCACCGTGAAGAGCCACGCACGCCGCGGCCTGGCCCAGCTCCGCGCCCGCCCCTGACCCGCCGAGCACGGCGTCGCTGTCGTCGTCGAGCCGATCACGACAGCGACCTCGTGGTCGAGGGTGGGGTTCCCCGTGCTCAGCCGAGCGTCGTCGGCAGCGCCGCGTCGCCCTCGCCCGGCGTGGCGCCGAGCACGTGCTCCGCGAGGAACGCGAGCACCACCTGGTACCAGACCTTCGCGTGCTGCGGCTGGAGGACCCAGTGGTTCTCGTCCGGGTAGAAGAGGAAGCGGTGCACGGTCTCGCCGTCGGCCCCCGCGGGAAGGCCGGACGACTCGAGCAGCTCGTACCAGAGCCGCAACCCCTCGCCGATCGGGACCCGGTAGTCCTTGTCGCCGTGGACGACGAGCATCGGCGTGACGATGTCGCCCACGAACCGGTGCGGGCTGTTCTCCATCGCCATCTCCGGTGTCATCTCGCGCGCCCAGTAGTACGCGTGGTCCGTCGTCGGGCCGAACTGGTCGAGCGCCCACAGGCTCGCGTGCGTGACGATCGCGCGGAAGCGGTCCGTGTGGCCCGCGACCCAGTTCGCCATGTACCCGCCGAACGACCCGCCCATCGCGGCCGTGCGGGTCGCGTCGACCTCGGGGCGGCCCTCGACGGCGTCGGTGATCGCGAGCAGGTCGGTGTACGGGGCCTTGCCCCACGAGCCCCAGCCGCGCTGCACGAAGTCCTGCCCGTACCCGGTCGACAGCGCCGGGTCCGGCAGCAGCACCGCGTACCCGCGCGCGACCATCAGCCACGGGCTCCAGCGCCAGCTCCACGCGTTCCAGGACCCGAGCGGGCCGCCGTGGATCCACAGCAGCAGCGGCGCGGGGTCGTCCGCGGACGCGCCGTGCGGCAGCGCGAGCCAGCCGCGCACGCGCACGTCGTCGGACGCGGCGGTCTCGACGTCGACCAGCGTGCCGGGGAGGTCGGGCGTCGCGACGGGGCCGCGCAGCGGGGTCGCGGGGACGGGCGTGCGGGCCCCGGCCTTGCCGGAGGCGAGGAACGCGCCGAGGTCGACCCGGACCGGGTGCGACGGCTCGAGGTAGCTCGTGCGCAGCGCGAACGCCGTGCGGCCGTCGGGCGCGACCTGGACGTCCGTGAAGACGGCGTCGTCGCTCGTCACGCGCTCGGCCGTGCCGTTCTCCGTCGCGCCGTCCGGGGAGAAGGCGACGAGGAAGACCGGGCCGCGGCCGTCGTCGTCGGCCGTGACGAGCAGGCCCGAGCCGTCGGGGAGCCAGCGCAGCGACGTCGGCCAGCGGTCCCAGTGCGGCACGAGCGTGCGCGGGGTCGCGTGGTTCTCCGCGCGCGTCGTCGCGGAGTCGTCGTGGCCCGCGCCCGCGCCGGCGGGGCCGTCGGGGGCGTGCAGCGGCACGACGGCGAGGCTCTCCTCCGGCGCCTGGTGCGGCGTGGAGATGGTCTCGCGCACGAACGCGACCCACGCGCCGTCGGGCGAGATGCGGGGCCAGTGCGCCTCCGCGCTCGGCTCGTCGACGAGCGTGCGGCGCGCGCCCGTCGCCGTGTCGATCGCGACGAGCGTGTTGCGCACCTGCGGCCCGGGACCGGCCACCTGCCACGTCGTGACGAGGGTCGTGCCGTCGCCGGACAGGTCCGCGGAGTGCTCGTGCAGCGCGCGCCCGGGCGCCGCACCCTGCTCGGCGTCGCGGGTCACGTCCCGCAGGTCGAGGAGCCGGGGGTCGTGCGGGCCGTGGTCGTCGGTCGCGGAGCCGTCACCGGGCTGGTCGCCGGATGCCGCGGCCGGGTCCGGGAGCGGGTGCGCCGGCTCGTCGACGAGGGTCGTGAGGTCGCCGACGAACCGGTGCGCCTCGTCCGGGCCGCGGTCGTGGTCCCACTGGCGCACGGGGTACGCGCTGTGGAGGATCGCGGCGACCTTGGCGTCCTTGCGCGCGGACCGGAGCTCGGCGTCGTGCGCGAGGTCGCGCGCGCTCGGCAGCACCGTCGCCGCGACCGAGACCACCGGGGCGTCCGCCGCGGCGAGCGGGCCGCTCACGCCCGCGGGCGCCGTCGCGACGACGCGGGCCTCCCCACCCGACGCGGGCAGCAGCCAGAGCGCCGCCTTCGGGTCGTCGTCGGACCCGCCGTCCGGGTCAGGTCGTGCGGACGTGAAGAGCACGTCGCCCGCCCCCGTGAACGTCGCGCTCGACTCTCCCTTGGTGCTCCGCGTGAGCCGACGCGCCGGGGCCTCGCCCGTGGGGTCGACCTCCCACAGAGCGGTCCGGTAGCCGGTGCGCTGCGGGTCGAGCGTCTGCACGGTCGTGACCAGGCGCGCCCCGTCGGGCGAGAGCGCGAGGCCACCGACCCGCGGGATCGCGAGGTACTGGTCGAGGTCGTGGAACGGGGTCTCGCCGGGACCGGCGGGTGCGGTGTCGTTACTCACCCGTACGTCCTATCACGGCGGACGCCCTCGCTCGCCCCGCCCCGTCGTGCTCGGCGGGCTGGGGCGGAGTTGGTGGTGGGTCAGTCGTCCCGCTTCGACATCTCGGCGAGCATGGCGTTGTACTCCTGGAGCTCGGCGTCGCCGTCGCGGTCGGCCTGGCGGTCGCTCCGCCGGGCCTCGCGCTCGTCGGAGCGCGTCCACATGACCGCGACGACGATGGCGAGGATCAGCGTCGGGAGCTCACCGATGCCCCAGGCCACGCCGCCGCCGCGCTGCTGGTCGGCGATCGCGCTCGGACCCCACTCGCGGCCGAGCAGCCCGAACCACTCGGGCACGAGCAGCACCTCGCCCGACGTCAGCGCGACGCCGAAGAACGCGTGGAACGCCATGGTCGCGAAGAGCAGGAGCAGGCGCTGCGGGTACGGCGGCCGGTGCGGGCCGGGGTCGATCCCGACGAGCGCGTTGGCGAACAGGTACCCCGCGAGCGTGAAGTGCGCGAGCATCGCGAGGTGCCCGGCGTACGTCGTCAGGGCGTACTCGAACGCGGGCGTGTAGTAGAAGACGATCATCGAGCCGGCGAAGTTCACCGCCGCGACGATCGGGTTGGCGAAGAACTGGCCCACGCGCGACGTCACGACCGCGAGCACCCACTCGCGCGGCCCGCGCGACCCGTCCTTGCGCGGCGGGACCGCACGCAGGAGCAGCGTCACGGGCGCGGCGAGCACGAGGAAGATCGGCACGACCATCGCGAGGATCATGTGCTGGACCATGTGCGCGCTGAACAGCACGTGCCCGTACATGGCCGGCCCGCCCGAGGTCACCCAGAAGAGGATGAGGATGCCGATGCACCACGAGACGGTGCGGCCCACCGACCACGAGTCGCCGCGCTTCGCGAGGCGGCGCACCCACCGCAGGTAGACGACGAGCGCCGCGACGCACGCGAACGCGGGCAGCAGGTCCCAGCGCCACTCGGTGAACCAGCGCGCGAGCGTCGGCTCCGGCGGCAGCGCGTGCCCGGTCACCTGGTACGCGGCGGAGGTGTCGAGCGGCTCCTCCTGCGGCACCGGCGGCGCGGTCGAGCCGAGCGCGACGGCGACGCCGGACACCGCGCCCATGATCGCCAGCTCGACGGCGACGAGGCGCCAGAACAGCCAGCGCGTGCCCTCCGCGGCGGCGCCCTTCGCGCCGGTGGACGACGTCGCCGCCTTGCTCGACGAGCCGTTCGACGAGCCCTTCGCAGCGGCCTTCGAGGAGCCCTTCGACGACGCGCGGTCAACCCCAGGCCGCACGACCGCCGTCGGGCCGGAGAGCCGACGCACGACGAGCTCGCGGTGCGCGAACCCGACGGCCCCCAGGACGAGCAGGAGCGCGAGCTTGGTGAGCAGGAGGATGCCGTAGTCGGTGGTGAGGCCCGCGAGCGTGTCGACGCGGATGCTCGCGTTCGCGATCCCCGACACGGCGACGGCGACGTAGCACCACAGCGCGATCGCGGAGTACCGCGCGACGGACGCCGCGAAGTCCGCGCGCCCCAGCCCGCCGCGCACGCGCACGACGGCGAGCGTGCCCAGGCCACCGACCCACAGCGCGGCGCCGGCCAGGTGGAGGAACATCGAGGAGACGGCGAGCTCGTGGCTCACCGCGCCGGCGGCGTGACCCGTGTTGGCCTGCATCGCGATCGCGACGAGCGCGAGCGCGGCCGTCCACATCGCGCCCGTCGCGCCGCGCACCGCGAGCGCGGCGGCGGACGTCAGCGCCGCGACGACGATGATCGCGAGGTAGTTGCGCCCGAGGCTGACCTGCGAGACGAACAGGCCGAGCTGGTCGCCGAAGGTCGGGCCCGTGATCGGCGTGCTCGAGATCGAGGAGTAGCGCAGCACGACCTGCACGACCGACAGCACGGCCCACGTCGCCGCCGACGCACCCGCGACCCCGAGCGCCTTGCGCACCGGCGTCCCGGCGGGCAGCACGCACGCCGCGAGGACGAGCGAGCCGAGCGTCAGCGCGACGGCGAGCTCGGTGAGGACCGTGACGACAGGCGTGCCGAGGCGCGCGAGAGCGCCCGGGTCGGGGAAGCCGGCGGGGACGGTGAACGCGGCCGAGAACGCGCCGGCGGCGAGCACCGCGACGACGGCGACGACGACGGCGAACGGTCCGGCGAGGACGAGCCACCACGGGTTCGCGGGTCGGGCGTCCGACGGCGCGCGGCGCAGGGCAGTCGTGGTCACCGGACCAGGGTATCGAGCGCGCGGGGCCCTGCGGTCATCGCCTGTGGACGACCAGGTCACCGCGTCACGGCTGCGGCAGCCGCGCCATCCCGTAGACGCGCGTCGCGCGCACGCGCAGCACCTGGCGGCGGTCGGCGACCATCGCGCGCCGGAACTCCTCCCAGTCGGGGTGCTCGCTCCCGGAGGCGGCGCGGAACGTCTCGACGAGCTCGTCGGCGGCGGCGTCGTGCGGGTCCAGCGCGACGGGGCTCAGCTCGGCGTCGCCCTCGACGACGGCGTAGCTCCAGAAGTCCTCGGCGCTCACCTGGAGCGAGACGCGCGGGTCCCGCGCGGCGTTGCGGGTCTTGGCGCGGTCGGCGGTGACGGAGACGCGCGCGACGCCCGCACCGGGGTCCCACGCGTAGAGGACGTTGGAGAGCTGGGGTCGCCCGTCCTTCTTGACGGTCGCGAGGACTCCCTGGTGGCGCGCGGCGACGAGGTCGAGGAGCGCGGGCTCGCCGAGCCCGGCGGCGACGTCAGAGGAGGTGGCGGCGGCGGTGGCGTCGGTCGTGCCGACGGCGTCGGTGCTCATGACAGCCCCAACCCCGCGGCGGACGCAGGACATTCCCGACATGCCCGCGACGGTCGGTCCGCGCCCGCCGGGTGGGGACCTCTCCCCACCCGGACCTGTGGACGACGCCCGGTCGGGCGGGGGTCGCGCTGGCATACTGGGCCGGGTTCGCCGGGGGCTCGCGACGCTCCGTCCACCCTTCCGGCCGCGCACGGGACCACACCCGCACGACCCACGCACGACCCGGAGGACGATCGATGGCCGCAGGGCACGGCAGCATCTCCACGCAGGACCTCGACCGCGCGAGCCACCTGCTCAAGCGCGTCGGCCAGGTCTTCGACCAGCGCGTCGTCGGCCAGGACGCGCTGCGCACGGCGCTCGTCAGCTCGCTCCTCGCGGGCGGCCACATCCTGCTCGAGTCCGTGCCGGGGCTCGCCAAGACGACGGCGGCGCAGACGCTCGCGGCCGCGGTCGACGGCTCGTTCCACCGCATCCAGTGCACGCCCGACCTCATGCCGAACGACATCGTCGGCACGCAGATCTTCAACTACGCGACCGGCGAGTTCACGACCCAGCTCGGTCCGGTGCACGCCAACGTCGTGCTGCTCGACGAGATCAACCGCTCGTCCGCCAAGACGCAGTCGGCGATGCTCGAGGCGATGCAGGAGAGGCAGACGTCGATCGGCGGCGAGAACTTCGCGCTGCCGGACCCGTTCATGGTGCTCGCGACGCAGAACCCCATCGAGGAGGAGGGCACGTACGTGCTGCCCGAGGCCCAGATGGACCGCTTCCTCATGAAGGAGGTGCTCACCTACCCGACGCCGCCGCAGGAGCTCGAGATCCTCCAGCGCATCGCGACCGGGCAGATGACGCAGCCCCTCACCGCGCAGCCGATCTCGCTCGACGACGTCCGCTTCCTGCGCGGCCTCGTCGACGACGTGTACGTGGACGACTCGATCAAGCGGTACGTCGTCGACCTCATCAACACGACGCGCCTCTCCGGCCCGCGCCCGATCCCCGGCCTCGACCGCCACGTGCGCGTGGGCGCGTCGCCGCGCGGCGGCATCGCGCTCATGCGCGTGGGCCAGGCGCTCGCGATCCTCGCGGGCCGCGCGTACGTCATCCCGGACGACATCAAGGCCGTGCGCTACTCGGTGCTGCGGCACCGCCTGGTGCGCACGTTCGACGCGCTCGCGAACAACGTGCCGCCGGAGCAGCTCGTGGACGCGGTGTTCGACGCCGTCCCGGCGCCCTGAGCGACCCCCTCACCCTCTCGAGAGAGCACCACGTGCCCGACGTCTCCCGTCTCGCCCAGGTCCGGGCCCGGCTCGACCTCCCGGTCGCGCGCCGGGCGTCCGGCCTGCTCGAGGGACGGCACCGGTCGGTCTTCAAGGGGCACGGCCAGGACTTCGACGACCTGCACCTGTACGCGCCGGGCGAGGACGTCGGCGACATCGACTGGAAGTCGTCGGCGCGCGCGGGCCTCCCGATCATCCGCCGGTTCGTGCGCGAGTCGAACCTCAACCTCGTGCTCGTCGTCGACACCGGGCGCACGATGGGCGCGACCGCCCCGAGCGGCGAGACCAAGGCGGAGATCGCGAGCTTCTGCTGCGCGCTCGTGGCGTACCTCGCGCGCGACCGCGGCGACCGGGTCGCGCTCGTCGCGGGTGACGCCCGGCGGCTGGTCCAGCTCCCGCCCCGTGCGAGCACGCAGGACCTCGAGGTGCTGCTGCGCACGGTGGAGGACCTGTGGCGACCCGACGCGCCCGCGAGCGACCTGGGTCGGCCGCTGGACCGCGCCCGGTCCGCGTTCCGGCGCCGCTCGCTGATCGTGGTCGTGACCGACGAGGCGCGCCCCGGGGCCGAGCACGAGCAGCTCCTGCGGTCGCTGCGCGTGCGCCACGAGGTCATGGTCGTCCAGGTCGCGGACCTCTCTCCCGTGGGCGCGGGCGCCGGGCCGCACGCCGCGGGCGAGGTCGCGGACGTGGACGGGACGCTGCGCCTGCCGGCGTTCCTGCGCGGCCGGGCCGCGCTCGCCGAGTCCGCGACCCAGGCCCTTGCCGCGCGGCGGGCCGAGGTCGCGGAGCGGCTGCGCACCCTCCAGGTCGAGGGCGTGCTCGTCGAGGGGTCGGACGACGTGGTGCAGCGGTTCGTCGAGCTCCTGGGGAGGCAGAAGCGTGCCCGTCGATGAGCTCGTCGACCCCGTGGGCTACTCGGGGTGGTGGACCGTCCTGGGGATCGTGCTGATCCTCGCGGCGGCGGCCGTCGTGTTCCTCGTCGTCTGGCTGACGCGCGCGAGCGCGGCGGAGAAGGCCGCACCGCCGCCCGCGCCCCTGCTCCCCACCGGCCCGTACGACCCCTACGCGTCGCTGCGCGCCGAGTACGAGCGGCGGCTCGACGCCGTCGCGGAGCGCTTCCGTGCCGGTGAGCTCGACGAGCGCACGCTGCACCTCGCGCTCTCGTCGGAGATGCGCGGCTTCGCGACCGGTCGGCTCGGCCAGGACGCGTCGTCCATGACGCTCTCGGAGATCCAGCAGATCGGCGAGGCCGGTCGCCTCACGCAGCTCATCGCGCGCTACTACCGGCCGTCGTTCGCGGACCACGACAACGACCCCGCGGCCCGGGCGACCGACGCCGAGGACTCGATCGACCGCGCGCGATCGGTGGTGCGCGGATGGTGAGGCACGCGCTCGCGGCGAGCACCGCCGTCGTGCCCGGTCCCCAGGGCGCTTCCATCCTGTGGCCGTGGCTGTGGGGTGCGCTCGTCGTCGCCGTCCTCGCCGCGGGCGCGGTCGCCTGGTGGCTCGCCCGGCGTCGGCGGGCGCGCGACGCCGACGCCGACGTGCTCTGGGTCGCGAACTCCGACTACCTCGCGCGCGTGCCCGCGTTCGCGGCGTGGGTGCGCCGCTACCGCGTGCTCCAGGGGCTCACGGCGGCGGGCCTGCTCGTCGCCGTCGTCGGCGCGGGGGCGGTCGCGGCGCGGCCGGTCGAGACGGACGTCGTCGTCGACCGGCTCGGCACACGCGACATCGTGCTGTGCCTGGACGTGTCAGGCTCGATGATCGAGTACGACGGCGCCGTCCTCAAGGTGTTCCAGGAGCTCGTCGACAACTTCGAGGGCGAACGGATCGCGCTGTCGATCTTCAACTCCTCGTCGCGCACGGTCTTCCCGCTCACGGACGACTACACGCTCGTGCAGGAGGAGCTCCAGGCCGGGATCGACGCGCTCGACAAGGACCCGTCCACGTTCGACTACACCGGCGGGTCGGACGACGCGGAGATCCTCGAGTACGCGCAGTTCAGCGCCGGCACGACCGCGAACCTCGCTGGCGCGAGCCTCATCGGCGACGGGCTCGCGAGCTGCGCGCTCCAGTTCGACGCGGAGGACACCGAGCGCTCGCGCTCGATCATCCTCGCGACCGACAACTACGTCTCCGGCGAGCCGATCTACACGCTTCCCCAGGCGGCCGACCTCGTCGCGTCGCGCGACATCACGCTGCACGGGATCTTCGGCGGGTCGCAGCGCTACGAGGGCACGCCCGAGGAGAGCGAGTACCGCAGCACGGTCGAGGACGGCGGCGGCCTCTACTTCCTCGCCGACGACCCGGCCGCGGTGCAGGGCATGGTCGACGACGTCGTCGCGCAGCAGGCCGTCGAGCTCGACGCGTCGCCCGAGGTGATCGTCACGGACCGGCCCGCGGGCTGGTTCCTCGTCGCGGTCCTCGGCGTCGCGCTGCTGCTCGTCGTCGCGTGGCGGGTGAAGGAGTGATCGCCCGATGAGCCTCGCCGGACTGACGCTCCAGCCGCTCGTGCCCCTCTGGGCCCTGGCGCTGCTCGTCCTGCCCCTGCTCGGCCTCGCCGTGTGGCAGGCCGTCGTGGCCGGACGCCCCGGGCCCGACGGCGCCCCGCGGCCCGGCGCCCCGCGCGCGGCCTGGCTGCGCCGCGTCGGCGCGGTCGTGCTGCTCGGGATCATCGGGCTCGCGCCGTCGGTCGCGTCGACGGACCGCGACACGTCGGTCGCGAACGTCGACATGTTCTTCGTCGTCGACCGCACGGGCTCCATGGCGGCCGAGGACTACGGCCCCGAGGGCGGCCAGGAGCGCCTCGACGGCGTGCGGAGCGACATCACGAGCCTCACCGAGGCGATCCCCGGGGCCCGCTACTCGATCATCTCGTTCGACTCGCAGGCGTCGCGCCAGCTCCCCCTGACGACGGACGCGCGCGCGATCACGTCGTGGGCCGACACGTTCCACCGCGAGATCACGCGGTACTCGCAGGGATCGCTCACGGACAGGCCCCTCGACGAGCTGCGGTCCGCGCTCCAGGGGTCCGCCGAGCAGCACCCGGCGAACGTGCGCCTCGTCTTCTTGCTCACCGACGGGGAGCAGACGGCGGAGGGCGAGCCGCGCTCGTTCGCCGAGCTGGCCCCGCTGGTCGACGGCGGCGCGGTGCTCGGCTACGGCACGGCCGACGGCGGGCGCATGAAGGAGTACGACCCGGACGTGGACCCCGAGGACGCGGAGTACATCATCGACTGGTCGCAGCCGAGCCAGGACGGCGAGCCGGTCGAGGCGCTCTCGGTGCTCGACGAGGAGTCGCTCACCACGCTCGCGGACCAGCTCGGCGTGCCGTACGTGCACCGGCAGGAGCCGTCGGAGACGGCGTCGCTCGTCGCGGGCGTCGACCCGCAGCAGGTCGCGGCCGACGGACGACGCGACGTCACGGCCTACCGCCCGGTCGTCTGGCCGTTCGCGCTCGCGCTCGTCGCGCTGCTCGGTCTCGAGGCGTGGTTCTGGTCGCGCTCGGCCAGCCGCTCGCTCGTGCGCCCGACGACGTCCCGGCCGTCGGCGCCGGTCTGGAGCGGGGACGTCCCGGGCGCACGGGCGCCCGGTGGGCCGGACGACGGCGACCGGCCGGCCTCGGGCACGCCCACTGCCGACCGGGCGGAGGTGCGCCGATGACCTGGACCCCGCCCCCGACATCGCCGACCGGGACGCGTAAGCCCCGCCCCACGGGGGTCGCCGCGCTGCGCGCCGCGCGCCTGCGCCGGCGCACGTGGTGGCTCGTCGGCACACTGCCCGTGGTGCTCGCGCTCCTCGTCCTCGGGGTCAAGCTGGCGCTCCTCGCCCCGATCGCGGCGACGGGCAAGGACCGCTACGACGGCGGGGACGCGACGACAGCGGCCGACTACTTCGGGATCCAGCGGACCCTCAACATCGTCGAACCGTGGAAGGCGCACTACAACCACGGGACGGCCCTCGCCCGGTCCGAGGACTCGTGGGCGCTGTACGACGCGATCACGTCCCTGGACCGCGCGTACGACCTCGCGGAGAACGAGAGCCCCGAGGAACGCTGCATGATCCAGACGAACCTCTCGCTCGCGTACGAGATCCAGGGCGACGGTGACATGGCGTACGCGGACGGCAAGGCGGCCGAGCTCGCGCTCGTCGAGGAGGCGATCGCCGCCCGCGACGCGGGGCTGCCGTACGACGAGGAGGTCCTCGACCCGTACGGCGACGGGAGCGAGGAGCCCGACCCGGAGGAGCTGCGCCAGGACGTCCAGGACTGGTACGAGTACGCCGAGCAGGAGTACGCGACCGCCGAGCAGATCCGCGGCTGGCCCGACTGCGGGGAGTCCGAGCAGACCCCCGAGCAGGAGGAGCAGAACGAGGCCGCGCAGCAGCGCCTCCAGGACAAGCAGCAGCAGGCGCAGGACTCCCAGCCCGAGAACCAGGGCGGCGGCGACACCCAGCAGGGCGAGGGCTCCGAGGGTGACGAGCAGTCCGAGGCGTCGGGCGGCGAGGGCTCGGAGGGTGAGGACCAGCAGAGCCAGGCCGAGCGCGAGGAGCAGCAGCGCCAGGAGGAGCTCGAGCAGCAGGGCTCCGAGGCGCGCGACGAGCAGGAACGCCTCGAGCAGGAGTACCGCGACCTCTACGGCGACCAGCCCGGTGGCGGCACCGACCCGGGCGACGGCAGCGGGAGCGGCACCAAGAACTGGTGAGCTCTCCGGCCCCGCATCGGGTGCGCGGCCGGCCGCGCCAGCGTCACCCGACGCGGCCGGCCCGCGTCATCCCGTGGCGGGGAGCCGGTGGTGGACGGGCGCACGCAGGCCGAGGTTCTCGCGCAGCGTCGTCCCGGGGTAGCGGGTGCGGTAGACGCCACGTTCCTGGAGCTCGGGCACGAGCCGGCCCACGACGTCGTCGAACCCGTCGGGGACCGACTGGGGCGTGAGGTTGAGGCCGTCGATCTCCCCGGCCCGCACGGACGCCGCCAGGCGGTCGGCGACCGACGACGGCGTCCCGACGAACGCGGCCGCCGCGTGCAGCGAGTCGACGAGGCCGCGCACGGTCAACCCCCGCTCGGCGCTGATCCTGCGCCACGCCGCGGCAGTCACCAGCGGGTCGTCGCGGCTGTTGACGACGCCGTGGGTGCGCGTCTGCTCGGCCGACGCAGGGTCGACGTCGGGCAGCGGGCCGTCGGGGTCGAGCCACGAGAGGTCACGACCCCACACCGCCTCGATCACCGCGACGACCATGCGGTCGGTCCAGGTCCGCCGGTGGAACCACTCCGCCTTCTCGCGCGCCTCCGCCTCGGTGTCCCCGAGGGTGATGCTCGCCGCGGGGAAGATCCGCAGGTCGTCGGCGGGGCGGCCGTGCGCGACGAGCCGACGGCGCAGGTCGGCCGCGAACGCGGCCGCCGCCTCGGGCTCGAGGTAGCGCGAGAAGATCCCCTCGGCGTGCCGGGCGGCGAAGTCGCGACCCTCGTCGGACTCGCCCGCCTGGAAGATCACGGGCGCGCCCTGCGCCGAGGGCGGCAGGGTCGCGGTCGCGACGACGTCGTGGTGCGACCCCGTGCGCCGCACCGGGGTCCCCCGGTCCGCGTCCCACAGCGCGTGGACGATCGCGAGGTGCTCCTCGGCCGACCGGTAGCGCTCGGAACGGGGCAGGTAGCCGCCGCGACGGAAGTTCGCCCCGGTCCAGGCGTCGTTCGTCGTGACGACGTTCCAGCCCGCGCGCCCGCCGCTGAGCCGGTCGACGGTCGCGACCCTGGCCGCGAGGTCCGCCGGGGCCGCGAAGGTCGTGTTGAGCGTCGCGACGAACCCGAGGTGCCGCGTGCGCGCGGCGAGGTGCGCGAAGAGCACGAGCTGGTCCGGCCGGCCGGTCACGACCGTGTCGTTGACCCGCCCGAGGTGCTCGCGCAGCCGCTGGCTGTCGCCGAGGAACATGGCCGAGAACAACCCCCGCTCGGCCGAGCGCGCGAGCGTGGCGTACGTCTCGGCGTCGTAGTAGGTCGTCGGGTCGGCCACGGACGTCCAGTCGTAGTGCGGACCGAACGGGAAGAACGCCGCGAGGTGGAGCTCGCGGCGCGGCGCGCCGGTCGCACCCGCGGGGGTCGGCATCGCGGTCGAGCGGGTCCTCGGTGCGCTCACGGTCGTGCTCCGATCGTCGTGGTCTCGTGCTCGGGCGCCGGTCGCGCGGTCGGGTCGCCCGCCCGGCCCTCCGGACGCTCGAGACCGAGGTGGTCGCGCAGCGTCCGGCCGGGGCCAGGCGGCGGGGCAGCGAGACCGCGCGCGGGCAGCGCCACCAGGACCTGCCCGACGACGGCCCACGCCTCCTCCGTCCGGTCGGGCACGAGCCGCACGACGAGCGGGCGGGGGTGTCCGCGGTCCTGCCGGCCCACGGGGGACGCGCCCGTCGTGCCCGCGACCGCCGCGGCCGCCCACCGGGCGATCTGGTCGACGACGCGCCCCACGGCTGCGGCGACGTGACCCGGCTCGCCGGTCACCGCGACGTCGACGAGCACGGGGCCGCCCACGGTGTCCGTCCCGCAGGGTGCGCGGACCACCGTGACGTCGCGTGCGTCCGCGGGGAGCCAGCGCGCCTCGGCGAGCACGGGCACGTGGCCCTGCGGCGGTCGCGGGAGCAGGGCCGGGCCCTTGACGGAGAACCGCCGCCCGACGAAGTCGACGTGGCGGACCCGCTCGGCGTCGAGGAAGCGGCAGGTCGCGCGGTCGGCGATCAGGGCGCCGTCCTCCCACGAGTCCCACAGCAGCCGGGCCGCCTCCACGACCTCTGCCACGTCGTGCGCGAGCGCCGTCGCGTCCTCGGAGCCGACGGGCTCGGTACCGTGCGCCCGCGCGTGCGCGGCGTCGTCGACCACGTCGAGCCACCACCCTGCCCGGCCGCGGGAGATGCGGTCGAGGCTGGAGAGCTGGTTGGACAGGTGGAACGGCTCGGCGTGCACGGGGTTGACGACGGCCACGAGGCCGACGCGCTCGGTCCACGCCGCTGCGAAGGAGGCCGCCTCGACCGCCGTGAGCCCGCCGTCGGGCCCGGGCGCGAAGGTCAGCGCGTGCACGCCCGCCCCGTCGAGCGCGGCGACGCGCGTCCGCAGGCTCTCCGCGTCGTCGTGCTCCCCCGTGTCGACGTGCACCGCCACCAGCACGTCCGTGACCGGCAGTTCCGTGACCATCTGCTCCCCCGTCCGAGGCCTGTGGATCAGGACGCGCCGCGGGTGTGACCACCCTGCGAGACGGCGGCCGGGACCCGCGAACGCGCCGGATGGTAGCCCGTACCCTCGGCGACCGTGACCACACCTGAGGATCTGTCCATCCTTCGAGCGCTCCACTCGACGCCGTCGCGCCGCTACCTCTCGCCGGACGCCGTGCCCGACGACGTGCTCGACGCGATCCTCGACGCCGCGGTCCGCGGCCCCAGCGGGGGCAACCGCCAGCAGTGGGCGTGGATCGTCGTGAGGGACCCCGCGACCAAGGCGCAGGTCGCGGAGTGGTACCGCGAGGGGTGGCGCGCCGCGTACGGCGACCGCCGCGACGCCGTCCTCGGTGCGGCGACCGACGACGCGGGGGTGAGCGACGCGGGGTTCCGCGCCGTCGAGCACCTGGCCCTGCACCTGGAGGAGGCGCCGGTGTGGGTCGTGCCGGTGCTGCGGAACGCGGCGGGCTCGACGGACCCCCGGCTCGGCGCCTCGATCTACGGCGCGGTGCAGAACCTCGTGCTCGCCGCGCGCGCCTACGGGATCGGGACGACGCTCACGACCTTCCACACCGTCCGCGAGCGCGACGTCGCCACGCTGCTCGGCCTGCCCGACGACGCACTGACGATGGGCCTGGTCCCGCTCGGCTACCCGGCGCGCGGGCGCTGGTCGCAGCCGCGTCGGCGCCCGCTCGCGGAGGTCGTGCACCGGGACCAGTGGGAGGGCTGAGCGGGTTCGGGAGGAGTGCAGGAAGAGGGGCGCGCCCGCGAGCGTTCGTCCTGGAGGACGCACGGCCGGACGACCGTGACGACGGCACGGCACCCGGGTGACCGGGCGAGGAGGAGCAGCATGACCGCGACGAGCACGCAGGCCCACGCCACCGGCGTCGGCGACGCCGTCCTGGAGAACCCGTCGTGGAGCGCCCTCACCGGCGCCCACGCGCACCTCGCCGAGGGCGACGACCTCGCGCGGCGCTACCCGGCCGACGTCTCGCCCATCACGGGCGTGCGCTCGTGGGACGAGCCCGGGGTCTGGGACGCGATCGCCGCTCTCGTCGGGCCGGGCGGCCGCTTCTCCGCGCCGCCCGAGGGGGTCGAGCCGCCGGAGGGCTGGACCCTCGAGTTCCGCGTGGACGGCGTCCAGCTCGTCGAGACCGGGCGGCTCGACCCGCGTCCGGACCCCGACGTCGTGGTGCTCGGCGCCGACGACGTGCCGGACATGCTCGCGCTCGTCGAGCGCAGCCGCCCCGGGCCGTTCGAGGCCCGCACGTACCTGCTCGGCCGCTACGTCGGGTTCCGGGACGACGACGGCCGGCTCGTCGCCATGGCGGGCGAGCGCCTGCAGCCCGCCGGCTGGACGGAGATCAGCGCCGTGACGACCGACGTCGCGCACCGGGGCCGTGGCCTCGCGTCGCGCCTCGTGCGCGACGTCGCGTTCCACGTGCAGGAGCGGGGCGACCGCGCGTTCCTGCACGCCGCGGCCGAGAACGTCGGCGCGATCGGCGTCTACGAGCGGCTCGGGTTCGCGCTGCGCCGCCGCACGAGCTTCGGCTCGCTGGTCGCGCCGGCCTGACGCCCGCTCAGTCCTCGATCCCCTCCACGAGCAGGGTCCGCGGACCGGGGCCTTCGTCGGCCAGCGCGTCGTGCGGGTTGACGAGCACGCACCGGCGCAGCGACAGGCACCCGCAGCCGATGCAGTCCGTGAGGTGGTCGCGCAGACGCGTGAGCTGTTCGATGCGCGCGTCGAGGTCGGCGTGCCACCCGGCCGAGAGGCGGTGCCAGTCCTTGGCGGTGGGCGTCCGGTCGCCGGGCAGCGTCGCGAGCGCGGCGCGGATGCGCGCGAGCGGGATGCCGACGCGCTGCGACGCGCGCACGAACGCGACCCGGCGCAGCGTCTCGCGCGTGAACCGCCGCTGGTTGCCGGGCGTCCGGCGACTGGTGATCAGCCCCTCGCGCTCGTAGAAGTGCAGCGCGGACACCGCGACGCCGCTGCGCGCGGCGAGCTGGCCGACGGTGAGCTCGTCGCTCGGGGACAGGACGTCGTCGGGCACGCGGGCTCCTCGCCGGACGGCCGCGACGGGGACGTGCCGCGGGGTGCTTGACCTCAACATTTGTTGAGGTTCGAGACTAGCAGGGCGCGGCCGGACCGGGTCGCGTGCCGCCGCTCCGGCGCGGCCCGCAGCCCACTGAGGAGCCCCCGTGGACGCCATCCGCCTGCACGCCTTCGGACCGCCCGAGAACCTCGTCCTCGACCAGGTCCCCGACCCCGTCCCCGGACCGGGCCAGGTGCTCGTCGCCGTCCGCGCGCACGGCGTGCACCTGCTCGACACGACCCTGCGCCGAGGCGAGGCCGCGGGCGGCCCCCTGCCGCTCCCGGCGCTCCCGACCATCCCCGGGCGCGAGGTCGCCGGGGTCGTGGACGCCGTCGGGCCGGGGGTCGACGCCGCGTGGCGCGGCCGCCGCGTCGCCGCACACCTCGGCGCCGCCCCCGACGGCGGCGGGTACGCGCGGCTCGCCGTCGTGCCCGTCGAGGCGCTGCACCGCGTCCCCGACCACGTCACCGCGCCCGACGCGATCGCGATGATCGGGACCGGCCGCACCGCCGTCGGCATCCTCGACCTCGCCGAGCTCGACGCGACCGACACCGTGCTCGTCACCGCCGCGGCCGGCGGGCTCGGCACCCTCCTCGTGCAGAGCGCGCTCGCGGCCGGCGGACGGGTCGTCGCGCTCGCGGGCGGTCCGGAGAAGGTCGCGCTCGTGCGCTCGCTCGCCAGGGGGGCGCACGCCGACCGGCTCGTGGTGGTCGACTACCGGACCGACGGCTGGCTCGACGAGGCGCGGGCCGCCGTCCGGCAGCACGCCCCCGACGGTGCGACCGTCCTGCTCGACGGCGTCGGCGGGGACGCGGGCACGGACGCCGCCGCGCTCGTCGCCCCGGACGGGCGCCTCGTGCTCTTCGGGTGGTCGTCGGGCGCGCCGAACCGCGCCGGTGACGTCGACCACGACGCCGGGAACGTCACGAATTCCGGGACGGGAGCGGTCACGCGCGACGTACGGTGGGCCGTGGGACCCCGGGCCCGACCCTGGGGAGACCTGTTCGACCTGCAGGAGCGCGCGCTCGCGCTCGCGGCGGACGGGACGTGGCACGTCGTCACGCACCAGGTACCCCTCGCGGAGGCAGCGCGCGCCCACCGCGAGCTCGAAGCGCGCGCCACCACCGGAAAGGTCGTTCTCGTATGACGGCGGACCCTCGCACCGACGCCGACGCGCCGGTGCACGGCACCCCCGACGCCCCCTCCACCGGCACGCTCTCCCCCGGGACGCAGCGCACCGTGCTGTTCGGCATGGTCGCGTTCGTGTTCCTCGGCGCGTTCGAGGCCCTCGCCGTCGCCACGGCCATGCCTACCGTCGCCGTCGAGCTCGACGGCCTCACCCTGTACACGCTCGCGTTCGCCGCGTCGCTCGCGTCGAGCGTCGTCGGCATGGTCGCGTCCGGCCGCTGGAGCGACCGCGCGGGCCCGACGACGCCCCTGTGGACGGGCATCGGACTCTTCCTCGCAGGCCTGCTGGTGGCCGGCCTCGCGCAGGACATGCTCGTCCTCGTCGCGGGCCGCGTGCTCCAGGGCGTCGGGACGGGCCTGTACATCGTCGCGCTCTACGTGCTCGTCGCGCGCGTGTTCCCCACCGACCGGCGCCCGAAGGTCTTCGCCGCGTTCGCCGCGGCCTGGGTGATCCCGTCCATCGTCGGCCCCGCCATCGCCGGGCTGGTCGTGGAGCACGTCGGCTGGCGATGGGTCTTCCTCGCGGTCCCGGTCCTCGCCGTCCCGGCGCTGATCCTCATGCGCCCGGGGATGCGCGCCGCCCGCGGCTCGGCCCCGGACGACGTCACCTCCCCGGTGTCCGACGACGTCCCCTCCCCGTCGGGGGACGTCCCGCCGTACGGGACCGCCCACGCCGAGTCGCCCCTCGACCGGACCGCGCGCCAGGCGTCGCTCGCCTGGGCCGTCGTGGCCGCCCTCGGGATCGGGGCGCTCAACTACGCGGGCCAGCTCCGCGGGCTCGGGCTCGCGGCTCTCCTCGTCGCGTCGCTCGCCGCCGTCGCGCTCGCCGTCCCGCGGCTCCTGCCCCCGGGCACGACCCGCGCCGCGCGCGGCCTCCCGAGCGTCATCGCGATCCGCGGCCTGGTCGCCGCCGCTTTCACCGGGGCCGAGGTGCTGCTCCCGCTCCTGCTCTCGCACGAACGCGGCCTCGCGCCGTCGCTCGCGGGCGCCGTGCTGACGTTCGGCGCCGTCGGCTGGTCGACCGGTTCCTGGCTCCGCGGCCGCGCGACCTGGGGACTCCAGCACGCCGGGTACGTGCGTCTCGGCGGGACGCTCGTCGCGCTCGGCATCGGCGGCGCGGCGCTGCTCGCGTGGACCGCCGTCCCGCCCGTCGTCGGCATGGTCGCGTGGACCCTCGCGGGGCTCGGCATGGGCATGACCC
The DNA here is from genome assembly GCF_042797035.1 of Cellulosimicrobium sp. NPDC057862. NCBI lineage: Bacteria > Bacillati > Actinomycetota > Actinomycetes > Micrococcales > Promicromonosporaceae > Cellulosimicrobium > Cellulosimicrobium sp. NPDC057862. Next base: position 112,005 of record NZ_JBHVMH010000003.1, read on the forward strand.
ACCCGACGCTCTCGGTGCTGACGCTCGAGCTCTCGCCCGTCGCCGAGCAGGGCGCCAACTCGTCCGCGCTCCAGGTGTCCGACGCCGTCGCGGCCGCGACCGCGCTCGCCGTCACCGGGTCGCTCCTGTGGGCCCTGCACCCGACGCTCGGCCTCGCGTCGTACGTCGTCTGCTTCGGCGTCACGGTGCTGCTCGCCGCCGGCGTCGCCCTGCTCGCCCCCCGCACCCGCCCGGTCCTCACGAGGTAGGACCCCGGTCACGCGAGGACGAGCCGTGGTTCACCGACCACGGGTTCTCCCTCGGCGGACCGGGGTTCTCCGCAGTCAGGCCCGGGTCTCGCTCGATCAGACGAGGGTGGCCGCGGCGGTGGCGTAGCGGTCGAGGACGATCGCGGTGAGGCGGGCGTCGGGAGCGAGCGGCGCGGTGACGACGTCGCCGCCGGCCTCGAGGACGCGGTCGTAGAAGAAGCCCGGCGCGAGGAGGTAGGCCGCGACGACGACGCGCCCGCCCGGGGCGAGGTCGACGCGGGCGGCGGCGACGGCGTCGGGCACGGAGGGCTTGGCCATGGCGCCGTAGCCGACCGTCACCGGGCCGGGCACGCGCTCGCGAAGGTCCGCCGCGAGCTCCTCGACGTCGCGCGCCGCGCCGGGACGGCTGGACCCCGCAGCGGCGAGCACGACGGCGTCGCCCGGACGCACGCCGACCTCGCCCAGCCGCTCGGCGAGGAGGTCGGCGAGCCGTGGGTCCGGGCCGAGCGGCGAGCCCGCCGCGGCACGACCGGTGCCGAGGCCGCGGTCCTCGACCGCCGCCGCGACGTCGACGCTCACGTGGAACCCGGCGGACAGCAGGAGCGGCACGACGACCGCGTCGCCCGGCTGCGCGCCGTCCGCGACGGAAGCGTCGCCCGGCACGGAGTCGTCCGGGTCGTCCGTCGCCGCGGACGGGTCGACGACCGACGTCACGACGTCCGCGACCTCGGGCTGCTGCACGTCGACGAACGCCTCACGGACGTCGAGGTCGGGGCGCGCGGCGCGGACGTCGTCGAGCAGCGCGCGGATCACGTCACGACCCGTGATGTCGCTCGTGCCGTGCGAGCAGCCGATCAGCACGGGCGCGGCTCCGGACGTCCCGCCGTCGCCAGCCTCCGGCCCGGGGTCGGACGACGCCCCCGAGGAGTCGGACGACGCTCCCGAGGGGAAGGCCAGGATCTCCGCGCTCATGCGAGCTCCAATCGGTATCCGCGCTTGACGACGGTCTTGACGAGGTCACGCCGACCGGTCGCCTCGCGCAGGCGGGCGACGGCGACCTCGGCGGCGTGCGGGTCGCGCGAGTCGCCGGGCAGGACGTCGAGCACGTCGTCGCGCGTGACGACCTCGCCGCGGCGCGCGGCGAGGAGACGCAGCACCTCGAGGCTGCTGGGCGAGAGGGGCAGCACCTCGCCGTCGAGCACGGCGACGCGCGAGCGGATCTGGAGCACGCCGGCGACGGTCGAGAGCGCGACGGTCTCGGCCTGCTCGTAGTGCGCGACGAGCGTGCGCACGAGCGCGCCGAGGCGCCCGCGCTCGGGCTGGAGCGGCGTGACCCCGCGGTGCTCGAGCGGCTTCGCGGTGATGGGCCCCACGGCCGCCGCGACCATGGACCCGTCCTGGAACCGCGACACGACGAGTCGGCCCACGCCGTGCTCCTCGGCCGCGCTCAGCCACGCCTCGGCGCCGGGCGCGGAGGTGAACACGACGGCGTCGATCTCCCCGACGGCCGCGGCCTCGACGGACGCGCGCAACGCCTCGGGGTCGGGGGGCGGACCCCACCGGTAGACGACGAGGCTCGCGACCTCGGCACCGGCCTCGGCGAAGACGACGTCGAGGCCGTCGGCCCCGGCGCCGTGGTGCTGGACGGCGATGCGCAGCCCGGCGACGCCCTCGCCGAGCAGCACGTCGGCGATCTCGGCCGACGTCTCCGACTCGGCGACCCAGTCGGCGGTGAGCCCGGCGGCCTGGATCGCGCCGCGCGCCTTGGGGCCGCGCGCGACGATCCGCGCGTCGGCGAGGACCTCGAGCAGGCGGTCGGCGAGGCCGTGCGCGTCCGCGGCCTCGACCCAGGACCGGAAGCCGATGCCCGTCGTGACGACGACGACGTCCGGCGGGTGCTCGACGAGGTCGCGCGTCCCCGCGAGGAGCTGCTCGTCGTCGGCGTGCGGGATCATGCTCAGCGCGGGCGCGTGGCGGACCTCGGCACCCCGGCGCTGCAGGGCGGCGGCGAGCTCGCTCTTGCGGCGGTCGGCCGTGACGAGCACCGTGCAGCCGGCCATGACCTGGCCGAGCGCGGGGCGGTCGCCGCCGGGGTCGGACGCGAGATCGACCCGAGCGTCCGAGATCGACCCTCCGTGGGTCGACGTCGCGACGGGCGGGTCGATCTCGGTGCTGCCGGTGCTGCTCACGCGACCGTCGCCGGGTCGAGCCGTCCCTCGGCGGCGACGTCCCCCATGACGATGATCGCCGGGGGCCGGACCCCAGACCGGGCTGCGCGCTCCACGACCTCGCCGAGCGGGGCCCGCGTGACGCGCTGGCGCGGCGTCGAGCCGCTCTCCACGATCGCGACGGGCAGCGCGGGGTCGGCCCCGGCGCCGAGGGCCTGGGCCGTGATGCGTGCGAGCTGCGAGACACCCATGAGGACCACCAGCGTAGCCGTGCGGTCGCGCACCCCGGCGAGCGCGGCGGCGTCGAGACCGTCGTGACCGCTGATCACGTGGAACGCAGCGACCGTCCCCCGGTGCGTGAGCGGGATGCCCGCGAGCGCCGGGACGCTCAGCGCGCTGGACACGCCCGGCACGACGTCCACCGGCACGCCCGCCTCCCGGCACGCGATGACCTCTTCGCCGCCCCGCCCGTAGACGAACGGGTCGCCACCCTTGAGCCGCACGACGCGCCGGCCGCGCTGCGCCTGCTCCACGAGGATCGCGTTGATCTCGTGCTGCGGCACGGGGTGGTGCCCAGGCGTCTTGCCGACGTCGATCACCTCGACGCCGGGCGCGAGCTCGTCGAGCACGTCGACCGGCCCGAGCCGGTCGGCGACGACGACGTCCGCCTCCGCGAGCGCCCGGCGCCCCCGGACGGTGAGCAGGTCGACGGCGCCCGGTCCCCCGCCGACGAGCGTCACGCTCCCGAGCCCGCCGGTGGCGGGACGGTGGCGTCGCTGGTCGGCCCCGCCGGACCGCAGGTGCTCGGCGATCGCGTCGCGCACCGCGCGGGCGCGCCGCGGGTCCGCACCGCGCCGCTCGGCCGAGCTGTCAGCCGCCCGTCGCTCCCGAGCACGGACGTCCGCCGGCAGAGGCGCCGGGGGGACGTCCGTGACGACCCCGACGAGCACGTCGCCGCTGTGCGTCGTGGCGGGCGTGCGCGCGGTGCCCTCGTGCGCGGCGCCGGCGTTGACGCACCAGGTGCGGCGCGCTGCCGCCCATGCGGCGACGTCGCGGTTGGTCCCCGAGTCGTCCGTCGCGGCGAGCACGAGCCACGCGTCCTCGACGTCGGACTCGCGGGCCTCGCGCGGCGCCCAGGTGACGCGACCGCCCGGTGCGGCCCCGCCGTCGGGCAGCGGCTGGGCGGACGACGGCGCGAGGAGCGGGGCGTGCAGCGAGGCGGTGACGAGGTCGCGCAGGTCCTCGCAGACCTGGGGCGCGACGACGCGGACGTGCGCGCCGTCGTCCGCCATCGCCCGCGCGCGGCGGGCCGCGACGGGACCGCCGCCGGCGACGAGGACCGTGCGCCCGGCGAGGTCGAGCCCGAGGAGCGTGGTCACGGCGCACCGTCCGCGGTGGCGTCCGGACGGGCGACGGGACGGTCGCCGACGTGCACGACGCCGTCGCGCACCTCGGCGGGCCACGTCGCCAGGTCCGGGGCGAGGCCCTGGACGGGCACGTACCCGGCAGCCTCGAGGCACCGCCCGGTCGCGAGGTCGAAGACCTGCTTGTACATCGGCCCGGCGACCGTGGGCACACCCCCGCGCGTGCCGACGATGCCGCGCGACATGACGTTCGCGCCCGAGTACGGGTCGCGCTGCTGCACCACGCGCACGGTGTCGTCCGGGAGGCGGAACAGCGCGACCTGCACCCCGCCCACGAGGGCTGCGGCGCCGCGCTCGACGAGGAGGTCGCGCAGGAGGCACACGCGCTCCCACTCCGTCGTCTCCGCCGCCGGGCCGGCCTGCTCTGCTGACACGACGCTCATCGACGGACCTCCAGGGTGCTGCCGGCGATCACGACGGGGCCGGCGGGGACGGTGGCGAGGCCCGCGGCGCGGACCTCCTCCAGGGCGGCGCGCTCGTCCGCCGTCGCGGGCCGGATCTGGCCGCGCTCGGTGACGTACGCGAGGTCGGGGTCGGGGTCGGCGGGCGCGTTGACGAACGAGCCGAAGCGACGCAGCTTCTCGGGGTCCTCCAGGACCGCGCGCCACTCGTCCTCGTAGTCGCCGACGTGGCGCGCCATCGCGGCGTCGAGGTCGGCGCCGAGGCCGAGCGAGTCCTCGACGATCACCTCGCGGATCGCGTCGAGGCCGCCCTCGTAGTCCTCGACCCACGCGGCCGTGCGCTGGAGGCGGTCGGCCGTGCGGATGTAGTACATGAGGAAGCGGTCGATGGTCCGGATGAGCGCCTCGTCGTCCAGGTCCTCGGCGAGGAGCTGCGCGTGCCGGGGCGTGAAGCCGCCGTTGCCGCCGACGTACACGTTCCAGCCCTTGTCCGTCGCGATCACGCCGACGTCCTTGCCGCGCGCCTCCGCGCACTCGCGCGCGCACCCGGAGACGCCGAGCTTGAGCTTGTGCGGGGAACGCAGGCCGCGGTACCGCAGCTCGAGCTCGACGGCCATGCCCACCGAGTCCTGCACCCCGAACCGGCACCACGTGGACCCGACGCACGACTTCACCGTGCGCAGCGACTTGCCGTACGCGTGCCCGGACTCGAACCCGTGCTCCACGAGCCGGCGCCAGATGTGCGGGAGCTGCTCGATGCGCGCGCCGAACATGTCGATGCGCTGGCCGCCCGTGATCTTCGTGTACAGCCCGAAGTCCTTGGCGACCTGCCCGATGACGAGCAGCCCGTCGGGCGTGATCTCCCCCCCGGGGATGCGCGGGACGACGGAGTACGTACCGTCCTTCTGCATGTTCGCCATGACGTGGTCGTTGGTGTCCTGGAGCGTCGCCTGCTCGCCCTCGAGGATGTGGCCGTTGCCGAGCGACGCGAGGATCGACGCGACCGTGGGCTTGCAGATGTCGCACCCGCGGCCGGCGTCCCGGACCAGGACCGCGCCGTGCGTATCGGTCACCGGCTCCGGCACGCGCCCGAACCGCCCGATGATCTCGCTGAACGTGTGCAGCTCCGCGACCCGCACGGCGTCGAAGAGCTGGGCGCGGGAGAGGTCGAAGTGCTCGCACAGCGCGTTCGAGACCTCGACGCCCGCCCGGGTGAGCTCCGTCGTCGTGATCTTCTTGACGAGGGGGAGGCACGACCCGCAGCTCGTCCCCGCCCTGGTGCACGCCTTGACGCCCGCGAGGTCGGTGCACCCGTGCTCGGTGACCGCGCCGCGGATCGTGCCCGCGCTGACGTTGTTGCACGAGCAGACCGTGGCGTCGTCGGGGAGCTCGAGGCTGGGCGCCCCGCCCCCGGACCCGTCGGGGAGCAGGAACAGCCCCGGGTCGCCGGGGAGCTCCGCCCCGAGCATCGGACGCAGCGACGCGTACGGCGCCGCGTCGCCGACGAACACGCCGCCCAGGAGCGTGCGCGCGTCGTCGGACAGGACGAGCTTCTTGTAGACGCCCGCGACCGGGTCGGCCCACACGAGCTCCATCGCGCCCTCGGTGCGGCCGAACGCGTCGCCAAAGCTCGCGACGTCGACCCCCTGGAGCTTGAGCTTGGTCGCCGTGTCCGCGCCGGGGAACGTGGCCTCGCCACCGAGCAGCCGGTCCGCGACGACCTCCGCCATGGCGTAGCCCGGCGCGACGAGGCCGATGCAGCGGCCCTCGATGCACGCGACCTCGCCGACGGCCCACACGTGCGGGTCCTCGGTGCGGCACGCGAGGTCTACGACCGCCCCGCCGCGCTCGCCGACCTCGAGCCCCGCCGCGCGCGCGAGCTCGTCGCGGGGCCGCACGCCCGTCGCCATGACGACGACGTCCACGTCGAGCCGGCCGCCGTCGACGAAGTCCAGCCGGCCCACGTGACCGGTCTTGCGCGAGACCTTCATCTCCTTGGTCCCGGTGCTGCACCGGACCGCGATGCCCATGCCGTTGATGAGGCGCTTGAGCGCCTCGCCGCCGCCCAGGTCGATCTGCGCGTCCATCAGGTGCGTGCCGAACTGGATGACGGTGGCCTGCGCGCCGAGCGCCTTGAGCGCACCCGCCGCCTCCAGGCCCAGGAGGCCGCCACCGATCACCGCGCCGCGCACGGGCCGCTCCCAGCCGCCCTCGGTCGTGGCGTGGCGGCGCTTCTCCTCGACCCAGCCGCGCAGCGCCGCGACGTCGTCGATCGTGCGGTAGACGAACACGCCGGGCAGCTCGTTGCCGGGGATCGGGGGCCGCGCGGCGTTCGAGCCGGTCGCGAGGACGAGCTCGTCGTAGGCGTGCACCCGCCCGAGGCGGTCGGTGACGGTCCGCGCCTCGCGATCGATCGACGTCACCGCGCAGTCGCGGTGCAGCGTGACCAGCGGGTCGTCCCACAGGGCCGGGTCGCCGAGCGTGAGCTCCTCGGCGTCGCGCGCCGAGAAGTAGCTCGTGAGGGCGACGCGGTCGTAGGGCTTGCGGGGCTCCTCGGCGAAGAGCGAGACGCGCCACGCGCCGTCGGTGTCGCGCGCGCGCAGCGCCTCGACGAGCCGCTGCGCGACCATGCCGCCGCCGACGACGACGAGGTGGCGGGGCGCGCCGGGGGCAGGGGCGGGATCGGTCTGAGGTCCGGTCACGGCGGGCTCCTGGGGGCGTCGGGGCGGATCGGTCACCGCCCGCGGGTTCCGACGAGAGCGAGGAGAGTCCCCGGGACGGTGCTGACGACGCTACGGACGGGCGATTTCGCGGCCGTGCCCCGTCCGTTGCCCGTCCGTAACGGTGTTCTCACCCGGACGCGCAGCGCCGTGTGAGGTCGGCAGGTCGTGCCGAGGTCGGCGGTCTTGACCACCGATCTCCGCAGCGCCCGCCGACGTCAGGTGCTGAGGCCGACGCGCGCCGGCGCCGCCGCGCCCTGCGACTGCTCCGGGTCGGCCTGCGCGAGCCAGTCGACCAGCCCGCACACGACGTCCTTGCAGCCCCCGCAGCCGGTCGTCGCGCGCGTGGCCCGCGCGACGTCGTCGACGCTCCGCGCGCCGTCGTGCCAGCACCCCACGACGTCGCCCTTGGTCACGCCGTTGCACGTGCACACCGTCGTGCGGTCGGGCATGTGCGTCGGTGACGACGCCGGCGCGGGAGCCTGCGCGACGGGCCGCAGCAGCAGGTGGGCCGGGTCGACCGGCACGGGGACCCGGCGCGTGTACGTGGCCGTGAGGTCGGCGCCCACCTCCGGCGCTCCGACGCACGTCGCGCCCACGAGCAGGCCGCCCGCGACGACGACCTCGACGTGCCGCCCCGACGCCGGGTCGCTCAGCGTCACGGAGCGGTGCGCGGGGTCGGGCGTCCGCCGCTCGCCGCACACGCCCATCGTCACGATCTCGAGCCCTGCGGCCTTGACGCGCACGACGTCGGTCCCGGCCGTCGCGCGCTCGGCGACCCCGGGCTTCGCCGCCGCCGCAGGCCTCGGGCGACCCGCCGCCCCTGGTCCGGCAGGACCGGTGGCGGCCCCGGAACGCGTCGCTGCCGACGGCGCGGGCGTCGCCGGGAGCGGACGCGCGACGACGTTCATGGCGAGGCGCAGCGCCATGCTCGGCCGATCGGCGTCGACCCCCAGGCGGACGCGCGGACGGCCCGGCGCCGCCCCCTGCGCGGCGCCCGGCCCCCCGGCGCCCGCTGCCGCGAACCGCCCCGCGAGGTGCTCCGCGAGCCGGCGTGACTGGTCCCATCCCTGCGCGATGAGCCCCGTACCGCCCTCGGGCGGCTGGGCGCAGTCGCCGATCGCGAAGACGCGCGGGTCGTCGGGGCTCGCCAGGTCGTGCCCGACGACGACGCCCCGGTCGACCGCGAGGCCCGCCGCGCGCGCGAGCCCGGCCTCCGGCACGGTGCCGCACGCGAGCACGAGCAGGTCGGCCTCGAGGTCGACGAGCCGCGTCGCGTCCTCCGCTCCCCCGGCGCCACCACCCGGGCGGGCCGACGACCCGGCGGGAGCCTCGCCGTCGGGCACGCGGAGCGTCACGCCGCGCACGGAGCCCGACCCCACGACGACGCGCTCCGTGCGCGCACGGGTCCAGGTCCGCACGCCGAGGCCCGCGAGGCTGCGCGCGACGACGCCGCCCGCGGTGCGATCGAGCTGGCGGTCCATGACGCTCCCGCCGCCGTGCACGAGGCTCACGGCGACACCACGGCGCGCGAGCCCGCACGCGACCTCGAGCCCGAGGACTCCCGCCCCGACGACCACGGCGTGCCGGGCGTTGACCGACGCCGCGACGATCTCGCGCGCGTCGTCGAGCGTGCGCAGCGCGTGCGCGCCGCGGGGCAGGCCGCCCGGGAGGTCCGTCAGTCCCGGCAGGTCGGGGATCCGTGCGGACGCACCCGTGGCGAGCACGACGACGTCGTACGGGTGCGCGCCCTCGCCCGTGACCACGCGGCGCGCGGCGCGGTCGATCGCGATGGCCTCGGTGCCGCGCCGGACGGTGACGCGCGCGTCGTCCGCGCCGGGCAGCCCGATCGCCGCGACGTCGACCTTGCCCGCGACGACCTCGCTGAGCAGCACCCGGTTGTACGGCTCGTACTCCTCCGCACCGAGGACGGTGACCTCGACGGCCGCCGTCCCCGCGGAGGTCCCGCACCGCGCCACGAGGTCGCTCGCGAACCGCGACCCGACCATGCCGTTGCCGACCACGACGACGCGCGTCATGCGCCCACCTCCTGGGTGTCGGGCGCGCGCCGCACGTCCACGGCGCACACCTTGAACTCGGGCATGCCCGAGATCGGGTCGGTCGCGTCGGTCGTGACGCGGTTGACGCTGCCCTCCCCGCTCCAGTGGAAGGGCATGAAGACCGTGTCCGGCCGGATCCGGTCGGTCCACCGCGCCACGGCCTCGATCTCGCCGCGGCGCGTCGTGAGGCGAGCGCGGTCGCCGTCGCCGACCCCGAGCCGCAGGCCGAGGACCGGGTGCAGCTCGACGAACGGCTCCGGGACGAGGCGGTCGAGCTCGGGCACGCGCCGCGTCTGCGCGCCCGACTGGTAGTGCTGGAGCACGCGGCCGGTGACGAGGTAGAGCGGGGCGTCGGAGCGCACGTCGTCGCTCGGCCCGACGTGGTCGACGACGACCATCCGCGCCCGCCCGTCCGGCGTGGCGAAGCGGTCGAGGAACGTCCGCGGCGTGCCCGGGTGCTCCGCGCTCGGGACCGGCCAGTACAGTCCCGGGCCGCCGTCGCGCTCGTCCGCGTCGAGGCGGGCGTGGCTCAGGCCCGAGTAGTCGGCCACGCCGCCCGCGGACGCGCGCGCGAGCTCGTCGAAGACGGCGGCGGGGTCGGTCGGGAAGGAGACGTCCGAGCCCAGGCGCCGCGCGAGCTCCGCGAGGATCCACAGCTCCGAGCGCGCCTCGCCGGGCGCGTCGACCGCGCGACGGCGGCGGATGACGCGCCCCTCGAGCGACGTCATGGTGCCCTCCTCCTCGGCCCACTGCGTGACCGGCAGCACGACGTCGGCGAGGAGCGCCGTCTCCGACGGCACCAGGTCGCACACCACGAGCAGGTCGAGGGCGCGCAGGTTCGCGGCGACCTGGTCGGCGTCCGGCGCGCTGACCACGACGTTCGACCCGTGCACGAGCAGCGCGCGCGGGCGCCCGTCGTCGGCGTACGTCGTGCCCGCGCCGCCCGGACCCGGCCGCTCGCCGAGCGAGCGCAGCAACGTCACCGCCGGCATGCCCGGGCCGGGGATCGTCGCCGGGTCCACACCCCACACGGCCGCGACGTGCGCGCGCGCCGCCGGCTCGTCGATCTTGCGGTAGCCCGGGAGCTGGTCGGCCTTCTGACCGTGCTCGCGCCCGCCCTGCCCGTTGCCCTGCCCGGTGATCGCGCCGTAGCCGGAGCCGACGCGGCCCGGCAGGCCGAGCGCGAGAGCGAGGTTGATCGCGGCCGTCACCGTCGCGGTGCCTTGCGACGACTGCTCGACGCCGCGGCCCGTGAGCACGTACGCGCCCGAGCCACCGCGGGCGGGCGACGCCGCGGCGAGCAGGCGGGCCACGTACCGCAGCCGGTCGGCCGGGACGCCGCACACGGTCTCGGCCCGCTCGGGCCACCACACCATGACGGAGCGCCGGACGTCGTCGAAACCCGCCGTGCGCGCGTCGAGGAACTCCGCGTCCGCGAGCCCCTCCGTGACCACGACGTGCAGCAGCGCGAGCAGCACCACCAGGTCCGTGCCGGGCACGGGCTGGAGGTGCACGCCCTGGTCGCCCACCGGCCCCGCGCCCGGAGACGGGACTAGGCGCCCGGGCGAGCGTCCGTCGTCGGGCACTCCGGCACGCTGCCCGACGGCGTCCCCCGGCTCGCCCGTGAGCGCTGCGGTCGCGCTGCGGCGCGGGTCCACGACGATGAGCCCACCCCGCGAGCGCACGCCCGCGAGGTGCTGGACCGAGGGTGGCATCGTCTCGGCGAGGTTCGAGCCGAGCAGGAGCACGGCGTCCGCTCCGCCGAGGTCGGCGAGGGGGAACGGGAGCCCGCGGTCGGCGCCGAACGCGCGGTTCGCGCCCGCCGCGGCCGAGGCCATGCAGAAACGCCCGTTGTAGTCGATGTTCGCGGTGCGCAGCACCGTGCGGGCGAACTTGCCGAGCGCGTACGCCTTCTCGTTCGTCAGGCCGCCGCCGCCGAAGACCGCGACCGCGTCCCGGCCGTGCTCGGCCTGCACGCGGCCGATCCCGGCGGCCACGACGTCCAGCGCCTCGTCCCACGACGCCGGGTGCAGCTCGCCGTCGCTCCCGCGCAGCAGCGGGTTCGTGATCCGGTCCGTCGCGCGGAGGACCGTCGCGCTCGTCCAGCCCTTCTGGCACAGGCCGCCGCGGTTGGTCGGGAAGTCGCGCGGGGCGACCGTCACCGGGAGCACCGCCGACGGCGCCGGGTCGTCCGACGGGGAGAGCCGCATGCCGCACTGCAGCGCGCAGTACGGGCAGTGCGTGTCGGCGGCCGGCGGCGTGCCGGCGCGCGTCTCGGCGGCTCGCGGGGCGACGGCCGGTGCCGCGCCGGGGGCCTCAGACGTCCCCGGCGCGGCAGTCGTGGGAGCGGACGGCACTCTCGTGGCCTCCGCTCAGATCCCGGCCGACGCGAGCGCCGACCCCTTGCGCAGGTACACGGCCCAGGCGACGACCGCCATGACCGCGTACATCCCGATGAACACCCACAGGGCCGGGACGAGCGAGCCGGCGAGGCTCGTCGACGCCGCGAACCCGCGCGGGATGAGGAAGCCGCCGAAGGCGCCGATCGCCCCGGCGATCCCGATGCACCCGGCCGCGGCCTTGCGGGCGCGGGCGCGCGCCTCGTCCAGCGCGGCCGGGTCCGTCGCGAGGGCGCCGTCGGGGGCTCCCCCGGGGACCGCGCTCGCCTGGAAGACGGCCGGGATCATGCGGTACGTCGAACCGTTGCCGATGCCCGTCGCGACGAACAGGACCAGGAAGGACGCGAAGAAGAGGCCGAAGCTGTGCGACTGGAGCGCCTGGATCGCGCCGAACGCGCCGAACGCCATGACCCCGTACGACGCGATGGTGACGCGCGTGCCGCCCAGGCGGTCCGCGATGATCCCCCCGAGCGGGCGGGACACCGAGCCGACGAGCGCGCCGAGGAACGCGATCGACAGCGTCACCTCGGGGAACTGGCCCTTGAGCAGCATGGGGAACGCCCCGGCGTACCCGATGAACGACCCGAACGTCCCGATGTAGAGGAACGAGATGATCCACGTGTGCTTGTTCCGCGTCGCCGCGGCGAACGACTTCGGGTCGGCCTTCGCGGTGGACAGGTTGTCCATGAAGCGCCACGCGAGGAACGCCGCGAGCAGGATGAACGGGATCATCATGAGGCCCGCGCGCTCGAGCGCGACGCCCGCCCCCGCGACGATGACGAGCGGCACCGCGAGCTGTACGACCGCTGTCCCGAGGTTGCCGCCCGCGGCGTTGAGCCCCAGCGCCTTGCCCTTCTCCCGCTCCGGGTAGAAGAACGAGATGTTCGCCATCGACGACGCGAAGTTCCCGCCGCCGAACCCGGCGAGCGCCGCGACCGCGAGCATGACGCCGAACGGCGTCCCCGGGTCCTGCACCGCGACCGCGAGCGCCGTCGTCGGGAGCAGGAGCAGGAGCGCGGAGACCACGGTCCAGTTGCGGCCGCCGAACAGCGGCACCGCGAACGTGTACGGGATGCGCAGCGTCGCGCCGACGAGGCTCGGTACGGCGATGAGCCAGAACTGCTGGTCGACCGTGAACGCGAAGCCGGCCGCGGGGAGCTGCGGCACGACGATCGACCACAGGGCCCAGACCGCGAAGCCGAGGAACTCCGCGAACACCGAGATCCACAGGTTGCGCGTCGCGACCCTCCGGCCGCCGTCGCGCCAGAACGTCGGGTCCTCCGGGTCCCAGCGGTCGATCCAGCGCCCCGAGCGATGAGTCGGGGCGGCCGTCGTGGCGGTGGCCAGCCCGACGGCGGTCGCGGCCCCGGCCGCGGAGGGCGCGACGGTCGTGGTGGTCGAGGTGCTGGAGGGGTGCTCTGCAGACTGCTCACCCTCGTGGGTGGTGGGGCTCGTGGGCGCGGACATGGCGGCTCCTTCAGCAGGTCCCGGTCAGTACCCAGGACGCTAGGAACGCCGTGTTTCCCCGGCGCGCGGCCGTCGTTAAGCCCGTGTGAGGTCTTCCGCACACCCATGGCCAGCCCTCTGTGAGAGCCCGCCGTCGCGCGAGGTAGAACCGCAGTCCGGTTCTTCCTCAGCCGGAGGGAGTGAGACGTCAGCCCCAGACGAGGCCTCGGGCCGGGTCCTCCAGAACCTTCGCGACGTCGGCCAGGACGCGCGCGCCGAGCTCGCCGTCGACGAGGCGGTGGTCGAAGCTCAGCGCGAGCTGCGTGACCCAGCGCTTCTTGATCTTGCCCTTGTGGACCCACGGCTGCTCGCGGATCGCGCCGAACGCGAGGATCGCGGCCTCGCCCGGGTTGAGGATCGGCGTCCCCGTGTCGATGCCGAACACCCCGACGTTCGTGATCGTGATGGTGCCGTCGGACATGTCGGTGGGCGACGTGCGGCCCGCGCGCGCGGTCGACGTGAGGTCCGCGATCTCGCCCGCGAGGCCGTGCAGGTCGAGGCGGTGCGCGTCCTTGATGTTCGGCACCACGAGCCCGCGTGGCGTCGCGGCCGCGATCCCCAGGTTCACGTAGTGCTTGTAGACGATCTCCTGCGCGGCGTCGTCCCAGCTCGCGTTGATCTCCGGGTGGCGGCGCACGGCGAGGAGCAGCGCCTTGGCGGTGACGAGCAGCGGGGTGACCCGCACGTCGGCGAACTCCCGGTCCTCGCGCAGCGTGTGCACGAGCCGCATGGTCTTGGTGACGTCGACCGTGTGGAACACCGTGACGTGCGGGGCGGTGAACGCGCTCGTGACCATCGCCTCGGCGGTGCGCTTGCGCACCGACTTCACGGGGACGCGCGTCTGGCGGCCGTCGGGGGTGACGGCGCCGGTCGCGAGCCACGGCTGGTCGTCGTCGGCGTACGTCGCCAAGGGCTGTGCCTTCGCCTGCTCGTGGTACGCCTGCACGTCCTCGCGCGTGACGATCCCGCCCGGGCCGGTGCCCGCGACGCTCGCGAGGTCGACGCCCAGGTCCTTGGCGAGCTTGCGGACCGGCGGCTTGGCGAGCACGGGCAGGTGCACGTGCCCGACGGCGGCGCTCGCCGAGACCGGTACGGTCGCGCGAGGTGCCGCGGCGGGCACGCTGGGCGCTGGAGCCGACGCCGCGGACCGGTCCGCCGCGGCGGGTTCCGCGGTGCGGCGACGACGGCGCGCGGTGCCCGGCTCGACCGTGCCGTATCCGACGAGCACCGAGCCGGAGCCTCCGGCCGGTGCGTCGGACGCCGCGGGCGCGACGGCGCCGTCCGACCCGGCCCCTGCGGCGGGCGAGCCGGGGGCGGGGGCCGCGTCCGCGCCGTCGGGCACGACGGCGGCCGGCGTGCTCGGCGCCGGAGCGGCACCGGACGGGTCGGTGTCCACGACGATGATCGGCACGCCGACCTCGACCGTCGTCCCCTCGGGCGCGAGGATCTCCGCGACGACGCCCGTGTACGGCGACGGGAGCTCGACGAGCGACTTGGCCGTCTCGATCTCGACGATCGTCTGGTTGACCGTCACGGCGTCGCCGACGGCGACGTGCCACTGCACGATCTCGGCCTCGGTGAGGCCCTCGCCCGCGTCGGGGAGGTTGAACTTCTCGAAGGTGGGCACTGCGTGGTCCTCCTGGTGGTCCCGGTCGGCGCTGCCGAGGTCGCTACGGTCGCGTCAGAACGCGAACGCGCGGTCGACGGCGTCGAGCACGCGGTCGAGGCTCGGCAGGTAGTCGTGCTCGATCTTGGCGACGGGGTACGGCGTGTGGAACCCGCCGACGCGCAGCACGGGCGCCTCCAGCGAGTAGAAGCACTCCTCGGTCACGCGGGCCGCGACCTCGGCGCCCGAGCCCAGGTACGTCGGCGCCTCGTGCACGACGACGCAGCGACCGGTCCGGCGCACGGACTCCACGACGGTCGCCGTGTCGAGCGGGGAGATGCTGCGCAGGTCCACGACCTCGATGCTGCGACCCTCCTGCTCGGCCGCCGTGGCGACGCGGAGGGCGGTCGCGACCGTGGGCCCGTAGGCGACGAGCGTGAGATCGGTCCCGGGGCGGACGACGCGCGCGCGGTCGAGCACGGTCGCGCCCTCCCCGCGGCCGGAGGCCTCGACGGGCCCCTTCTCCCAGTAGCGGCCCTTGGGCTCGAAGAACAGCACGGGGTCCGGTGAGGCGATGGCCTCCTGGATCATCGTGAACGCGTCCTGCGGCGTGGACGGCGAGACGACGCGCAGGCCCGCGGTGTGCGCGAACAGCGCCTCGGGGCTCTCGCTGTGGTGCTCGACGGCGCCGATCCCGCCGCCGTACGGCACGCGGATCACGACGGGGACCTGGAGCTTCCCGCCCGAGCGGTAGCCCATCTTCGCGAGCTGCGTCGTGATCTGGTCGTACGCGGGGAAGATGAACCCGTCGAACTGGATCTCGCAGACCGGGCGGTAGCCGCGCAGCGCGAGGCCGATCGCCGTGCCGAGGATGCCCGACTCCGCGAGCGGCGTGTCGACGACGCGGTCCTCGCCGAAGTCCTTCTGGAGCCCGTCGGTCACGCGGAACACGCCGCCGAGCGCGCCGATGTCCTCGCCCATGAGCAGGACCTTCGGGTCGGTCTCGAGCGACCGGCGCAGGCCCTCGTTGATCGCGCGGGCGAGGGTCAGGGTCTTGTTCTCGCTCATCGGGCCACCTCCGCGGCCGGCTCCTCGAAGGACTGCTGGTAGTCGGCGAACCACGCCTTCTCACGCTCGACCACGGCGTTCGGGGTCGCGTAGACGTGGTCGAACATGGTCGACGGGTCGGGGGCGGCGAGCGCGCGGACCTCGTCGCGCAGCCGCTCGCCGAGCGCGTCGGCCTCGGCCGCGACGTCGGCGGCGAACGCGTCGTCCCACGCGCCCTCGGCGCGGAGCAGGTTCTCGAGCCGGTCGATCGGGTCGCGACGGCGCCAGTACTCCTCCTGGGCCCGCGAGCGGTACTTGGTCGGGTCGTCCGACGTCGTGTGCGCGCCCATGCGGTACGTGAACGCCTCGACGAACGTCGGGCCGCCGCCCGTGCGCGCCCGCTCCAGGGCCTCCGCGGTCACGGCGTAGCACGCGAGCACGTCGTTGCCGTCGACCCGGACGCTCGGGACGCCGAACCCGCCGCCGCGGCGGTAGAGCGGCACGCGCGACTGCTTGGTGGTGGGCTCGGAGATCGCCCACTGGTTGTTCTGGCAGAAGAACACGACGGGTGCGTTGTTCACCGCGGCGAACACGAGCGCCTCGTTGACGTCGCCCTGCGACGTCGCGCCGTCGCCGAAGTACGTGACGACGGCCGTGTCGCGCTCCGGGTCGCCCGACCCGACGAGGCCGTCACGCTGGACGCCCATCGCGTACCCGGTCGCGTGCAGCGCGTGCGACCCGATGACGAGCGTGTAGAGGTGGACGTTGTGCGCCGTCGGGTCCCACCCGCCGTGGTCGACGCCGCGGAAGAGGCGCAGGCGCGCCGTCGGGTCGATGCCGCGCACGTGCGAGACGCCGTGCTCGCGGTAGGACGGGAAGACGTAGTCCTGCGGGGCGAGCGCGCGCCCGGAGCCGATCTGCGCCGCCTCCTGGCCCTTCGACTGCGCGAACAGGCCGAGCTCGCCCTGGCGCTGGAGCGACGTCGCCTCGTCGTCGAAGCGGCGCGTGAGCACCATGTCGCGGTAGAGGCCGCGCAGGGCGGCGGCGTCCAGGTGGGCGACGCGCTCGCGGTAGCCGTCCGTCTCGGGGGTCGTGACGCGGGCTCCCGCCGGCGTCACGAGCTGGAGCAGGGGGGCGTCGTCGGGACCGCCCGCGACGTCGGGGAGGTCGGGGGGCGTGCTCGCGCCGTCCCGCGCGGCGGTTCTCGCGTCGTTCTCGGTCACGCGACTCTCCTTCGGTGCGGCCCGACCGTGCGGCCGGCCCGCTCGGGGGCAGGAGGCGCCCGGTCGGGGCGCCGTCGGAACCTACGTCTCCGTAGCCTACGCAAGCGTAGGCTACGACACCGTAGGTTCGGCTGCCGACGTGTCGCCCAACATCCGTCGCGGCGGGCTGTAGGGAACCTCCAATCCCCGCCGGACGACCCCCGTGCCGGCGGGGGCTCGCCCTACCGCGGGTACGCGCCGCCCGCGCGCAGCGCGTCGCGCTCGCGCAGCACGGGCCAGCGCGAGAACGCGAACACGAGGAACATGACGACGTTGAGGATCGGCACGAGGCCGACGAGGATCCACCAGCCCGAGTAGCCGGCCTTCTGGATGATCCGGACGTAGGCGATGAAGAAGATCACCGCCACCGCGACGTAGAGGACCAACGCGGCGGTGCCGAAGGCCCAGCCGTACTCCTCGACGAGCTGGTCGGTATCGATGGTGTCCATGGACGCGAGTGTTCTCGCGCGACCGGCACCCGGCAACAGGTGCAGGTCAGGTGCCCTAGCCGGCCGTACGGTCCTCGAGCCAGGTGGCGCTCACGCGGAGGAAGAGGTCCGTCGCCTCCGGCTCGCCGACGCTCACGCGCAGGCCCTCGCCCGCGAACGGGCGCACGATCGCCCCCGCCGCACGGGCTTCCTCAGCCCGCTGCATCGTGCGCTCGCCCAGGTCGAACCACACGAAGTTCGCCTGCGACTCCGGCAGCACCCAGCCCTGGTCACGCAGGCCCTCGACGAGGCGCGCGCGGTCGGTGACGAGGTGCTCGACCCGCTGGAGCAGCTCGTCGCGCGCGGCGAGCGACGCGATGGCCGCGCGCTGCGCGACGTGGGAAACGCCGAACGGCGTCGACACGGCGCGGATCCCCGCCGCGAGCCGCGGGCGCGCGACGGCGTAGCCCACGCGCAGGCCGGCCAGGCCGTAGGCCTTGGAGAACGTCCGGAGCAGCACGACGTTCGGGTGCTGCGCGTACACGGCGAGGCCGTCGGGTGCCTCGGGGTCGCGCACGAACTCGAGGTACGCCTCGTCGAGCACGACGAGCACGTCCGACGGGACGGCCGCGAGGAACGTCTCGAGCTCGTCGCGGTGCACGACCGGGCCGGTCGGGTTGTTCGGCGTGCAGACCATCACGACCCGCGTGCGCTCGGTGATCGCGGCGGCCATGGCGGGCAGGTCGAGCCGACCGACGTCGGCCCCGGTCCGCAGCGGCACCTGGACCGACGTCCCGCCCGCGACGGCGACCGCGATCGGGTACGCCTCGAACGACCGCCACGGGTACACGACCTCGTCGCCCGGCTCGACGACCGTCTGGAGCACGTGTGCGAGCACCGCGACCGAGCCGTTGCCCACGACGACCTGGTCGGCACCGACACCGAGGTCCGCCGCGAGCGCCTCCGTGAGCTCGGTCGCGTACATGTCCGGGTAGCGGTTCACGTCCGCGGCGGCGTCGGCGATCGCGGCGACGACCGACGGCAGCGGCGGGTACGGGTTCTCGTTGGAGGAGAGCTTGAACGCCGCAGCGCCCGGGGCGACGCGGGCCCCCGGGACGTAGGCCGGCAGGGCGGCGACGGCGGGACGCAGGGGGACGCGGGGTTCGTGGGCCACGATCCTCGATCATGCCACCTGCCCGACGCGACCCCGGCGGCGCACGGCCCGGCGCCGTGCCCTCCCGCCGCCCGGGTGGCAGGATGCCCGGTATGAGCTTCGTCGTCCGCGTCCTCGTCACCGGCCTCGCGATCTGGCTCACGAGCCTGTTCATCGACGAGCACTTCCAGATCGTCGGCTCCGACACCGCCGGCGGGCAGCTCGTCATCATCCTCGTGGTGGCGCTGCTCTACTCACTGGTGAACGCCGTCATCAAGCCGATCGTGCAGATCCTGTCCATCCCGCTCTACATCCTCACGCTGGGCCTGTTCTCGCTCGTCGTGAACGCGCTGATGCTCATGCTCACCGCGTGGATCACCGAGCAGACGGACTGGGGCATCCGCATCATCGGCGGGTTCTGGTGGGCCCTGCTCGCGGCCCTGATCATCGGGCTCATCAACTTCGCCGTCTCGGCCGTCGTGCCGAAGGCACAGGAGCGCTGACCGGGAGCACGTCCGAACGCCACGGCCACCGACCGCGACGGCCACCGGCCGTCACCGCGCCTCGTCGTCGGCCGCACCGTCCGGGCCCGGCGCGGTGAGGTCACCGGCCCCGGAACCACCGGTCGTGGGGAACCCCGGCAGTCCGGGCGACGGCGGACCCGGCGACGGCACTCCGGGCAGCGGGACGCCGGGCGTGCCCGGGAACGGTGTGCCCGGCGCCCACGGGGGCGTGAGCGACCGCGGGACCGCCACGTCCCCGATGCAGAACGTGGTGTCCGGGTCGGGCACCAGGCGCGCCTCGTAGACGAGGGGCTCCTCCGCCTCGCCGTCGAGCAGCCGCTCGACGTCGGTCAGGTGCTCCTCGAGCCCACGGTCGCCCACCTCGATCGCGGCGTCCAGCACCTCCTGGTGATAGTGCACGCTGTGCGGGAGCTCGAGCGACGGCCCACCGCCTGGTGACATGAAGGTCCCCGTCACGGTCACCCTGTCGGGCGTGGCGCGGTTCTCCGCCCCGTCGAGGTCGGAGACCCCTTCCCCCTGGGTCTCGAGGTGCGTGCCCTTGACCCCCGGCGGGAGGGCGTGTCCGGCGACGGGCGACCCGGCCGTCACGACGTGCCGCACGGTGTACGTTCCGGCGGTCGCCGCCGCGACCGTCGACGCGATCATGCCGCCCTGGCTGTGCCCCACGAGCACGACGTCGTCGTCCGGCCCGATCCCGGCCTGCCGCATCGCGTCCAGCACGGCGCGCGCGCTGTCGGCCTGTGCCCGCACCGCCGGGTCGTCGTCCATGAGCTGGTAGTTGGACGTCATGTTGAAGACCGACCTGAGGTTGAAGGGCTGCGTTCCGGGGATCGCGACCACCCACGTGGGCGTGCCGTCGGCCTTGACGATCCGCTGGATGCTGAGCGTCGAGTCCGTCTCGAGCGCCGCGACGGCGCCGAGCGCGGAGCGGACGTCCGTGGGGGTCGGCAGGTCGTAGGACGGGTCGACGAGGCGGACCTCGGGGTCGCGCAGGAACCGGTCCCGGAGGGGCTGCGACAGCCCGCGCAGCACCGACGCCCCGTTGCCGACCGTGGGCAGCCGGTACCACGGGCGGTCCACGTCGAGCACGCCGATCGCACGGCTCAGCGCGCGGATCGTGGCGGGGTGCAGCGACTCCCACGTCGTGACGACCCGGTACACGGACGGGCGACCCTCCAGGAGCGAGTGCAGGGCCCCGACGGCCCCCACGGCCAGGATGCCGACGACCCCGGCGGTGGCGGCACCGACCGGGCTGAGGCCGCCCGCGACGAGGAGCCCGAGATCCTGCCACGCGGCGGTCGCCGCGGCGTCGGCGTCGTCGTAGACACGTACCGCGCGGTGCAGGCGCGACGCCAGGTCGCGCAGGTCCCGCTCCTGCTCCTGCGCGACGCCGATCGCGAGGTCGAAGGCCTCGAGCGCGGCCGCGCGCGCGGCACGCACCTCGGGCGACCAGAACGGCACGGCGTGGACGTCCCAGCCCGTGGTGGCGCGCAGCGGGGCGTCGCCTGCGAGCCGGCCCCCGAACGAGGTGGGACTGGCAGTCGCGACGGCGACGGACTCCCGTGCGTCCCGGAGCGCAACCAGGGTCGCGGCGACGAGGTCCGCCCGCGCACCCAGGGCCACCGCCTGCGCGACGACCGCCGCCGTCTCGACCGCCGTCGGCTCCGTCCCACCACGCACCTCGACCAAGGGCGTCGGACGAGGCCCGCTCACGCGACACCCGTCGCGGCGAGCTCGGCCCGGATCCGCGCCACCTCGGCCTCGGCAAGGACGGTGAGCGCGTCCAGGCGCAGGAGGCAGCTGTCGAGCAGCATGCCGAGCCGGAGCAGCCCGCTCCGGCGATCGGCGGCCGCGTCGTCGTACGTCGCGCGGGCGTGACCCGCCCACGGCAGGTCGGGCGCGACGAGCGCGGCACCCGCTCGCGCGACGTCGTCCTGGGCGGTGAGGACCCGGGTCCGGGCGAGCGAGACGCCGAACGGCGCGGCGACGCACGGCGGGGGCGGCGGGGGCGACGAGGAGGACATGGCGGGGACCGTACGCAGTCGCTTTCCGGGACGCGGCGACCCCGTCCGTCGTTGTGGACGGGCCCCTCGGGAGACGGGGTTGGGGACGGCCACGACCCGCGCGACGCCCACCGATCGCTCGCCCGCCCAGGACCGCGTGACCGGACTGCGGGAGGCGCGGGCCACCGTCGGGCACGCGTGGGAGAATCAGGGGCGTGCCCGAGAACCCTGCCGCAGACGCCCCTGCCCGCGTGTCGCTCGCCGAGGTGACCCCGCCGATCGCGCTCGGCCCGCTCGACGGCCGCTACCGCGCGGCCGTCGCGCCGCTCGTCGACCACCTCAGCGAGGCCGCGCTCAACCGCGAGCGGATCCACGTCGAGGTCGAGTGGCTGATCACGCTGTGCAACGGCGTCCAGGCGGTCGACGAGAACGCGGTCCGCCCGGTCGTGCCCGGCGCTCCTCAGCTCTCCGACGCGGAGGTCGCGTACCTGCGCCAGATCCCTGCGACGTTCGGCGGCGAGGAGATCGCCGAGCTCGCCGCGATCGAGCGCGAGACGGTGCACGACGTGAAGGCCGTCGAGTACTTCGTCAAGCGCCGCCTGGCCGCCGCGCCCGACGCCCTGGGCGCGGAGACCGTGCTCCCCGGCGTCGGCGAGCTCGTGCACTTCGCGTGCACCAGCGAGGACGTCAACAACCTGTCGTACGCGCTCATGGTGCGCGGCGCCGTCGAGCACGTGTGGCTGCCCGCCGCGACGGCGCTCGCCGACCAGCTCGCAGAGATGGCGCGCGACCTCGCCGACGTGCCGATGCTCTCGCGCACGCACGGCCAGCCCGCGACGCCGACGACGCTCGGCAAGGAGCTCGCCGTCCTCGCGCACCGCCTGCGCCGCCAGCTCCGCCGGGTCGGCGCGGCCGAGTACCTGGGCAAGCTCAACGGCGCGACGGGCACGTACGGCGCGCACACCGTCGCCGTCCCGGGCGTGGACTGGCCCTCGGTCTCGAAGCACTTCGTCGAGGGCCTCGGCCTCACCTGGAACCCGCTGACGACGCAGATCGAGTCGCACGACTGGCAGGCCGAGCTGTACGCCGACGTCGCGCGCTTCAACCGCATCCTCCACAACCTCGCGACCGACGTGTGGACGTACATCTCCCTCGGGTTCTTCACGCAGATCCCCGTGCCCGGCGCGACCGGGTCGTCGACCATGCCGCACAAGGTCAACCCCATCCGGTTCGAGAACGCCGAGGCCAACCTCGAGATCTCCTCCGCGCTGCTCGACACGCTCGGCTCGACGCTCGTCACCTCGCGCCTCCAGCGCGACCTCACGGACTCGACGACGCAGCGCAACGTCGGCCCCGCGTTCGGCCACTCGCTCCTCGCGATCGACAACGTGCGCCGCGGCCTCAAGGCCCTCGCCGCGAACGCCGACCTCATGGCGGCGGACCTCGACGAGAACTGGGAGGTGCTCGGCGAGCCCATCCAGTCGGCGATGCGCGCGGCGTCCGTCGCGGGCGTGCCGGGCATGGAGAACCCGTACGAGCGCCTCAAGGACCTCACGCGCGGCCAGCGCGTCGACGCGGCGCGCCTGCGCGAGTTCGTCGCCGGCCTCGGCCTGCCCGACGAGGTCGCGCAGCGCCTCGCGAACCTCACCCCGGCGACGTACACGGGCCTCGCGTCCCGCCTGGTGGCGGACTACCTGGACTGACCCGGCCCCGCGCCGACCACGACCTGAGGGCCGTTATCCACCGGATAACGGCCCTCAGGTCGTTCTCACGCAGCGTTGCGCTGGACGGCGCGGGCGTCAGACCGCGGTCGGCTCGACGGGGGGCGGCGCGGCCGGTTCCCGCGTCCCTCCCGCGGCAGCGAGCAGTGTACGGTGCGAGGCCCGGGACGCGGCGAGCTCGTCGAGGCGGTTGACCACCCACCGGGCCACGAGCGTGACGACGGCCGACAGCGCGACCACCCCGAGCACGTTGCCCAGGTTCACGACCGTGGTGTCGAGCGCGCCGGACCAGAAGACGTCCGAACCGCTGAGGACCAGGGCGGTGAGCACCCCGGCCAGCGCGGGAGCGGACTGCCGCACGGGGCGGACGGCCACCAGCAGGACCGCCACGGCCACGAGGATCGCGGCGTCCGCCGCCAGCGTGAAGGGGTAGCCCGGGGCGGTGACCCAGACGCCCTCGTCCGCGACGACCGTCGCGCTCCGTGGCACGGAGACCGCCAGCGACACCGCCGTCAGCCAGAGCGCGGCCACACCCGCGCGCGCTCCCAGGGCGGGTTGCACGAGCCGCACCCGGGCGACGACCGCCCCGAGGAAGGCCACGAGGGCGACCACCCACCCGACCTCCTGGAACGCGACGGGCGCGCGCTCCGCCGCGACGAGCGACCCGACCGCGACGACGCCCGCCGCGGCGGCGAGCGCGGCGAGCACGACCCCGGTCCGCCGCAGGCGCGCTGCCAGGGCCACGACCGATCCCGCCCAGAGCAGCCAGGCCGGGGCGGGGGGCACCGCGACGAGCGCCGCCGCGACCGCCAGCCACGCCGGCGAGGCGGCCGTTCCCACCACCTCCCGCGCGGACTCGTCCCCCAGCGCGAGGCCGACGCGCAAGAGGCCCTGCGACGCGGGGGCGGCGAGCACCGCCGTCAGCGCGACGAGGACCACGACCGCGGCCGACGCACGCTGCCGCTCGGTCGGGCCCAGCGCCGCGAGCGCCCACTCGCGCGCGGCGGCACGCAGGAGGTCCCACCGCTCGGCACGGGTCGGGCGCGACCGGCCCGGCTGCGCGCCGTCGAGCAGGTGGCCGAGCATCTCCGCCTCGTGCGCCCGCCGGTACGTGTACGGGAAGAGCCGCAGGAGACGGCGGTAGTCCCGCACGAGCACCGGGGTGACGAGCACCGTCGCGCCGGGCTCTGCCCTCGGGTTCGCGGCTGCCGGCATGTCGGCCCCGGAACCCGCGGCGCGGGCGCGGCGCTCGCGGCCCTCGCTCATGCCGGCACCGCCCCGCCGTCGGCGAGGCCTCCCGCGAGGCCGCGGGCGGGGCGCGCCGCGGCGTCGTCGCGCGCCGCCGCGGACGCACGGCGTCGGGCACCGAGGCGCTCGAGCGCGCGGCGCGCCTGGGCCTCGGCGCGCTCGGCCTCGGCGGCGAGGCGCGACCCGCCCTCGGTGGTGAGCCGGTAGTAGCGGCGCAGGCGGGAGTCGACGACCTCCTCGTGGTCGACCTCGACGAGCCCGGCGGCGACGAGCCGGTCGATCGCGCCGTAGAGCGTCCCGGCACGCAGCGTCACGCGGCCGTCGGAGCTGGACTCGACGTCCTGCGCGATGCCGTACCCGTGCAGCGGACCGGCGGCGAGCGCGGACAGGACGAGGAACGCGGGTTCCTGGAGCGATTTGGATGCCATGGCGACAAACATACCCTCGCGACAAACCTATAGACCCGACTCGCTACAGGCCGAAACGTTTCGCACCCTCTCCGCCGCTCCCCGGCAGTCCCTACCGTGGCGATGTCCTGACCCCGAGGCGACGGAGCCCCGAGCATGAGAGCGACCTCCCCCACCCGACGACCCCGTGCGGCGAAGCTCGTCGCCGTCGCGACCCTCGCGACGCTGGGCGCCACGGCGACCGCCGGCGCCGCGCTCGCGACCTCCAGCGCGGCGGCGACGTCCACGGCCTGCACGGTCGACTACCGCATCACGAGCTCCTGGTCCGGCGGCTTCCAGGCCGACGTCACCGTCACCAACCTCGGCGCCCCGCGCTCGGGCTGGGAGCTGGCCTGGGACCTGCCGGCTGGCGAGAGCATCGGCCAGCTCTGGAACGGCACGCTCGTGCGCGACGGCGGCCGGGCCACCGTGGGCGACGTCGGCTGGAACGCGTCGCTCGCCACGGGCGGCAGCGCCTCCTTCGGCCTCGTGGGCACGGCCGCGTCCGCTCCGGCCGTGCCCGCGAGCTTCACGCTCGACGGTGTCGCGTGCGGCGGCGACGCCCCGCCCGACCCCACCGATCCCACCGACCCGCCCGAGACGCCGGGCGACGTGACGTTCCACGTGGACGAGACGAACCAGTCGTGGGAGGCCTGGCAGGCGGCGTCGGGCAGCGACCGGGACCTGCTCGCGAAGATCGCGCTCACGCCGCAGTCGTCGTGGGTCACCGACGCGGACGCGCAGGTGTCGCGCGCGAAGGTCGCCGCGTTCACGAGCGCGGCCGCGGCCGAGGGTGCGACGCCGCTCCTGACGGTCTACGCGATCCCCGGCCGCGACTGCGGCTCGCACTCGGGCGGCGGCACCGCCGAGGCGGCGTACCGGAGCTGGGTCCAGACGGTCGCGTCGGGCATCGTCGGCGAGCCGTGGGTGGTCCTCGAGCCCGACGCCCTCGCCCAGCTCGGCGACTGCTCCGGCCAGGGCGACCGCGTGGGCATGCTGCGCGACGCGGCGCGCATCCTGACCGACGCCGGGGCGCGCGTCTACGTCGACGCGGGCCACTCGGCATGGCTGAGCCCGGCGACCGCCGCGGCCCGCCTCCAGCAGGTGGGCCTCGACGACGCCGTCGGGTTCGCGCTCAACACGTCGAACTACCGCACGACGGCCGAGTCGCGAGCGTACGGCGAGCAGGTCGCCGCGGTGCTCGGCGGGGACGTGTCGTTCGTCGTCGACACGTCGCGCAACGGCAACGGGAGCAACGGCGAGTGGTGCAACCCGCGGGGTCGGGCGCTCGGCGAGCAGCCGCGCGCGGTCGACGACGGCACGCACCTCGACGCGCTGCTGTGGGTCAAGCTGCCCGGCGAGAGCGACGGGTCGTGCAACGGCGGGCCGCCCGCCGGACAGTGGTGGCAGGAGGTCGCGCTCGAGCTGGCGCGCAACGCGTCCTGGTGACACGACGCCCTCGAGCCTGACCTGCTCGCCTCGAACACGACATTGCAGCCGTTATCGCCCGGATGACGGCAGCAATGTCGTGTTCGGCGTCTCCTGGGGCGGGGCCGCAGCGAGCACGGTTCGCCGGTCGGTGTGACGATCGTCTGTGCCGGGCCCGGCCCGGCACGATCGCCCTTCGCCGGAACTGGGGCCGCGCGAGGGGCAGGCCCGACGGCGCGTGGCTCGCTGGGTGCGCCACGCGCCGTCGGGGTCCCGGCGTCGTGAGCCGTCGGCGCCGGACGGCGCCGCGGAGAGGGCACGACGGAGATGGCACAGTGGGGGCGTGACGTCGCACGACCTTCCCCGCACCGACCCGCCTTCCCCCGAGCCCGCCGCACTGCCGCCGCTGCGCACCGTCGGCTGGGTGAACGTCCGCGACGGGCGCCTGCTCGCCGTCCGCACGACCGGCAAGGACCGCTTCTTCGTGCCGGGCGGCAAGGTCGAGCCGGGCGAGTCGGACACCGATGCCCTGGTGCGCGAGATCCACGAGGAGCTGGGCGTCCGCCTCGACCCGACGTCGGTCCGCCCCGCGTTCGTCGCCGAGGCCCCCGGGCACGGACTCGGCGGTCGGGTCGTGCGCATGCACTGCCTGTACGCCGAGCCGGTCCCGGGCTCCCCCGAGCCGGCGCCGAGCGCCGAGATCGCCGAGCTCGCCTGGCTCACGCCGGCCGACGCGCACCGCGTCCCGCCGGCGGGCCAGATCGTCCTCGACCGGCTCGCGGGGGTCCTCTCCGCCTGACCGCGCGCCGCGCTCCCGTGCCGTGCGAGGCGCGCCATGGGGACCTCGCCCCATGAGCCGGGCGAGACGCGGTGGCGCCCGCCCACGTACGCTCCGGGTGCACGATCCGCAGCGACAGAGGGACGACCATGGGGTTCTACGGTGCCGACATCGGCGAGCTGCACGCGCTCGCGCAGAACCTCACGACGGCGTCCGAGGCTCTCACCACGACGCGCAGCACGCTGGACTCGACCGTGAGCGGCGCCCGCTGGGCCGGCCCGGACGGTGACGAGCTGCGCGGCCGCTGGTCCGCCGAGCTGGGCCCCGCGCTGGCCGCCGCGACCGCGACGCTCCGCGACGCGGCGGACAAGGTCCGCAAGAACGCCGACCAGCAGGAGAGCGCCAGCTCCGACGGCACGGGCGGCCCGGGCGGGGGCGGCAGCGGCGGCCCCGGCGGCGGGCCGGGTTCCGGCGGCGGTCCCGGCGGCGCCGCGGGTGGCGGGTCGGGCTCGGGCGACGAGAGCCCCGGCGGCCCCCAGGTCACGGTGAAGGGCGACCACGAGTCCGGCACGGACAACGGGAGCCTGGGCAACCCGGCGACCGAGGGCACGGACGCGAAGGTCGGGTTCGGGGTGACCCACGACCCCGAGAGCGGCGAGACCACGTACTCGGGCAGCGGCTCGCTCTCCGACTGGATGAAGACGACGAACGGGTCGAAGATCTCGTTCGGCGTCACCGGCGGTGCGGAGTACACGGTCGGGGAGAAGTCCGAGGACGGCTTCACCACGTACACGTCCAAGTCCGACGTCTCGATCGGCGTCGAGGGCGGTGTCGACAAGGGCGGCACGGGCGTCAGCGGCGGGTACACGACCGGCGTCACGTCCGAGTACACGGTCAAGGTGCCCGACGGCGCGGGCGTCACCGATCCCGGGAGCATCAACCCGTTCGACCCCCGGAGCATGCCGGTCGGCTCGTCCGTCACGATGGACGGCGGCAGCTACTCGGAGACCGAGCTCAACGCGGCGTTCCGCCACATCGCCGTCGAGTCGTCCGTCAAGGACGCGAGCGGCGTGACGAGCCTCATCGAGCGCACGGGCGACGACACGGTGCGCGTCACCGCTGGCCCCACCGAGGCCATCGCGAACCACGCCGGCCTCGGCCTCGACTTCGACGCCGTGAAGGTCATGCTCGGCAACACGACCTCGCTCGACGGCGCGTCGCTGCGCAGCGCCGAGTTCGACCTGTCGACGCCCGAGGGCCAGGCGGCGTACGACACCTACCTCGTCACCGGCGAGATCCCCGCCGACGCGTCGACCGGGATCTCCGGCACCACGAAGATCGAGCGGGTCGAGTTCGACTCGACGTCGACCGTCGGCTTCGACACTCCCGTCGGCGGTGCCGAGTGGGAGATCGGCAAGAACACGGGCTCGCTCGTCGCGACGACCAACCCCGACGGCAGCACGGAGCAGCTCCTCACCGCGACGTACGGCGACCGCGGCGACTTCCGCATGTCGCAGGCCTTCGACGCGTCGGGGACCGAGGACGTGTCCGCGCGGACGTACTCGTTCGACGTGACGGCCGACGACATGTCCTCGCAGTACTTCAACACGAAGGACTTCTCGGGCTTCTCCCCGTCGAGCGAGGTGTCGTCCGGCCAGCAGGTGACGATGACCCTCACGGAGTCGCAGATGAACCGCCTCGCGGACAGCGTGCGCACGGCGGTCGAGAACGACAGCCTGGGAATGCAGACGCGCATGATCGTCACCGACTACGACATGAAGCCGCTCACCGACCCGTACCAGCTCGCGACCAGCCTCGCCCGCGCGGCGGACTCCGACCTCGAGCTCGTCATGATGATCTCCGAGATCAACGCCGCCGGCGACGGGTCCGCGACCGACCGCTCGGCGGCCCGGTTCCCCGGCACCGTCACCGTCGGGCACTGACCCGGGCACGCGACCGGGGCGTCAGCGCGGCTTCGTGGCCGAGAGGTAGGTCGTGGAGACGTAGCCCGTGAGGCTGCCCACGGGCACCTTGAGCCAGCCCTCCGACGCGGTGCCCGCGTGCACGTCGGGTCCCGGTGGCGCGCCATGCGGACGCTCGCCCCGGACACACGGTCGGAGCCGGCGTAGCGTCGTGCCGTGGGAAGCACGACGGCACATGCCGGGCGCGGCCTGCTCGCGGGCACGCTGCCCGTCCTGGAGCTCGCGGTCGCGTCGGTCGTCGCCGTCCGCGACGCCGCGGCTCGTGCGGGCCGGTTCGACGCCGGAACGCCTCCCGACCCCGAGCGAGTCGCCGCGGCCTTCGCGAGCGACCGGCTGCTGCGCGTCGACGGAGCCCCGGTGGACGGCTTCGCCCCGCTCTCGGGCTTCTTCCGGACCGCGGACGGCTGGGTCCGCACGCACGCGAACTACCCGCACCACCGCGCGCGGCTGCTCGCGCTGCTCGACCTCGCCGACGACGTCCGCAACGTCTCGTCGCGCGACGTCGTCGCCGCCGCCCTCGCCGCGCGCTCGGCCCAGGACGTCGAGGACCGAGCGGCCGAGACCGGGGCGATCGCGGTGCGCGTGCGCTCCGAGGACGAGTGGCGCGGGTCCGCACCCGGTCGCGCCGCGGCGTCGGGCCTTCCCGTGCGGCGCTCGGTGCGCGACGACGCCGCTCCCCCACGCCCGCTCGAGCGCGGGCAGCGTCCGCTCGCCGGGCTCCGGGTGCTCGACCTGACGCGCGTCATCGCGGGTCCCGTCGCGACGCGCACGCTCGCCCTGCTCGGCGCGGACGTCCTGCGCGTCGACCCGCCAAGGCTCCCGGAGATCGAGGTCCAGCACCTCGACACCGGGCAGGGCAAGCGGTCGACGCTGCTCGACCTCGCGACGCACGACGGCCTCGCCCGCGCTCAGGAGCTCCTCGACCGCGCCGACGTGCTGGTGACCGGCTACCGCCCGGGGGCGGTCGAGGCGTTCGGGCTGCGGCTCCCGCTGGGCGCGGTGCACGCCCGCGTCACGGCGTGGGGCGACGACGGCCCGTGGGCCGACCGGCGCGGCTTCGACTCGATCGTCCAGGCGGTGAGCGGGATCGCCCTGGTGGAAGGGGCGCGGAACGACCCCGCTCCCGAGGACGCGACCCCAGGAGCTCTGCCCGCCCAGGCGCTCGACCACGCGACCGGCTACCTCCTCGCGGCCGCCGTCGTGGACGCCCTCACGGACCGCGCGGCCGACGGCCGGGGTCGCGAGGTCGACGGCGCGCTCGCCCGGACAGCCCACACCCTGCTCGCGGCTCCCGGCCGCGACCCCGCGCACGACGCGCCGCGCACGCCCGGCCCGCGCTGCGTCGTCGAGCACCCGGTGCGCCTGGACGGCCGCGAGGTCGTCGCGACGACGACCCGCCCCGCGCTCGACCGCCTCGGCGACGCCCGGGTCGACGACTACCCCGCGCCCGCCCGGCCGTGGGGCGCCGACGAGCCGCGGTGGACGTGAGCGTCGGGCCGACGTCGCGGTCCACCTGCGACCCCTGAGCGTGCGTGCCGCGCCGGCGTCAGCCGTGCGCCGGCGTCAGCTGTGGTCGAGGCGGCGCAGGATCGCACCCTCGCGCAGCGCCCACGGGCAGATCTCGACCTCGTCGACGCCGAGCGCGCGCATCGTCTCGACGGCGACGACGCCGCCCGCGACGATCTGGAACGTGCGCTCGGGCGTGATGCCGGGCAGCGCGGTGCGCCCCTCGGCCGTGATGCGCGCGAGCCGCGGCACCCAGTCGGCGAGCTGCGAGCGGCGCATGCGCCACCGGTCGTCCGGGCCGACGGACTCGATCTGCATCCCCGCGAGACGCGCGAGCGAGCGGAACGTCTTGGACGTGGCGACGACGTGGTCGGGCGCAGGCAGCGCCCGGAAGGCCTCGACGGTGGGGGCGAGCGTCGCGCGCACGTGCTCGCGCAGCGCCTCGACGTGCTCGGGCGCCGGCGGGTCGTCGGGCAGGAACGCCATCGTCATGCGCCCCGCGCCGAGCGGGACGGACGCCGCGAGGTCGGGCTCCTCGTCGACGCCGGACGCGATCTCGAGCGAGCCACCGCCGATGTCCAGGACGAGGAGGCGCCCCGCGGCCCAGCCGTGCCACCGTCGTGCGGCGAGGAACGTCAGGCGCGACTCGTCCTCGCCCGACAGCACGCGGACCGGCTGCCCCACGCGCTCGCCGATCGCGGCGAGCACCTCGGGCCCGTTGGTCGCGTCACGCAGCGCCGACGTCGCCATCGGCAGCATCTCGTCGACGGCGGACTCGCGCGCGAGCGCCATCGCGTCGTCGACCGCGGCGAGCATCGCGGCGACGCCGTCGGGCGACAACGACCCGTCGGGCTGGAGGTAGCGCATGATCCGCACGACCGTGCGCGCCCCCGCCGTCTGCACGGGGCGCGCCGCGTACGCGGCGTCCACGACCGCGAGGTGCACGGTGTTCGAGCCGATGTCGAGGACGCCCAGGCGCGTGGTGGTGCTCACGCGGCGAGCCTAGCGGCGAGGGCCGCCGTCGGGCGGGTTGCCCGACGACGGCCCTCGCGCGGGTGCGCGGCTGCGCCCCGTCCTGACCTGGCTGCGGGTCAGTCGCAGTCGAGCGCCTCGTACGCGGCGTCGACCCGGGACGTCGTGCCGTCTGCGGCGACGACCGTGACGGTCGCCGTGCCCGCCTCGACGGACGTGGCGCGCGTCGTGAACGACTGGTAGGCGTTCTTGCCCGGCTGCACGTGCCGGACCGTCCGCTCGCCGAACGGCGTCGTGAGCGTCACGTCGACGGGCTCGTCGGCCGTGCTGGTCGCTCGGACGGCGACGAACGCCCGGCCGCCGAGGCAGCGCGCGCTCGCCTCGACCGTGACCGGTGCGGGCGGGGCCGCCTCCGAGACCGACGGGATGCGGTCGGCCGCCCCGGTGCCCCATGTGAGGCCCGCGCTCGTGTCGGACAGGTCGAAGTCGAGCGTGCCGCCGTCCTGGAGCGCCGCGACGTCGAGCCACGCCGCGGTGTGCGCGACGCCGTCGACCTCGAGGCCCGCGACGTAGCTCGGGAGCTTCTCGTTCGCGCCCGCTGCGTCGATCTCCAGCGTCGCCCCGGCGTCGGTCGTGAGCGTCGCGGCCTGCACCTTGGGGGCGTTGAGCGCGAGGATGCCCGAGCCCGGCATGACCGGCTCGAAGCCGAGCGACGCCATGACGTACCAGGCCGCGAGCGTGCCGAGGTCGTCGTTCCCGACGCCGCCGCCCGGGGTGTCCGGGAAGCGGTTGAGGTTCGCGGCGAGGACGTCGTTCGTCTTCCACGGCTGGCCCACGTACCCGTAGAGCCACGCGTTCGTGATCGTCGGCTCGTTGCCGGGGTTGTAGCGGATCGTCGTGTAGTACGAGCTGCCGCCCTTGGCCCACGTGCTCGGCGAGACGCCGGGGTTCGCGGCGAGCGCCGGCTGGTCGAAGTAGTAGTCGAGCCGCTCGACGAAGCCGTCCTCGCCGCCCATGACCTCCTGGAGGCCGGTGACGTCCTGCGGCACCATCCACTGGTACTGCCACGGCACGCCCTCGTGGAAGCCGGAGCGCGTGACGTCGGTCAGCTCGGGCAGCGTGACGAACTCGCCCGTCGGGCGCTTCGCGTTGACCATGCCCTGGAAGCCGCCCGAGAGCTCGACGTCCGGGTTCCACAGGGTGCGCCAGTTACGGCCCTTGTCGAGGAACGCCTGGCCGCCCTCGCGGCCCGTGCGCTCCGCCGCGGCGCCGAGGCTCGCGTCGGCGAGCGCGAGCTCGAGCGTGGCGGAGCCGCCGTGACGGTACTCCTCGAACTGGCCGCCGAGGCCGCCCTCGTTCTCGGGGTAGAACGGCACGTGGCCGTGCTCGGCGTAGAACTCGGTGCTGCGCCGGCCGACCGACGCGACGTCCGCGGGGGGCGTCGTCGTGGCGTTCTCCACGACGTAGTCCCACAGCTCGTCCGCGATGTCGTCGGGGACGGTGCCGAGCGCGAAGTTCTCCGCGAGCCACGGCGTGACGGGGTCGCCCGCCATGATGTTCGTCTCCAGCGCGCCGAGCGACCAGCGCGGGAGCCAGCCCCCCTCGACGCGGTGCTGGTACATCGAGCGCACGATGTCCTGCGCGCGCTCGGGCAGGAGCAGCGCGTGCAGCGTCGCCTGCGTGCGGTACGTGTCCCAGAGCGAGAAGTTCTGGTAGTAGTCCCAGCCGTCGGCCTGGTGGACCTCGAGGTCCGTCCCGCGGTACCGACCGTCGACGTCGCTGCCGATCGTCGGGGACAGCAGGGTCTTGTAGAGCTGGGTGTAGAACACGCGGCGCTGGTCGGGCGACGCGTCGATCGCGGCGCGGCCGAGCTCGACGTTCCACGCGTCGCGGGCCTCCTCGCGCACGGTGTCGAACGCGACCTGGCCGCCCTCGTCCGTGGCCTCCGCCTCGCGGTTCGCCCGCGCGCCGTCGACGCTCACGAACGACACACCGACGCTGACCTCGACGTCGCGGTCCGTCGTCGTGTCGAACACCGCGACGGCACCGTTGTTGCCCTGCGCGACCTCGCTCGTCGGGGACCCCGCGACGTAGCGCGCGTCGGTCCCCCACGTGCCGCTCGACGCGACAGGGCGGTCGAACGTCGCGCTGAAGAAGTACCGCTGCTTGTCCGGCGTGCCGCCGCAGAACCCACCGTTGTCGACCCAGCCCTCGAGCGTGCGGTCGTCGACCCACGTCACCGAGCTGGCCCCGGCATCGCGCAGCGTCTGGCCCACGTTGAACGACAGGTGCGACGTCGTCGAGGCGGGGAACGTGTAGCGGTGCGCGCCGACGCGCGTGGTCGCGCTGAGCTCGGCGTGCACGTCGTTCGCGAGCGTCACCTCGTAGAACCCGGCGGACGCGTGCTCGGTGTTCTTCTGGTCCTTGATCGCGATGAAGGAGCGCGACGTGCGCGGGGTGGCGCTCGTGTCCGGCGTGACGAGCAGCTCGCCCGCCGCGGGGCAGCCCGCGCTGTTGACGTGCCGGTGGCTGAAGCCCCACACGCGCCCGGCGTTCGTGCTGTACGACGTCG
The DNA here is from genome assembly GCF_042797035.1 of Cellulosimicrobium sp. NPDC057862. Classification (NCBI taxonomy): domain Bacteria; kingdom Bacillati; phylum Actinomycetota; class Actinomycetes; order Micrococcales; family Promicromonosporaceae; genus Cellulosimicrobium; species Cellulosimicrobium sp. NPDC057862. Next base: position 145,607 of record NZ_JBHVMH010000003.1, read on the forward strand.
AGGCGTAGGAGTTCGTGTTGTCCGGGCTGAGCTGGACCATGCCGAACGGCATGGTCGCTCCCGGATAGGCGTTGCCCTCGCTCTCGGTGCCGACGAACGGGTTGACCTCGAGCGTGAGGTCGGCGCCTGCGTCCGCGGTGACGGTGCCCTCGGAGCCGGGGGCGGCGCCCGCGGCGGCGGGCAGCAGCGTGCCCGGCGCGACGGCGAGCGCGAGCCCTGCGGCGAGCAGGGCGAGTCGTGGTCGTCTCATGCCATGTCCTCTTCGACGTGCGACCGGGCGTCGTCGCCCGGGGCGCCCCGGGTCCGTCGAGCAGGTGCCGCCCGTGACCGCTCGTGGCGGGGGCGACGGTGCTCCTGGTCGACGACGGGCGTCCGCCGGTCACTCTCTCCCGGCTATGACTGCGCTGTCAATTGCATGCCCGAACGAACGACTTGGTCGGCGATGAAGAGGTGCGGCACCCGAACCCGGGGTAGTTCCTCAGCGTGCGGCGGGCGTGGGGAGCGATCCCGGGCTCGCCGGCCGCGCCGTGCCCGCTGCCTCGTCGGCCAGTGCCTCCGCGTCGGCGACGACGGCGCGCTCCTCCGCCTGCGCGGCCGCTACGGCCTCGGCGCGGGCCTCGACGATCGCACGGTGCAGGTCGGCGTGGACGCGTCGTCGCACGTCGCGCGCGATCTCGTCGGTCTCGTCCGGCTCGACCAGGTCGCCGTCCGCCTCGCGCAGCGCGACGACGTCGGCCACCTCGAGCGCGATGCGTCGCTCCGCGTCGGCGAGGAGCGCGACGACCGCGGTGTCCGCCGCGCGGCCGAGCCGCGTCTCCTCGAACGCGCGCGTCGCGTCGTCCACGATCGCGCGCGCCTGCCCGACGAGCTCCGACGCGATCGACGGCGAGTGCGCGGCGAGCGTCGCGAGGTCGTAGAGCAGCACGCCCTCGACGTCCGCGACGCGCGGGTCGACGTCGCGGTGCAGTGCGAGGTCGAGCACGACGGTCGGGCGGGCCGCGGGCTCGTCCCCGGCACGGACCGCGGCACGCTCGCGCGCCCGGACCACGGCGGCCGCGTCGAGCACGTGCTCGATGGCCTGCTCACGGCGGTCGGTATCCCCTCCCGGACGCGCGGCGTCCGTCGCGAGCGCCCGCCCGCGCGCGCCCGAGCACGACACCACGAGGTCGGCGTCCTCGAGCGCCTCGACGAGGTCGGTCACGGCGTCGACCCCGCGCGCGGCGGCGAACTCCTCGGCGCGGCCGGACTGCGAGTAGACGCGCACGTCGTCGCACCCGAGCGCGCGCAGCGCGGCGAGGCTCGCGCCGGCGTACGACCCGGTCCCGATGAGGACGGCCCGCACCTGGTGCCACGGCGGCAGCTCGGCCGCCGCGAGGTCGAGGCCCAGCGCGACGACGGAGCGGCCCGCGCCGCCGAGCGTCGTGGAGGTGCTGACCTTCTTGGACGTGCGGGACGCCGTCTGGAACAGGAGCTCGAGCGTCGAGGAGGTCACGCCGTCGGCGTGCGCGGTCTCGAGCGCACGCTTCACCTGGCCGGCGATCTCGCGCTCGCCCACGACCATGGAGTCCAGGCCCGACGCGACGGCGAACAGGTGCTCGGCGACCTCGGTCCCGGCGCGCGTGCGGAACGAGGCGAGGGCCTCGGCGGGCGTGACGCCCGACGCGCCGGCGACCATGCGCGCGACGTGCTCGGTCGCGTGCTGCACGCCCGTCCCGTCGAGGGGCGCGTCCACGTCGAGGTACAGCTCGAACCGGTTGCACGTCGCGAGGACGACGGCACCGGTGATCACGTCGCACGCCGCGACCGCGGAGCCGCCGATCGAGTGGGCCCCGGTGGAGAGTCGTTCCAGGGCGTCGAGGTCGAGCTCGTGGTGGCTGGCCGTGAGGGAGAGAAGAGCCACAGTGCCTCCGATTTAATCATTCCACCGGGAGAGAGGCAGAATCGGTAGCTGTGATTCCTGTCGCCCTTTCCCCGGGCCATCCCCTGACCGACGGCCGTACGGACCGTTCGCCGCTCGTGCAGGCACTGCGCGCGGGCACGACCGGAAATCGCCCGGAAATCACACCGGTGTGGTTCATGCGCCAGGCGGGCCGGTCGCTCCCCGAGTACCGCGCGGCGCGCGAGGGCGTGAGCATGCTCGACTCGTGCCTGCGCCCGGACCTCGCCTCGGAGATCACGCTCCAGCCGGTGCGCCGCCACGGCGTGGACGCGGGCATCTTCTTCTCCGACATCGTCGTGCCGCTGCGGCTCGCGGGCGTCGCGGTCGACATCGCCCCGGGCGTCGGCCCCGTCATGGGCCAGGCGTACCGGACGCCCGACGACGTCGCGCGCCTCGTCGAGACCGAGCTCACCGAGGAGTCGCTCGCCCCGATCCGGGAGGCCGTCGCGCTGACCGTCGACGCGCTCGGCTCGACGCCGCTCATCGGGTTCGCGGGCGCGCCGTTCACGCTCGCGGCCTACCTCGTCGAGGGACGGCCGTCGCGCGACCACCTCGCGGCCCGCGCGCTGCTGCGTGGCGACCCGGAGACGTGGCAGCGCCTCGTCGACTGGGCCGCGGACCTCACCGGCACGTTCCTGCGCACGCAGGTCCAGGCGGGCGCGAGCGCCGCCCAGCTCTTCGACTCCTGGGCAGGCTCGCTCTCCCTCGCGGACTACGCGACGGGCGCCGCCCCGGCGAGCACGCGCGCGCTGTCGCACGTCGCCGACCTCGCCGTGCCGGTCGTGCACTTCGGCACCGGCACCGGCCACCTGCTGCCCGCGATGCGCGACGCCGTCACCGCGGCCGGGGTGCGCGACGTCGCCGTGGGCGTCGACTACCGCACGCCGCTCGATGACGCCGCCCGGCTCCTCGCCGACGGGCACGCCCCCGTCCCGGTCCAGGGCAACATCGACCCCGCCCTGCTCGCCGCGCCGTGGGACGTCCTGGAGGCGCACGTGCGCGACGTCGTGCGGCGCGGGCGCACCGCGCCCGGGCACGTGGTGAACCTCGGCCACGGCGTCCCGCCGGACACCGACCCGGACGTCCTCACGCGTGTCGTCGGCCTGGTCCACGCGCTCGGCGCAGACTGGACGGGACAGGACGACGCGCACGAGGAGGCGACCCGACGGTGAGCACCGAGCCGACGACGTCCCGCACCTCCCCCGGGGCCGTCCCCGAGGAGGTGGACGCGGTCGTCGTCGGCGCGGGGGTCGCGGGGCTCACCGCGGCCCGGACCCTGCGCGAGCAGGGCCTGCGCGTCGCCGTGCTCGAGGCCGCGGACGTCCCCGGCGGGCCCGTCCGCGGCGGTGACCTGCCCGGCCTCGACGGCGTCCACGTCGACCTGGGCGCAGAGTCCTTCGCGGCCCGGGGCGCGGCGGTCGGCGACCTCGTCGCCGCGCTCGGCCTCGACGTCGTCGAGCCGTCGGGTGCGGGCGCCTGGGGCTACGCCGCCGGCCGCGCCTACCCGCTGCCCCGAGCGGGCGTGCTCGGCATCCCGGCCCACCCGTGGTCCCCTGACGTACGCCGCGCGGTCGGCGTCGGCGGGGCCCTGCGCGCGAGCCTCGACCGCGTCCTGCCCCGCCGCTTCACGGACCTGCGCACGCTCGAGACGTTCGCGCGCTCGCGCATGGGGGCTCGCGTCACGGAGCGCCTCGTCGCGCCCGTGGCTGCCGGTGTGCACTCGGCCCCGCTCGACCGGCTGGACGTCGCCGCGGTCGCGCCGGGGCTCCGCGAGGCGTTCGAGCGCGAGGGGTCGCTCGCGCGCGCCGTCGCGTCGCTGCGCGCGCTCGCGCCCGCGGGCTCGGCCGTGCGTGGCATCGACGGCGGCATGCACCGGCTCGTCGAGGAGCTCGCGGCAGGCACCGACGTGCGGCTGCGCCAGGAGGTCACGGAGATCGCCCGGCGGGATCCGAGCCGTGAGCCGTCCGGCGACGGAGCGACCTCTGGCTCCTGGGCCGTCCGTGCCCAGACGCCCGACGGGCCGCTCGAGCTCGCCGCGCCGCGGCTCGTCGTGACGACCCCCGCGCTGGTCGACGCGCTCGGCCCGCTCGTCGGCACCGCGGCGGACCTGCTGCCGGACCCGGAGCCCGGCGCGGACGTCCGCCTCGTCACGCTCCTCCTCCGCGCGCCCGAGCTCGACGACGCGCCGCGCGGGACCGGCCTGCTCGTCGCGCCGCCGCACCGGGACGCGGGCCGCGCCGCTCCGCCGTCGGACGTCGAGGCCAAGGCGCTGACCCACTCGACCGCCAAGTGGCCGTGGCTGCGCGACCGCGTGCGCGGCGCCGTCGGACCGGGCCACCACGTGGTGCGGCTCAGCTACGGACGCATCGGCGCGACGACGGAGCCCGACCTCGACCGGGTCGTCACCGACGCCTCGCGGCTGTTCGGCGTGGACCTGCACGGTCGCGTGCTCGGGCACGTCGTGACGCGCTGGAACGGCGCGCTCCCCCCGCCGACCCCCGCGTTCCGGCGCGAGGTCGCGGCGTTCGTCGCGCGCGTGGACGCCGTCCCCGGGCTCGCCGTGACCGGGGGCTGGATCGCGGGCACGGGGCTCGCGGCGATCGTCGGGCACGCGCAGGAATGCGCGCGCGGCCTCGCCGTGGTGGAGTGAGGTAATCCTTACCGGAATCCCGAGAAAGGGGTTCGGCAATTCCTCAGGAATTGTCCTGACACATTGTCGGGACGTTCCTGACCGAGCGTCAGGACCACGTCACTCCCGTCCGCATTTCCCCCACCGTGACGTGCGCATTTCCGTGCACCGCCGAAGTGGGGAGAGACTGGGACCGTGAGCCCTGCAGGTACCCCTCCCCTCCGCGTGGGCACGCGCGGCAGCGCCCTCGCGACCACCCAGACCGGCCACGTCGCCCGACGCCTCGAGGAGCTGACCGGCCGGGACGTCGAGATCGTGCGCATCCGCACCGACGGCGACGTCCTCACCGGGTCGCTCGCCCAGATGGGCGGCACCGGCGTGTTCGTCACCGCGCTGCGCGAGGCGCTGCTCGACGGCCGCTGCGACGTCGCGGTCCACTCGCTCAAGGACCTGCCGACCGAGCCCGCCCCCGGCCTGACCGTCGTGACGCCGGAGCGCGAGAACCCGCGCGACGTGCTGTGCGCGCGCGGCGGCCTCACCATCGCGACGCTCCCGCGCGGTGCCCGCGTGGGCACCGGGTCGCCGCGCCGGGCCGCGCAGCTCCGCTCCGTGCGGCCCGACCTCGACGTCGTGGACATCCGCGGCAACGTCGACACCCGCCTGGCCCGCGCGCTCGGCCCGGACGCCGACCTCGACGCCGTGGTGCTCGCCTACGCGGGACTCGCGCGGCTCGGCCGGCTCGACGCGGTGTCCGAGGTCGTCGACACCGCGATCATGGCGCCCGCCGCCGGGCAGGGCGCGCTCGCGGTGGAGGTGCGCACGACGTCGCTCGACGACCCCGTGCTCGCGCGTGCCCTGCACGACCTCGACCACGAGCCGACGCGCCTCGCCGTGCTCGCCGAGCGGTCGCTCCTCGCGCGTCTCGAGGCCGGCTGCGCCGCGCCGGTCGGCGCGCACGCCCTGGTCGAGGACGGCGAGATCGCGCTGACGGCCGTCGTCGCCCGGGTCGACGGCGCCGAGCAGCTCACGCACTCCGGCCGCACGACGGTCCCGGTCGGCGCGCCGTCGCAGGACGCCCGGGACGACGCCGCACGCGCGCTCGGCGCGCGCGTCGCCGACGCGCTCCTCGCCGACGGTGCCGCCCGCCTCGCCCCGCTCCGTGAGACGGGAGCCGGTGCCGGGGCGGCCGGGTCGGTGCCAGGACCGGCCCCGGCCGCCGACGCCGCCCCGTCGCCCGAGCGCGCCGTGGAGACCGCGCGCGAGCAGCTCCGCGACGGCGGCTACCGCGGCGAGGCGGAATGAGCCCGGGCCCCCTGCGCGACCCGTCGCGCGGCCCCGCGCCCGTCGTGCCGCCCCCGCCTGCGCGGACGAGCCCGCGCGCCGACGCCGAGGTTGCCGGGCCGGCGTCGACCCGGCGCGGCGCGAGCCCGCCGCTCACCGGGCGCACGGTCCTCGTCCCCCGCGCGCCCGAGCGCGCCGCCCGGCTCGCGGCGACGCTCCGCGACGCCGGCGCGCGCGTCCTGGTCAGCCCCGCGATCGAGCGCGCCCGGGTCGAGGACACCGCCCCCGTGGACGGCGCCGTCGCCCGCCTCGCCCACGGCGACTTCGCCTGGGTCGTCGTGACGAGCGTCAACGCGATCGACGAGCTCGTCGCGAGCGCCGCCCGCGAGGGCGTCGACCTCGGCGACGCCGCTCGCCGGTCCCGCTGGGCCGCCGTCGGCCCCGCGACCCGCCGCGGCCTCGAGGCCGTCGGCATCCAGGTCGACCTCGAGCCGGCCGAGAACTCGGCCCGCGGCCTCGTCGCCGACTTCGCGGCCCTCGCCTCGACCGACCACGCCTCGACCTCGCCGAACCGAGCCTCTACCTCGGGGAACCAGGCCTCTACCTCGCGAGGCAGAGGCCTGGTGCTGCTCCCGCAGGGAGACCTCGCCGCGCCGACGATGCACGACGGCCTGCACGACCTCGGGTACGTCCCGCACGTCGTCACCGTCTACCGCTCCGTCACGCACGCCCTCGCGCCGGACGTCGTCGCGGCCTGGCTCGCGGGAGAGGTGGACGCCGTCGTGCTGACCTCGGGGAGCGTCGCGCGCGAGATCGCGGGCCAACTCGGCCCGCGCGCCGACGTCGCGGGCGTCGCGATCGGCGACCCGACCGCCCGGGCGGCTCGCGCCGTCGGGCTGCGGCTCGACGCGGTGGCCGCGCGCCCGACCGACGCCGCGCTCGCCGCCGCGCTCACCACCGTCCTGTCGGGCGACGCGGTCGCACCCCCGGCAGCCGACCCGACCGACGCCGTCGACCCGACCGACGAAGGAGATCCCTCGTGACCCACCCGCTTCCCGTCGGCCACCACCGGCCGCGCCGCCTGCGCACGAGCCCGCGCGTGCGGCGGCTCGTCACCGAGACACGCGTACACGCGTCGGACCTCGTGCTGCCGCTGTTCGTCAAGGAGGGCCTGGACGCGCCGCGCCCCATCTCGTCGATGCCCGGCGTCGTGCAGCACACCGAGGCGACGCTCGCGGACGCCGTGCGCGACGCCGCGCGCGCCGGGGTCGGCGGCATCATGCTCTTCGGCATCCCCGCCGAGCGCGACGCGACGGGTACGCAGGCGGACGCCGAGGACGGCATCCTGCAGCGCGGCATCCGGATCGCGGTCGAGGCGGCGCGCGAGCACGCGGGCGGAGGGCCGGTCGTCATGGCGGACACGTGCCTCGACGAGTTCACCGACCACGGGCACTGCGGCGTGCTGGCCGAGGGTCGAGACGGGGGCGTCGTCGTCGACAACGACGCGACGCTCGACCGCTACGCGTCGATGGCCGTCGCGCAGGCGCGCGCGGGCGCGGACGTCGTCGCGCCGTCCGGGATGATGGACGGCCAGGTCGGCGTGATCCGCGAGGCGCTGGACGCCGCGGGGTTCGACGACGTGGGCATCCTCGCCTACTCCGCGAAGTACGCGAGCGCGTTCTACGGCCCGTTCCGCGAGGCCGTGGACTCGGCGCTCCAGGGCGACCGCCGCACCTATCAGATGGACGCGGGCAACGCGCGCGAGGGCCTGCGCGAGGCCGACCTCGACCTCGCCGAGGGCGCGGACCTGGTCATGGTCAAGCCCGCCGGGTCGTACCTGGACGTGCTCGCGGCCGTCGCGGAGATGTCGCCGGTGCCGGTCGCGGCGTACCAGGTGTCGGGCGAGTACGCGATGATCGAGGCCGCCGCCGCGAACGGCTGGATCGACCGGCGCGGCGCGATCACGGAGTCGGTGCTGGGCATCAAGCGCGCCGGCGCGGACGTGATCCTCACGTACTGGGCGACGGAGCTCGCGGGCTGGCTGGACGAGAACGACGGAAGGACGCGGGCATGACGGACACCGGAGGCTTCGGGACGGCCGAGGCGGTCCAGGCGGAGCACGCGGCGCTGTTCGGCGCGCCGGGTGCGGGCGGGGCGGACAACCACGCCGCGTTCGTGCGCGCGCAGGGCGTGCTGCCGGGGGGCGTGAGCTCGCCCGTCCGCGCGTACGGGTCCGTCGGCGGCGACCCGCGGTTCCTGGCCTCGGCCCGCGGCCCGTACGTCACCGACGTCGCGGGGCGCGAGTACGTGGACCTCGTGTGCTCGTGGGGCCCGGCGCTGCTCGGCCACGCGCACCCGGACGTCGTAGGGGCGGTCCAGGAGGCCGCGGCCCGCGGGCTGTCCTTCGGCGCGCCGACGCTCGGCGAGGTCGAGCTCGCGGAGGAGATCCGCCGTCGGGTCCCCGCCGCGGAGCGCGTGCGCCTCGTGTCGACGGGCACCGAGGCGACCATGACCGCGGTCCGCCTCGCGCGCGGCGTGACCGGGCGCGACGTCGTCGTGAAGTTCGCCGGCTGCTACCACGGGCACGTGGACGCGCTGCTCGCCGAGGCCGGCTCCGGCGTCGCGACGCTCGCCCTGCCCGGCTCGGCCGGGGTCACCGAGGCGACGGCGGCCGAGACGCTCGTGCTCCCGTACAACGACCTCGCCGCCGTCGAGGCGGCTTTCGCGGAGCGCGGCTCCGAGATCGCGGCCGTCATCACCGAGGCGTCGCCCGCGAACATGGGCGTCGTCCCGCCCGCGGAGGGCTTCAACGAGGGCCTGCGCCGCATCACGGCCGCGCACGGCGCGCTGCTGATCCTCGACGAGGTGCTCACGGGCTTCCGGGTCGGGCCGAGCGGCTGGTGGGGGCTGGAGAACGCGGTGCTGCGCGGCCAGGGCGCGGACGGATACACGCCGGACCTGTTCACGTTCGGCAAGGTCGTGGGCGGCGGGATGCCGGTCGCCGCGGTCGGCGGCCCGGCGACCGTCATGGACCAGCTCGCGCCGCTCGGGCCCGTCTACCAGGCGGGCACGCTGTCCGGGAACCCGGTCGCGGTCGCGGCGGGCCTCGCGACGCTGCGCCTCGCCGACGACGCCGTGTACGCGCGCGTGGACGAGGTGGCGGGCGTGCTGTCGTCGGCCGTGGGCTCGGCGCTCGACGTCGCGGGCGTCCCGCACCGCGTGCAGCGCGCGGGCTCGCTCTTCTCGGTGTTCTTCGGCGACCTCGCGGCGAGCGCCGGCGTGCGCGACTACGCGCAGGCCCAGGCGCAGGAGACGTTCCGGTACCGGGCGTTCTTCCACGCGATGCTCGACGCGGGCGTGAGCCTCCCGCCGTCGGTGTTCGAGGCGTGGTTCGTCTCCGCGGCCCACGACGACGCCGCGGTGGCCCGCATCCTCGACGCCTTCCCCGCGGCCGCCCGCGCCGCCGCGGAGGCGACCCCGGCCTGACTCGGGCGGCCGCCCCCGCCCGGACCCCGGGGGCGGCCGCCGCGCGTCAGTAGGTCGCGGCCTTGCCCGCCTGCCTGCCGAGCGAGCGGATCTGGACGCCGAACGCGATGAGCATGACGCCCCAGAGGATCGCGAAGATCGCGAGGATCCAGACGATCGACACCAGGCCGGCATTGACGTTGAACAGCACGAGCAGGCCGAAGACGAGGCCCAGGATGCCGGCGAAGACGCCCCAGCCCCACCCGCTGCCGGGGACCTTGCGCAGGTCGAGGCTCGCGACGGTCTGGAACAGGCCGTAGACGACGGCCCAGAACCCGACGATCCACGTGAGGACGATCGCGGTCTTGCCCGGCCACACGAGCAGCACGATGCCGACGGCGAGGCTGAGCACGCCCATGGTCACGAGGAACGCGGTGCCGCTGCCCGTGCCGCGGCGCCGGATGCCCTCGATGATCTCGACGATGCCGTCGACGACCGCGAAGATGCCGATCACCCAGATGATCACGGCCGCGGTCTTGTCCGGCCACGCGAGCGCGATGATGCCGAAGAGGATGGCGAGCACGCCGCGGAGCACTGGCCAGTACCAGACCTGCTTCGCGGTGCTGGAGAAGGCGGTGAGGATCGGGTCCTGCGTCGTCATGGTCACTCCCCGTGCTAGGTGACGGGCCGGCTCACCGGCGGCCTGGGGCCTGTGTCGCCTCCCGCTTCGCCTCCATGGAACACCCAGAAATCCCGCGTGTCGCGGCGAAGCGCGCGTTTCGCCCGCTCGTGCCGAACGGTCACGCCCGCGCGGGTCGCGGCGCGAGGGCCGGCGCGGGTGCGCGCCGCCGTCGGCCGGACCAGACCACGAGGGCGGCGAGCGCCAGCACCGCCGTGAACGCGAGGACGGGACCGGCGAAGAACGGGCCGATCCGCTTGTCGGCCACGACGGCGAAGGTCGGCGCGTAGGCGACGTCGGCCGCGGCCTGCTCGAAGGCGAAGTCGGAGACGATCTCCGTCCCCGGGTCGGTGAAGACCTGCTCGTGCGACGTGACGAAGCTGCCGGCGGCGAGGAGCGCGGCGAGCTCGTCGGAGCTCACCGACGCCGGGTCGACGCGCCCCGCGAACCGCACGGTGGGCTCCTGCGCCGCGGCCGTCGCGTCGGTGCGGTCGACCCGGTGGTCGCCCAGGACGTACGTGCGCGTGCTCTGGGTGTCGTCCGCGACGACGGACATGCGCATGGGGTAGACGAGCGACCCGCTCGCGAACGTGACGCGCAGGGGCTGCAGCGTCCCGTCGAACGCGGCCGCCTCCTCCGGCGCGAGCCGGGCCGCGACGAACGACCAGCCCTCGCTCACGTAGGGCGCGAGCGCGGTCTGGATCGACTCGGGAAGCTGGAACCCTCGCTCCGTGAGCCACGCCCCGAGCTCGCCCGGGTCCGTCGCCGCGAGCGTCGTGACGTCGAGCGGGCCGAGCCGGACCTCGTCGAGCACCGCGACGCCCGGCGCGGCGCCGGCCCCGTCGGCACCTGCCGCGCCGAACCCCAGCTCGGGCCACCACCGGTAGTCGGAGACGACGGCGCGGGGCTGCGTGAGGTCGTCGAGCTCGCGGAAGACCTGCGGGTCGGCGAGCGCGACCTCGGCCGGCGCGGGTGTCGGCAGCAGCAGCCCGACCTCCGGGGCGTTGGACAGCGCGTCGAGCTCGAGCAGCATCGTCTCGGTCGTGCCGTCCCACTGGAGCACGGCCGTCTCCTGCGAGACCGACGTGTCGTACGCGGGCCCGTCGACGAGACCGCCGCACGCGCACGCGACGGCGGGCGGTGCCGCGACGACCGCCCCGCCCGCCAGCGCGAGCGCGACGACCGTCGCGCGGACCGCCCGTCCTGCCCCGGTTCCCCTGCCCATGCTTGGGAGGCTAGGGGCGCTCCGGCGGCCTCGCGCGGTGAGCGCCGCAATCGTGATGAGCCCGTGACAGCAGCGTGACCCACGGCCGCGCGAGCGGCGCGCGAGCCGCCGTCGGGCAGGCTCGGCGGGCCGTCAGGCGACGGCCGCGCTCACGCCGAGGTGCACCAGGACGCCGAGCACGACGGCCCAGGCCGTCACCGCGGCGACCCCCCACGCGAAGACGCGAGCGCGTGGCGCGCCGAACCCGACCATGGCGGCCGCGGTGACGTGGCTCGGCAGGAGCAGGGGCCCGAGGAGGCTCACGCCCGGCACGCCGTACCGGTCGAACACCTGCCGCATCCGCTGCCGCTTGGGCGACTGCTCCGCGGCGCGCCCGCGCGTGACGCCGGTGCGGGCGGCGCCGATCAGCCAGACGACGAGCGCGAGGGCGATCGCGTTGCCGACCACGGCGGCGAGGATCGCGACGACGGGGTTCACCCCGGCGACGACCCCCAGGATCGCGGCCCCCTCGGCCTCGACGTACGGGATCGCGCCCGCCAGGAGGACTCCGACCCAGCGCAGCAGGGGCGGAAGGCCCTGGGTGAGCTCCTGGAGCCCGGTGACGATGTCGGTCATGGTGCGCCTCTCGTAGTGGGTGCCTCCAGCCTCTCGGCGGCGCGGGGCCGCCGACAGTGCGCCCGCTCACCGCGGGAGGTGGACCCGTCATCGCGTGGGCATGACGAGTGTCACGACCGTCGCCGTCGTGCGACGAGAGCGACGTACCCTTGGGGGGTATCCATCAGTTACCCTGGTGGGGTATAGACGACGATCGACCCGCGGTCGCGGCACCGCGCCTGGACGAGGAGGAGAGCATGACCGACACCACCGAGGCCCCCGCCGTCGAGCACGAGCACGCGGCCCACACCGGTCCGCACGGCTACGCGTCCGACAAGGAGGCGTACCTCAAGCGCATGCGCCGCATCGAGGGCCAGGTCCGAGGCATCGCCCGCATGATCGACGAGGACGTCTACTGCATCGACATCCTCACGCAGGTCTCCGCCGTCACGAAGGCGCTCCAGGCCGTGAGCATCGGTCTCGTCGAGGACCACCTCGGCCACTGCGTCGTCGACGCGGCCCGCCAGTCCGAGGAGGAGGGCGCGGCCAAGGTCAAGGAGGCCGCCGACGCCATCGCCCGCCTCGTCCGCAGCTGACCCACCCCACCACCGAGGAGCACCATGAGCACCGTCACCACCCTGGGCGTCACCGGCATGACCTGCGGCAACTGCGTCGCGCACGTCACCAAGGACCTCGAGGCCGTCTCCGGCGTCGAGAACGTGAGCGTCGAGCTGCGCGTCGGCGGCGCGTCCGAGGTCACGGTCTTCTCCGACGACCCGCTCGACGAGGCCGCGCTGCGCGAGGCCGTGGACGAGGCCGGCTACGAGGTCACGTCGGTCGAGGTCCAGGAGGACGCGCTGGCCGCCCAGTACGCCGAGCAGGCCGCCGAGAAGCAGGAGGCGCACGCGTGCGCGTGCGGCTGCGGTACGGCCCCGAGCACGTCCACCGGCGACGCCACCCCGGCGACGAAGACCTACGACCTCCAGGTCCCGCCGCGCGCCTGACCCGCTCACAACCGGTCAGCACCCCGCGGGTCCCCGTGCTCGTGGGGTGCTGACAGCTCTTTCCCGGCCCGACGCCGGAGCACCCGTCGAGGAGTCACCCGCATGACCGCCCAGCCCACGCCCACCACGACGGCCGCCACCCCTCCGGGCGACGACGCGGGGCGACCGTTCGCCGAGGTCGACCTCGCGATCGAGGGCATGACCTGCGCGTCGTGCGTCGCGCGCGTCGAGAAGCGGCTCAACCGCGTCGACGGCGTCACCGCCACCGTGAACCTCCCGCTCGAGAACGCGCACGTCGCCCTCACGTCCGACGTCACCGACGCCGACCTCGTCGCCGCCGTCGAGAAGGCCGGCTACACCGCCCGGGTCACGACCCGCCGCGACCTCACCCCCGCAGACCAGGGCTCGACCGCGGCGGACCAGGATTCAGCCTCCGCCGACCTGGGATCTGCCTCGGCAGAAGGCGGGACGGACGCCGCGGCCGCCGGACCCGACCCGAGCGCCTCCGGCCGCCCCACCACGGAACGTGACCACGGTCCTGCCTCCCAGGACCAGGGCTCCACCTCGCCCGACCGGGGTGCCGTGCTGCTGCAGCGCCTGCGGGTCGCGGCCGTCCTCACCGTGCCGGTGGTCGCGGTCTCGATGATCCCCGCACTGCAGTTCACGGGGTGGCAGTGGGTGGTCGCGGCGCTCGCGCTGCCGGTCGTCACGTGGGGCGCGTGGCCCTTCCACACGGCGGCGTTCCGCGCGGCGCGACACGGGGCGTCGACGATGGACACGCTGGTCTCGCTCGGCGTGGTCGCGGCGACGCTGTGGTCGCTGTGGGCACTGCTGCTCGGCGGAGCGGGCGAACCGGGGATGCGGATGCAGCCCACGCTCGTCCCGTCCCGCGACACGATGGGACCGCCGGAGCTGTACTTCGAGGTCGCGGCCGTCGTCACGACGTTCCTGCTCGCCGGCCGGTACGCGGAGCACCGGTCGAAGCGGCGCGCGGGCGACGCGCTGAGGTCGCTGCTCGAGCTGGGCGCGAAGGACGCGGAGCGCGTGGTGCTCGGGCCGGACGGCTCTCCCCGCACGGGTGCCGACGGCGCGCGGGTCACCGAGCGCGTCCCGGTCGCGGATCTCGCGGTGGGGGACGTGTTCGTCGTGCGGCCGGGCGAGAAGGTCGCGACGGACGGCGTGGTGCTGGAGGGGTCGAGCGCGGTCGACACGTCCTTGCTCACGGGCGAGCCGGTGCCGGTGGACGTCGGCCCGGGCGACGACGTGACGGGCGCGACGGTCAACGCGGCGGGCGCGCTGCTCGTCCGCGCGACGCGCGTGGGCGAGGAGACGACGCTCGCGCAGATCGGGCGGCTCGTCACGCAGGCGCAGACGGGCAAGGCTCCGGTGCAGCGGCTCGCGGACCGGATCTCGGCGGTGTTCGTGCCGGTCGTGCTGGCGCTCGCGGTCGCGACGCTCGTCGGCTGGCTGCTCGCGGGCGCGGGGACGCAGCTCGCGTTCACGGCCGCGGTCGCGGTGCTCATCATCGCGTGCCCGTGCGCGCTCGGTCTGGCGACGCCGACGGCCCTCCTCGTCGGGACCGGCCGGGGCGCGCAGCTCGGCGTGCTCATCAAGGGCCCGGAGATCCTGGAGTCGACGCGGCGCGTGGACACGGTCGTGCTCGACAAGACCGGCACGGTCACCCAGGGTGCGATGGCGCTCGAGGCGGTCGTGACGCCGTCGGGCACCGTGCCGCTGGACGAGCTGTCACCGGACGGTCGCGCTCCGGCGCCACGAGACGCCGACAGGTCGCGCGAGGGCGTCGACGACGCGCGCGACGCCCTGCGGCACGCGGGCGCGGTCGAGGCGCTGAGCGAGCACCCGATCGCCCGGGCGATCACGACGGCCGCGCGCGACGTGGCCGCGGACCCGGCTTCGGCCGGCGGGGACGTACCCGTGGGGGCCGACGGCGTCGCGATCGGCTCGCTCCAGGCGTTCGACTTCCGCAGCGCCCCGGGCGGCGGGGTCGAGGCCGTCGTCCGCACCGCGCACTCCGGTCTCTCGCTCGGCGAGGGCGGGGGGCTCACCGCGCGGCGCGTGCTCGTCGGGCAGCCGTCGTGGCTCGCGCGCGAGGGTGTCACGAGCGACCCTGCGCTCGACGACGCGTTCGCCGCCGCCGAGATGACGGGGGCGAGCGCCGTCGTCGTCGCGTGGGACGGCCGGGCGCGCGCGGTGCTCGTGCTGCGCGACCCGGTGAAGCCGACGTCGGCCGAGGCCGTCGCCGAGCTGAAGGACCTCGGCCTGCGGCCCTACCTGCTCACGGGCGACGGCGAGGGCGCGGCCCGCGAGGCGGCGCGCGCCGTCGGGATCGCGGAGACGGACGTGGTCGCGCGCGTGCTGCCGGACCAGAAGGTCGACGTCGTCGCGCGGCTCCAGCGCGAGGGCCGCGTCGTCGCGATGGTCGGGGACGGCGTGAACGACGCCGCCGCGCTCGCGACGGCGGACCTCGGGCTCGCGATGGGCACGGGGACCGACGTGGCGATCGAGGCGAGCGACCTCACGCTCGTGCGCGGCGACCTGCGCAGCGCCGCGACGGCGATCCGGCTCTCGCGCCGGACGCTGCGGATCATCCAGCAGAACCTGTTCTGGGCGTTCGCGTACAACGTCGCGGCGATCCCGCTCGCGGCGGCGGGTCTGCTCAACCCGATGATCGCGGGGGCCGCGATGGCCGCGAGCTCCGTGCTCGTCGTCGGGAACTCGCTGCGCCTGAGCCGCGCCGCCTGACCCGACCGTCCCGCGCCGAGCACGCCACCACCCGCCGTCGAGCACGACATGAGGGTCGTCATCCTCGGGATGACGACCCTCATGTCGTGCTCGACGCGTAGGGGTCAGCGGAAGCGGCGGCCCTCGTCGCGGCGGTAGGCGCCGACGGCGAGGGCGGCGAACAGCACCGTCCAGCCGAGGAGCACGAACCACGCACCCGCGTACGCCGGCTCGCCGGTGAGGGCCTGGACGAGCAGGTCACGACCGGCGCGGGTCGGCGTGGCCATCGAGATCGCGTCCAGCCACGGGGGGAAGAGGAACGGCGGGAGGAACAGGCCACCGGCGAACGCGAGCGGGAAGAGGATCACCTGCACGACCGGCAGCGCCGCCTTCGCGGACAGCGAGTACCCGATCGCCATGCCGAGCAGCACGAACGGCACGGACACGAGCAGGACTGTCCCGACGCCCGCCAGGAGCTGGCTCCACGTCACCGTCGCCGACGTGAACAGCCAGCCGATGAGGATGAGCGGCACGAGACCGAACAGCGAGAAGATGCCGCCGTTGAGCACGCGCGCCGCCATGCGAGGCGCTGGGCCGGCGGGCAGCGAGCGCACGAACGGGTCGAACGGGAGCTGGCGGTCCTCCGCGACGCCGAGCCCGTAGGTGAAGAGGCTCGCGGAGCAGATCGCGAACAGGCCGAGCGAGGCGACGGCCGTGGTCGCGGCCACGGGGTTGCCGGCGGTCGCCTCCTGCGGCACGACGAAGAAGAACATCGCGAGCGCGGGGAACAGCAGGTTGCCCAGCACGGCGACGGGCACGCGCACCGTCTCGAGGAACTGGTACTTGAGGTGCAGCCAGGTGAGGCGCAGGGGGCCGGGCAACGCGGCGGCAGGTGCGGCGCCCCGGGTGGTCGTGGTGGTCATCGTGCTCGCGCCTCCGTCGTCGGGGCCGCGTCGCGCGCGACCATCTGCTCGAACGCCTCCTCGAGGCTCGCGCCCCGGATCTCGAGGTCGTGGAAGTCGACGCCCGAGGTGACGAGCTCGCGCACGAGCGCGTCGGCGTCGGGCGTGTAGAGCTCCTGGCGGCCGTCGCCGAGGCGGTCGGAGCGCACGACGCCGGGCCGGTCGGCGAGGTCGGCCGTCGACCCGACGACGACGCGCCGCAGCGACACGCGCCGCAGGATCGCGTCGAGCGAGTCGTCCGCCTTGACCACGCCCTGGTCGATGACGACGACGCGCTGCGCGAGCGCCTGCACCTCCTCCAGGTAGTGGCTCGTCAGGAGGACCGTGCCGCCGTCCGCGTGGTACGAGCGGATCGCGTCCCACAGCGCCTGGCGGGCGCTCACGTCGAGGCCCGTCGTCGGCTCGTCGAGCAGGACGACGCGCGGTCGGCCCACGAGGGACAGCGCGACGGCGAGGCGGCGCTTCTGCCCGCCGGACATCGCGCCCGTCTGGCGGCCCGCGAGCTCGGCGAGCCCGAACTGGTCGAGCAGCTCCGCCGTCGGGACGGGGTCGGGGTAGTGGCCGGCGACGAAGTCGACGACCTCGCGCACCTTGAGCGTCGCGGGCAGGCCCGTCTCCTGCGGCGTGAGGCCGAGGCCGACGCGGCTGCGCGCGTCGCGGGGGTCGCCGCCGAGCAGGCGGACCGTCCCCGCGTCGGGCTTGCGCTGACCGCTGATCAGGGAGAGCAGCGTCGACTTCCCGGCCCCGTTCGGGCCGAGCAGACCGACGAGCTCGCCCGCCCCCACGGTCAGCGACACGTCGTCGAGCGCGACGACCGTGCCGAAGCGGCGGGTCACGTGGTCGGCGGTCACCACCGGTCGGGCGTGGTCGGTGCCCGACGGCGCGGGGTCGGGCCGGGTGGTCGGGGCGGCGTGCTGGGCGTGGTCGGTGCTCATCCTGCGGCTCCCTTCAGGAGGGTGTTCAGGGCGGTCGTGTAGTCCTCGAACGCCACGCGACCGCGGGCGGTGAGGGCGAGGTAGGTGGCCGGGGTGCGGCCCTCGTGGGTCTTGGTGACGGACACGTAGCCCGCGTCCTCGAGCTTGCGCAGATGGGTCGAGAGGTTCCCGGCGGTCATGTCGAGAAGCTTCTGGAGCTTGGGGAACGACAGCTCGTCCCCGGTCGGGAGGGTGGCGAGCGTCGCGACGACGCGTAGCCGCGCCGGGGCGTGGATGACGGGGTCGAGCTCGGTGTCAGGCATCGGCCGCGCCCTCCCCCGCCACCGGGGCGGGCGGGGTGCCGGCGGCGAGGCGGCGCCGTCGGACCTTGAGGACGTGCTCGACGACGGCCATGACGAGGAAGCCTCCGCCGCCCAGCGCGCCCATGACGAGATAGGTGAGCGGGAGGCCGGCGATCGTCGCGACCCCGGCGACCAGCAGGATCCAGACCCCGACGGCGTAGAGCCGCTGCTCGCAGAACGCGACGCCGCCCCCGAGGTAGAGCAGGCCGACGACGACGCACGCGAACGCGTTGCTGGCCAGGGCCATGACCTCCTCGGACGCCCCGGCCCGGGCGAGGCCGCCGAGGACGAAGCCGTAGGACACGAAGCCGAGGGTCCACGACCAGCCGTACAGGGTCCCCTGCCGGGCGCTGACGCCGCGGGTGCCGACCGTGCGCGTGACGGTGTGGACGATCGTGAACGCGATGGCCGCCGCGATGAGGCTGAAGAAGACCCAGAACGCCCAGGGCTCGGGCTGCGCGCCCACCATGCTCCCGGTCCCCGCGCCGCCGTGCACGGCGCTCGCCCAGAGGCACAGGTAGCCGACGAGCCAGGCGACGCCCCACGCGAGGAAGAGCAGGCGGGCGTCGGGCTCGGTCGCGTCCCGCGCGCGGTCCTGCTGCTCGCGGATGAGGCGGAGCGTCTCGGCGACGTCGAGGGCCGGCTCGTCGGGCTCGGCGGCAGCTCCGTCGCGAGGGACGTCGCCGTGGTCCGTGGTCATGATGTCCCCTCGGGATCCTGGAAACTACTTTGTGCTGCAAACCTGTTTGTAGAGTCGCACGGGCGGTGCCGATCGCGCAACCCCCTCGGGCCGGGGCTTCGACGGGCCGGCCGGCGCCATCGACGGGACGGTCGCTAATGTGATATCACTTTGCTATACACGACGTGCGCGGCCGCCGGCCGCAGGAGAGGACGGGCCCCGTGACCGAGAGCGCAGCACCCCCGCAGGAGTCCGTCGGCGGCGAGCCGACCGGCCGGCCCGTCGGCCACGACGGCACGCGCGTCGACGTCACCGAGCAGCCCGCGTGGTCGCTCGGCGCGGGCGGTGGCGGCCTGGTGATCCTGCTCGTCCTCGCGTTCCTCGGCGGGTCGATCCCGCTGTTCGCGACCGCGACCCCGGTCGGTGCCGTGCTCGGCGTGGTCGCGATCCTGCTCGGCCTCTTCCTGCTCACGATGGTCAAGGTCATCAACCCCGGGCAGACGCTCGTCGTCCAGTTCTTCGGCCGGTACCTCGGGACGATCCGGCGCACCGGCCTCGTCGCGACGGTGCCGTTCTCGACGCGCAAGCGCGTGTCGGTCCGCGTGCGCAACTTCGAGACCAGCGAGCTCAAGGTCAACGACGCCGACGGCAACCCGATCAACATCGCCGCGATCGTCGTCTGGCAGGTCGCGGACACCGCGAAGGCGAGCTTCGCCGTCGAGGACTACACCGACTTCGTCCGTGTCCAGGCGGAGTCGGCGCTGCGCCACGTCGCGATGTCGCACCCCTACGACGACGCCGAGGCCGGCGAGCAGTCGCTGCGCGGGGCCACCGAGGTCGTGTCGGCGGAGATCGCGGCCGAGGTCGCGGCGCGCGTCGTCGTGGCGGGCGTCGAGGTCATCGAGGCCCGCATCTCCAACCTCGCCTACGCGCCCGAGATCGCCCAGGCGATGCTCCAGCGCCAGCAGGCGGGCGCGATCATCGCGGCGCGGTCGCGCATCGTCGAGGGTGCGGTGTCCATGGTCGAGGACGCGCTCTCGCGCCTCGAGGCCGAGGACATCGTCACGCTCGACGACGAGCGCCGCGCGACCATGGTCTCCAACCTGCTCGTCGTGCTCTGCGGCGACAGCCGCGTGACGCCCGTCGTCAACACGGGGTCGCTCTACCAGTGACCCCCCGCACCCCGGACGCGCCCGGCGACGGCGAGCAGCCGTCGTCGGGCCCCGGCGTGCCCGCGGACGACCCGCGCGTCGTGCCGGAGGGTGACGCGCCCACGGAGGGTGAGCGGCCCGCGTCGGGCACGGGCCGGGCGCCGCGTCCCCAGCGCAAGTCCGTGCTGCTGCGCCTCGACCCCGCGGTCCACGACGCGCTCGCCCGCTGGGCCGGAGACGACCTCCGCAGCGTCAACGCACAGATCGAGATGCTGCTGCGCCGCGCGCTCGACGACGCCGGCCGCCTCCCCCGCGACGTCCGCCCGCCTCGCCGCCCGGGGCGCCCACCCCGCTCCTGACCGGCGGCGGAGCGCCACCCGCTGACCCGCCGAGCACGACGATGCTGTCGTCCTGGGGCCGAGAACGACGGGAGCCCCGTGGTCGGCGCGGAGCAGGCTCGTGCTCGGCGGACAGCGGGCGTCCAGGCGACGTCGAGGCCGCTCCCGGCGACCGGTGCTATAACCGGACGGTGCCCGATCTGACCACCTCCACCTCCGCGACCGCGCCGGAGCCGCTGCCGGTGCCCGGCCCGGCGGCCCCACCGGTCGCCACAGCCGCCGCCCCCGCGCGCCCCGACCGTGCGACGCGACGGCGCATCGGCGCGGAGATCTGGATCGTCCTCGGCCTGAGCCTGGGCAAGTCGGCGGTCTACGCGATCATCAACATCGTCGCGCGGCTCACGGCCGGGACCCCGCTCGGCGAGCAGTCCGCGAGCCTCAACGTCAGCCAGTCCGCACGCCCCTACCTCGACCTCACCTACCAGCTCGTCGGCATCTTCTTCGCCGTGCTGCCCGTCGCGCTCGCGCTGTACCTGCTCAGCGCGCGCGGGCGCTCGGCCGTCCGGGCGATCGGGCTCGACGGGTCGCGGCCGCTCAAGGACGTCGGCTGGGGGTTCGCGCTCGCCGCCGCGATCGGCATCCCCGGGCTGGGGTTCTACGCGCTCGGGCGCCTGCTCGGCATCACGGTCGAGGTCCAGGCGTCGGCGCTCAACGCCGCGTGGTGGACCGTGCCCGTGCTGATCCTCGCCGCCCTCCAGAACGGGCTGCTCGAGGAGGTCATCGCCGTCGGCTACCTGTTCGAGCGCACGCGCGACCTCGGCTGGGGCCGCGTGAAGTTCGTCGTGTGGAGCTCGCTGCTGCGCGGCTCGTACCACCTGTACCAGGGGTTCGGCCCGTTCGTGGGGAACGTCGTCATGGGCGTCGTCTTCTCGTGGTTCTACACGTCCCGCTGGGGACGGCACCGCGTCATGCCGCTCGTCGTCGCGCACACGCTGCTCGACGTCGTCGCGTTCGTCGGGTACGCGCTCCTCCCCCTCGAGTGGAAGCAGTCGCTCGGCCTCGCGTGACGGTCGCGCTTCGCGTGCCGGGCGGTCAGGCGATCTCGAAAGCGCCCGTCTCGAGGTCGACCAGGTGGGTCTCGCGGTTGCCGTAGTCGACGCCCCACGTGGGGGTGGACAGCTCCAGGTAGTGCGGCGTGAAGTCGCCCGGGAGCGAGTCGACCATCGCCTCCGACGTCCCGCCGAGGTGGTCGTCCGCCCAGGGGCTCTCCCCCTCCGCGTACCCGGTCCACTCCTCGTCCCACGGCGAGACCCAGCCGTCCTCCTCCCGGCCCGGGGCGACGCCCGCGTTCGGGTCGTCGACCCTCGGGACGAGGTAGGCCCACCGGGTGACCGTCATGTCCTCGCCACGACGCGTGCCGAGCGGAGGGTCCCACGCGTTCTGCCCCTCGTCCGTCGCGACGTGCTCGCCCGGCCGCCGGGTGTCGGGCGGGGCGGGGGTGGGGCCGGCGGCGAGCTCCTCCTCGGTCAGCCAGAGCAGGGCGAAGCGCTGGCCGATGAGGTCGCTGAGCACGAGCGCCCGCGGGTGCTCCCGGGCCGCGCGCAGGTCCGCCACGAACGGGTCCTCCGGGTCGTTCGCGTCGTGCCCGACGGCGAACTGCCCCTCGCCGAGGAAGTACGCCACGCCCGGGAACCCGGGTCCCCGGCGCTGGTACTCGGCCGGGAGCCGCAGCGTGACCGCGTGCCGCATCGGCAGACCGGTGCTCGGGCTCCGCGGCCACGTCCGCGGCTCGATCCCCGGGCCGGCGTCGCCGATCCACCCCCAGGCGGCCTCGCCCCAGGGAGCGACGGGCGGCGGCAGCAGGTCCGCCGTCCCGACCGGTGACCCGTCCACCGCGTCCTGCGGGGTCAGGCCGAACAGGATGTCGTACGCAGCGACCACCGGTGCTCCTCGTTCTCGACGGACCGGAGTCACATGCTAGGGGCAGCCACCCCCGTGCCCGACCCGGCCCTGACCGGACACGTCCGGGCCAGGGTCAGGTCAGGACCGGGTCAGGTCCCGCGGAGGGCGCGGAGCCGGTCGCGGCGCTCCGCCTGGAGCACCGGGTCGGGGACGGGCAGGGACGCGAGGAGCCGCTGGGTGTACTCCTCGCGCGGGTTGCCCAGCACCTCGGCGCCCGTGCCCTCCTCGACGAGCCGCCCGCGGTAGAGCACCGCGATGCGGTCCGAGAGCAGGTCGACGACGGCGAGGTCGTGCGACACGAACAGGCTCGCGAAGCCCAGCTCGCGCTGGAGCTCGGTGAACAGCTCGAGCACGCGCGCCTGCACGGAGACGTCGAGCGCGGACGTCGGCTCGTCCGCCACGAGCAGCTCCGGGTCGAGCGCGAGCGCCCGCGCCAGCGAGGCGCGCTGCCGCTGTCCGCCGGAGAGCTCGTGCGGGAACCGGTCGCCGTACGACCGTGGGAGCTGCACCGCCTCGAGCAGCTCGTCCACGCGCCCGCGCGCCGCCTGCGGCGACTCCGCGCGCCCGTGCACGACGAGCGGCTCCGCCACGCAGTCCGCGATCGTGAGGAGCGGGTTGAAGCTCGTCGCCGGGTCCTGGAACACGAAGCCGATGCGCGGGCGCACCGGACGCAGCTCGCGTTCCTTGACGCCGTGCATCTCGACGCCGAGCACGCGCAGCGACCCGCCCGTCACCGGCGTGAGACCTGCCACGGCCCGCGCGAACGTCGTCTTGCCGGAGCCGGACTCGCCCACGAGGCCGAGCACCTCGCCGGGCCGGATGCTGAGCGAGACGTCGTCGACCGCGGTGAAGCCCGGGCGGCGCAGCCGGCCCGGGTAGGTGACCGTCAGCCCCTGCGCCGCCACCACGGGCTCCGCGTCCTCCCAGCCCGCGGCGCGGGCCGACGCGCGGGCCTCGGCCCGCGCGGTCCCCTCGCCGACGCGCGGCACGGAGTCGAGCAGCGCCTTCGTGTACTCCGCGCGGGGCGCCGCGAAGAGCTCGCGGGCGGGTGCCTGCTCGACGACCTTGCCCTGGTACATGACCGCGACGCGGTCGGCGAGGTCCGCGACGACGCCCATGTTGTGCGTGATGAGCACGATCGCGGTGCCGAACTCGTCGCGGCACCGGCGCAGGAGGTCGAGGATCTCGGCCTGGACGGTGACGTCGAGCGCCGTCGTGGGCTCGTCGGCGACGATGAGCCCCGGGTCGAGCACGAGCGCCATGGCGATGACGACGCGCTGCTTCTGCCCGCCCGAGAACTGGTGCGGGTAGTGGTCGACCCGGGTCTCCGGGTCCGGGATGCCGACGCGCCGGAGCACGTCGACCGCGCGCTTGCGCGCCTCGCGCCGGGACACCTTGGCGTGCGCGCGGATGCCCTCCATGATCTGCCAGCCGACCGTGAAGACGGGGTTGAGCGCGGCGGACGGCTCCTGGAAGACCATCGCGACGTCGGTCCCGCGGACCTGGCGCAGCCGCTCCCCGCCCAGCGTGACGACGTCGTGGTCGGCCGTCCCGTCCTTGTTCGTCAGCACGACGGCGCCGCGGGCCGTCGCGGTCGGCGGCAGCAGCCCGAGGATCGTCTTGGCGGTGACCGTCTTGCCGGAGCCGGACTCGCCCACGACCGCCAGGACCTCCCCCGGGACGACCTCCAGGTCGACGCCGTCGACGGCGCGAACGGCACCGGCGTCGGTCGCGAACGAGACCGCGAGGTCGCGGATCGTCATGACCGGGCGCGCGGCGTCGCCGTCGGTGCGGCGGGTCGTCTCGGTCGCGGCGCTCATCGCCGGTCCTCCGTCTCGTCGTGGGGTGCGTCGGCGGGTGCCGGGGCAGGGTCCTCCGGAGTGCCGCCGGGCCGCCCGTCGAGCCCGACGGCGTCGGGGTCGGGTCGGCCGGGGACGGCGGCGAGCTCGTCGGAGCGCGAGCCCGCGCCCTCGATCGCGTCGAGCCCGCCAGGGCCGGCGGTGAGCGTGCCGCCCGGCACGACCGACGTCTCCGCGACGTCGCCCGACACCTCGACGGTCGCGCGGCGCGAGCGCAGCCGGGGGTCGGCGAGGTCGTTGAGGCTCTCGCCGACGAGCGTGATGCCGAGCACCACGAGCACGATCGCGAGGCCCGGGAAGAGCGCGGTCCACCAGATGCCGCTCGTCACGTCCGAGACGGCCTTGTTGAGGTCGTAGCCCCACTCGGCGGCCGCCGTCGGCTCGATGCCGAACCCGAGGAACCCGAGCCCGGCGAGCGTGAGGATCGCCTCGGACGCGTTGAGCGTGACGATGAGCGGGAGCGTGCGGGTCGAGTTCCGCAGGACGTGGCGGAACATGATCCGCCGGTGCGGCGTGCCGAGCACGCGCGCCGAGTCGACGAACGCCTCGCCCTTGATCCGCACGACCTCCGCGCGCGTGACGCGGAAGTACTGCGGCACGAACACCACCGTGATCGACAGCGCCGCGGCGAGGATGCCGCCCCACATGCTCGACTGTCCCCCCGAGATGACGATCGCCATGAGGATCGCGAGGAGCAGGGACGGGAACGCGTAGATCGCGTCGCAGACCACGACGAGCAGACGGTCGGCCCAGCCGCCGAAGTACCCGGAGACGAGCCCGAGCAGCACCCCGACGACGATCGAGGCGAGGATCGCGACGACGATGACGAGGAGCGCCGTCTGCGCCCCCCAGATGACGCGCGACAGCACGTCGTACCCGCCCACGGTCGTGCCGAGCAGGTGCTCGGCCGACGGCGGCTGCTGCGCGCCGAACGGCCCGTCCGCGGAGCGGAGCTGGCTGTACCCGTAGGGGGCGAGCACCGGCGCGAGCGCCGCGGTGAGCAGGAAGAGGCCCGTGATGACCAGGCCCGTGACGAGCATGCCGCGCTGCAGCCCCACGCTCTGCCGGAGCTGGTGCACGACGGGCAGCCGCTTCCACCACGCGACGCGGCCGCGCTCCGGGACGACGACGGGGGTGGGGCCTCCGGTGCCCGGACCAGCCGGGACGACGGTCTCCGCGACCATGTCAGTACCTCACCCTCGGGTCGATGAGCGCCGCGATGATGTCGACGAGGAAGTTCGTCACCGCGACGATCACGGCCATGAGCACGACGATCCCCTGCACGGCGACGAAGTCGCGGGCCTGGAGGTACTCGGCGAGCTGGAAGCCCAGGCCCTTCCACTCGAACGTCGTCTCGGTGAGCACGGCGCCCGCGAGGAGCATCGCGACCTGGAGACCGATGACGGTGATGATGGGGATGAGCGCGGGGCGCCACGCGTGGGCCCGCACGAGCCGCGACTCACGGACACCGCGCGAGCGCGCGGCGGTGACGTAGTCGGTGGAGAGCGTCCCGATGACGTTGGTGCGCACGAGCCGCAGGAAGACCCCGGCGGTGAGCAGCCCGAGCGCGAGCGCCGGCAGGACGGCGTGCTGGAGCACGTCGCCCACGATCGCGGGGTCGCCCGTGCGGATCGCGTCGACCAGGTAGAAACCGGTCGGGTCGTCGAGGAACTGCAGCTCGATCTCGGCGTCGGTGGACGCGCGCCCGGAGACGGGCAGCCAGCCGAGCCACACGGAGAAGACGAGCTTGAGCATGAGCCCGGCGAAGAACACGGGCGTCGCGTAGGCGAGGATCGCGGAGACGCGCAGCATCGCGTCGGGCACGCGGTCGCGCACGTACCCCGCCAGCATGCCCAGCGGGATGCCGACGACGAACGCGACGAGCAGCGCGTAGACCGCGAGCTCGAGCGTCGCGGTGCCGTACGTCGCGAGCACCTCGGTGACGGGTCGGTTGTCGCTGATCGTCGTGCCGAAGTCGCCGCGCACGATGCCACCGAGGTACTCGAGGTACTGCACGATCACCGGGCGGTCGTACCCGGCCTCGTGGATCCTCTCGGCGAGCTGGTCCGGCGTGAGCCGGCCGCCGAGCGCCGCGGTGATGGGGTCGCCCGTGGCCCGCATGACCACGAACACCGTGGTCACGAGGATGAAGACGGTGGGGATGATGAGCAGCGCGCGGACCAGGACGTAGCTCCCGAGCCCGCCGCCGCGTCGGCGGGTCGGGCGCGGCGCGCGCGCAGGTCCCTCGCGGCCGGAGCCGCCACCGGCGGCGTCCTCGCCGACCGGTGCGTCGGTGGTGGTGGTCGTCATGTCGTCTCTTCCTCAGGTGCCCGGGGCCTCGGCGTGGTCGCCGTCCCGGACGAGCGGTGCCCGGCCCTCCCCGCGGGTCGCGCGAGGAGGGCCGGGCGAGCGGGTCAGCCCTTGGACAGCGCCGCGTAGCGGAACTTGAAGGACGGGTCGAGCGTGTCCTCGGCCCCCTCCACGTCCGTGCCGACGACCGCGACCTGCGCACCCTGGAGGTACGGGAGGGTCGACAGGTCCGCCGCGACCTTGTCCTGGATCTCCTCGATGAGCGCGGTGCGCTCGTCGGCGTCGGGCGTCGCCGCCTGCTGGAGGATCAGGTCGTTGACCTCCTGGTTGGCGTAGTGGTTCACCAGGAAGTTCTCCGTGAGGAAGAACGGCGTGAGGTAGTTGTCCGCGTCGGAGTAGTCCGGGAACCAGCCGAGCTGGTAGGCCGGGTAGACGTCGGACGTGCGCTCCTCGGCGTACGTGACCCACTCGGTGGTCTGCAGGTTGACCGTGAAGAGGCCGTCCTTCTCGAGCTGGTCCTTGATGAGCGCGTACTCGTCGGCCGACGACGGGCCGTAGTGGTCGTTCGAGTACTGCAGGTTGAGCGTCACGGGCGTCTCGACGCCGGCGTCGGCGAGGAGCTGCTCGGCCTTCGCGGCGTCGGGCTTGCCCGCGCCGTCGCCGTACATCTCCTTGAGCGGCTCGACGGCGCCGGTCAGGCCCGCGGGGACGTAGGAGTACAGCGGGGTGTACGTGCCCTTGTAGACCTGCTCGGACAGCTCGTCGCGGTCGATGAGCGAGGCGGCGGCCTGGCGCACGGCGAGCGCCTTGGCGGGGTCCGCCTCGGGGGTCTTGGCGCCGAACGGCTGGGTGTCGAAGTTGAACGTGATGTACCGGATCTCGCCGCCGGGGCCGTCGACGACCTTGACGTCGTCGTTGCCGCGCAGGTCCTCGATGTCCGTCGCGGACAGGCTGCGCCACGCGACGTCGATCTTGCCCTGCTGGATCTCGAGCTTCATGTTCGACGCCTCGGCGAAGTACTTGACCGCGACCTTGTCGGTCTTCGCCGGGCCGAGCAGGCCCTCGTAGCCGTCGTACGCCTCGTAGGAGACGAGCTCGTTGAACTTGTAGCCCGTGATCGTGTACTGCCCGGCGAACGCCTTGCCGTCGACGATGTCCTGGTCGGAGGTGAGGGCGTCGGCCGCGAACACGTCCTCGTCGACGATCGGGCCGGCCGGGCTGGACAGGATCTGCGGGAAGAGCTGGTCGTTCTCGCTCTTGAGGTGGAAGACGACGGTCGTGTCGTCGGGCGTCTCGACGCTGTCGAGGTTGTAGAGCAGCGACGCCGGCCCGTTGGGGTCGTTGATCGCGACCTGGCGGTCGAACGTGAACTTCACGTCGGACGACGTGAGGTCGTTGCCGTTGGCCCACTTGAGGCCCGGCTTGAGCTTGACGGTGTACTCCGTCGGCGACGTGAACTCGGCCGACTCGGCGATGTCGGGCTCGACGTCCGGGCTGCCGTACGGGGTGTTCAGGAGGAACGGGAAGATCTGGTTCATCACGGCGAACGAGCCGTTGTCGTACGAGCCGGCCGGGTCGAGCACC
This sequence comes from Cellulosimicrobium sp. NPDC057862, assembly GCF_042797035.1. Taxonomy (NCBI): domain Bacteria; kingdom Bacillati; phylum Actinomycetota; class Actinomycetes; order Micrococcales; family Promicromonosporaceae; genus Cellulosimicrobium; species Cellulosimicrobium sp. NPDC057862. The sequence goes on from NZ_JBHVMH010000003.1 coordinate 173,286, forward strand.
GTGACCTTGTCGGTCGTGCCGATGACGAGCGAACCGCTCGACGAGCCACCGCCGTCGCCGTCGCCCTCACCACCGTTCGAGCCCCCGCCGCACGCGGTCAGGGTCAGCGTCACCGCCGTGATGCCGGCGGCCGCGGCGAGGAGCCGCTTCTTGGACACCGCTGTCATGTGTCTACCTCTTTCTCGGGTTTCTCGGGGTGCGAGACACCGGTGGCGCGACCTTGCACGCACCAGGACCCCGACCTGTCGGCGGAGTGCCGTGATTTCTAGCACAGCGCCGTGTCGCGCAGGTGTCAGGATCGGCAGAAACCCGGACAGAACGCCAGCGTTGTTACCCGGTCGTAACCCTGAGCCCCGGGCAACCGTCGTGACGTGAGACACACTCACGACGTCTCGGCCGCAGGTGTAGAGTCCGCCCCTTTTCGGGTCGACCGGCCCTGGCGGACGGCGCACCCGACGGTGCACCGGCCCCCGGACGGCCAGCGCGGCCTCGCGGTGGGGTCAGAGACGCCCGCGACCCTCCACCTCGTCCGCTCCCGGCCCGCCGGGGGACGGTGCGTCCGGGGAGGGAGCGCGTGAGGCGGGGTCGGGAGCGGGCTCGACGGGCGCGGGCTCGACGGGCGCGGGCTCGTCGGGCGCGGCCGGGCCGGGCGCGGCCGGGGAACCGGCGGACGCGGCGCCGACGGCCGACGGCGGTGCGACGCCCGGGTGGGCGGCGGGAGCGCCCAGCACGGACCCACCCGTCACGACGACGCCGGCGGCGACGGCCTGCGCGCGCAGGTCCGCGAGCTCGCGCGCGACCGCGCGGACGGCGAAGCCCGACACCACGTGGATCGCACCCGTCACGAACGCGTAGAGCGCGAACACGACGGCGACGAGCCGCAGCACGTCGAAGGAGTCGAGCGGCCGCGTGACGAGGAGGACCCCGAACAGCACCGAGACGATCCCGACGGCGAGCATCCACGCCCAGCCCAGGTCGCGGTTGCGGACGAGCGCGGCCGCCCCGGCGATCGTCGTGATCCCGAGCACGAGCACCCAGACGGCGAGCACGTAGTAGAGCGCGGTCGCGGTGAGGTCCGGCCAGAGCGCCACGACGACGCCGAAGACGACGTTGACGCCCGCCTGCGCGAGCCACCACGCCGAGCCCACCTGCTTGCGGTGCACGAACCCCTGCACGGCGACCAGCACGCCGTCGGCCACGAGGAACGCGCCGAGCACGACCCGCAGCGTCCCGAGCTGCTCCAGCGGCTCGATCATGAGGAGGAGCCCGAGGACGACGAGGAGGGTCCCCCGCACCACGGGCAGCCACCACACCTTGCGGAAGGGGTTGCGCTCCTGCCCGTTCGCGTCGGGCGTCGCCGGGCCGTCGGGACCGGCGGGGCCGTCCGCGGCGCCGCGCTCCGTCGTCGTGCCACGTGCCATGCCGACCTCCCGGGTCCGTCGCTCTGCCCATGCTAGGGAGGCCTTGCTCACACCCGCCCGTCGAGCGGGGGTCACGAGCCGTCCGGCATGCGGGCGAACGGGGCGAATCACCCGGAGGAATCGGCCAAATACCGCGCCTGCTCAGGGCCCCCGACCTAGACTCGCTCGCATGGCCTCCCCCGCCCCCGAGCCGACCGAGCGCGACGCTCCCCACGTCGGCGCGGTCGTCGAGGTCGGCTCGCTCGCCCGTCCCGGGCAGGCGGACCCCCGCCCCCAGACCGGCGCGCTCGAGGCCCTCCTCGCTCGCCGCGAGCACGACGACGAGGGGACGGTCCGCGTCGTCGACACGGCCGAGCAACGCGTCCGGCACCCGATCGACCTGGTCAACCTCGTGCTGTGCGCGGTCGGCGTCGCGGTCGTCATGCTCATGTCGGTGTACGCCCACGGGACGACCGAGGGCGTCGCGGAGGACGTGCAGAACTTCTCCGACGTGCTCGCCCGGGTCCTCTTCCTCCCGGTGACCGTGCTCGAAGGGCTCATCACGCTCTTCGTCCCGCTCGCGGTGCTGGTCGAGCTCGGCCTCCGCCGCCTCGGGCGGCAGGTCGTCGAGTCCATCGTCGCCGCCGCGCTCGGCCTGCTCCTCGGCGTCCTCGTCGTGCTCGCGCTGCGCACCTGGGGCTCGGACGACCTGATCCGCGGGCTCTCCGCGTTCATCGACGGGTCGTGGCAGCTCACCATCCCGGACTACCTCTACGTCGCCGCGATCGGCGGACTGCTCACGGCGGCGGGGACGCGGACCCGACGGCGCACGGTCAAGTGGTCGTGGAACCTCCTGTTCGTCGCGATCGGCGTCGTGCTCATCACCGGCCAGGTCTCGCTGCCGGGCATCATCATCACGCTCCTGCTGGGCCGCATCGCCGGGCTCGCCGTGCGCTACGTCTCGGGCGTGCGCAGCGAGCGCGCGTACGGCCCCGACCTGGTGGCCGGGGTCCGGCGCGCAGGCTTCTCCCCGACCGCCCTCGTGCGGGTCCGCGACGTCACGGACGACGAGGAGCTCGCCGAGGCGGCGGACGACCCCATCACCGAGGTCGACGCCGAGGGTCGCATCACGGCGGAGGTGCACGTCGGCGTGCTGCGCGCGCCCGGCGCGGCCGCCGACGCCGGGACCGTCCTCACCGCGGACGCCGCCCTCGCGGCGCGGCACCTCGGGGCCGCGCACGCCACCGAGGGCGCCTCGCCGGACCGCACGGACGGCGCCACCCCTGCTGCCGAGTCGCAGGACGCGCCGTCCGACTCGGCCGCCATCGCGCTGACCCGCGCGGGAGACAACCGCGTCTACGCGATGCTCGCCGAGGACGACGTCCGTCGTGACGTCGTCGTGCTCGACGGCGACCGGCAGGTCGTCGGCTTCCTCGCCCGGTTCTGGCGGTCGCTGCGGCTGCGCGGAAGCGAGGGCCGTGCGGCCATCTCGCTGCGCGCCGCGGCCGAGCGCGCGGCCCTCCTGTCCTACGCCGCACGGGCGGCGGGCGTCCGCACCCCGCGGCTGCTCGGCGTCGCCGAGTCGGACGACTCCATGGTCCTGGTCCAGGAGCACGCGACGGGCGCCGTCTCGCTGCGCGACCTGCCCGTGGAGGACCTCACCGGCTCGGTGCTCAACGAGGCGTGGCGCCAGCTCCGGCTCGCGCACGCCGCGGGCATCGCGCACCGTGCGCTGACCTCCGACGTCATGCTCGTCTCGCACGAGCCCGCGACCGGCGCCCCGCAGGTGTGGCTCACCGGGTGGGAGCAGGGCGACATCGCGTCGTCCGAGCTCGCACGACGCATGGACCTCGCCCAGATGGTCGCGCTCCTCGCGCTGCGCGTCGGGGCGAGCCGCGCCGTCGAGTCTGCCGCGAGCGTCCTGCCCGACGACGACATCGCCGCCATCGGACCTCTGCTTCAGTCGGTCGCGCTCCCCCCGAGCACGCGCGAGGAGATCCGGCAGAACAAGGAGCTGCTCAAGGAGCTGCGCGCCGCGCTGGTGGAGCGGCTCCCGGAGGCGGACGTCGAGCCCCAGCGCATCACGCGGTTCGGCGCACGGACGGTGCTCACCATCGCGCTCGTGATCGCCGCCGTGACGGCCCTCGTCACCTCGTTCAACTTCGAGCAGATCGCCGAGGCGGTGACCGAGGCGAACCCGTGGCTGGCGGTGCTGTCGTTCGTCCTCGGCATCCTCACGTGGGTCGGCGCCGCGCTCACGCTCACGGCGTTCTCGCCGAAGCGGCTGCCGTTCTGGCGCGTGAACCTGACCCAGGCGGCCGGCTCCTACGTCGCGCTCGCCGCGCCCGCCGGCATCGGCCCGGCGGCGCTCAACCTGCGTCTCCTGACCCGACGTGGCATCTCGACGCCCATGGCCGTCGCGACCGTCGCGCTCGTCCAGGTGTCGCAGTTCGTCGTGACGATCCTCATCCTGGTGGTCCTGTCGGTCTTCACCGGAGAGGGCGGCCTCGTCCAGCTTCCCTCGACCACGGTCCTCCTGGCGATCGGCGGCGTCGCCCTGGCCGTCCTCGCGACGTTGCTCGTCCCGGCCGTGCGCACCTGGGCGCTCGCCAAGATCCGGCCGACCGTCCAGCAGGTGTGGCCTCGCCTGTCGGAGATGCTGGGCCAGCCCGGGCGTCTCGCCATCGGGTTCGCCGGCAACATCGTCATGACGCTCGGCTACGTGCTCGCGTTCGACGCGGCGCTCGCCGCGTTCGGGCAGGAGCTCGACCTGGTCGACGTCGCCGTGATCTACCTGGTGGGCAACGCCGCCGGGGCGGCCGTCCCGACCCCTGGCGGCCTGGGCACCATCGAGCTCGCGCTCACCGCCGGCCTCACGGCCGCCGGGGTCCCGGTCGCGCTCGCCACGTCCGCCACGCTCCTCTTCCGCGTCGCGACGTACTGGGCGCGCATCCCGATCGGCTGGGTGGCGATGCGGTACCTGCAGAAGAAGGGCGACCTGTAACCTCCGTCAGCCCTGCGGGGTCTCGGCGACCTTGACGTCCACGTGGTACTTCGTCCCGTCGACGTCGGACAGCGTGACGGTCGTGTCGTAGACGTTCCCGGACGCCGGGTCGGTGAGCTCGCACTCGACGACCTCGCCGTCCACCAGGTCGACGTCCTCCTCGCCGCAGTCGACGTCCGCCTCGCCGATCTCGGCGAGCGCGCCCTCGGCGTCCTGCGCGATCTTCGAGGCCGGCACGGTGAGGTTCGCGTTGACGGAGCACGCGGCGAGCGCGAGGGCGCAGAGCGCGACGACGGGCGCGAGGACGGTGGTACGGCGCATGGTTCCCCCTGGGTTCGGAGCGGATGGCGCCCCGATCCTCGCGGACCCGGCGCCCGGGGCGCCACCTCGCGCGATGGTGAGAACTCCCCGCTGGTCCTCGCGGGGCGACGAGCGCCCACCGGGTCGAGGCTCGTCCCCTCGGGGACGTTCGGCCCGGGACGACGAGGGCGACCCCCGATAGGCTCGCCGCGCACCCGCCGTCTCCGGTCGCGCGGGCGCCCACGATGCTCGACGAGGTGAGGAGCCCGCACGTGAGGATCGGTGTCCCCCGCGAGGTGAGGGACGGGGAGCGGCTGGTCGCCGCGACCCCGCGCACGGTCGAGCGCCTGCGGGCGCTCGGGTACGAGGTGGTCGTCGAGCACGACGCCGGTGCGGGCGCGACGTTCTCCGACGCCGCGTACGGGGCGGCAGGCGCCGCGGTCGTGGATGCCGCGACCGCGTGGGGCGCCGACGTCGTCACGGCCGTGAACGGGCCCACCGACGCCCAGGTCGCGCTCCTGCGCCCGGGCGCCACCCTCGTCGCGATGCTCGGTCCCGCGAACGACCCGGACCTCGTGCAGCGCCTCGCGGCCCACGGCGTCACCGCGCTCGCGCTCGACGCCGTGCCGCGCATCTCGCGCGCGCAGGCGCTCGACGTGCTGAGCACGCTGTCGAACGTCGCGGGGTACCGCGCCGTCGTGGAGGCCGCAGGCGAGTACGGCGGGATGTTCGCCGGGCAGGTCACGGCCGCGGGCAAGACGCCGCCCGCGAAGGTCTTCGTCATCGGCGGCGGCGTCGCGGGGCTCGCCGCGGTCGGCGCGGCGGCGAGCCTGGGAGCGCAGGTCCGCGCGTTCGACGTTCGGTCCGAGGCGGCCGAGCAGATCGAGTCCATGGGCGGCACGGCCGTCCGCGAGCCCGCGGCGCAGCAGGGCATGTCCGCAGACGGCTACGCGAAGCCGCTCACGCCCGAGCAGGAGGCGGCGGCCCTCGCCGTGTACGCGCGCGAGGCGGCCGAGGCCGACGTCGTCGTCACGACGGCGCTCGTCCGCGGCCGGGCGCCGCGGACGCTCACGGCCGAGGCCGTTGCGGGGATGCGACCGGGGAGCGTCGTCGTCGACCTCGCGGCCTCGGGCGGCGGGAACTGCGCGCTCACGGTGCCCGGCGAGCGCGTCGTGACGGAGAACGGCGTCGTGGTCGTCGGCTGGACCGACCTCGCCGGGCGCCTTCCCCAGCACACGTCGCAGCTCCTCGGGACGAACGTCGTGCACCTGCTCGAGCTGCTCACGCCGGGCAAGGACGGCACGCTCGCGCTCGACCTCGACGACCCCGTGCAGCGCGGCATGACCGTCGCGCGCGACGGCGAGGTGCTGTGGCCGCCGCCGCCCGTCGCGGTGAGCGCCGCGCCCGCCCCCGGGTCGACCGTGCCGCCACCACCACCCGACCCGGCCCGGGAGGCCGCGGAGCGCGAACGGGCCGCCGCGGAGGCGGCCTCGGCCGCGAGCCTGCGCCGGCGTCGTCGGACCGTGGGCGCCGCGCTCGCCGCGGTGCTCGTGACGCTCGCGCTGTCGTTCGCGCCGCCGTCGCTCGTCGGCCACGTCACGGTGTTCACGCTCGCGGTGATCGTCGGCTACTACGTGATCTCGAACGTCACCCACTCGCTGCACACGCCGCTCATGGCCCAGACCAACGCGATCTCCGGCATCATCCTCGTCGGCGCGCTCCTGCAGATCGGCTCGGACGACTGGGTCGTCACGACCCTCGCGCTGCTCGCCGCGACCGTCGCGAGCATCAACATCTTCGGTGGCTTCCTCGTGGCGAACCGCATGATCCGCATGTTCCGCAAGGACGCCCCGGCGCGTGCGCAGGGGGTGGCCCGATGACCGCGACGTCCGTCGCCCAGGCGGTCTACGTCCTCGCCGCCGTCCTGTTCGTGCTCAGCCTCGCGGGCCTGTCGAAGCAGGAGTCCGCACGCCGCGGCAACCTGCTCGGCATGGTCGGCATGGTCCTCGCGCTCGCCGCGACGATCGTCCTCGCGCTCGGCACGAGCGCACGCCCCGTGCTCGTCACCGCGCTGCTCATCGCGCTCGTGCTGCTCGTGGGCGCGGCGGTCGGGACCTGGCGCGCGCGCCGCGTCGAGATGACGCAGATGCCGGAGCTCATCGCGATCCTGCACAGCTTCGTCGGGGCCGCGGCCGTGCTCGTCGGCTTCAACTCGTACCTCACGGCCCACGCCGCCGGGGCCGACGACGTCGCGCACCTCGTCGAGGTCTCGCTCGGAGTGCTCGTGGGCGCGGTGACCTTCACGGGGTCGGTCGTCGCGTTCCTCAAGCTGTCCGGGCGCACGCGCTCGGCGCCGCTCCAGCTCCCCGGCCGCAACCTGCTCAACCTCGCGGCGCTCGTCGTGAGCGTCGGGCTCGTCGTGTGGTTCGTCGTCGCGCCGTCGATCTGGCCCCTGCTCCTGCTCACGGTCGTGTCGCTCGCGCTGGGCTGGCACCTCGTCGCGTCGATCGGCGGCGGCGACATGCCCGTCGTCGTGTCCATGCTCAACTCGTACTCCGGCTGGGCAGCCGCCGCGGCGGGCTTCATGCTCGGCAACGACCTGCTGATCGTCACGGGCGCGCTCGTCGGGTCCTCGGGTGCGATCCTCAGCTACATCATGTGCAAGGCCATGAACCGGTCGTTCGTGTCCGTCATCCTCGGCGGGTTCGGTGCCGAGGAGGGCGCGGCGCCCGCCGGGGGCGGCGAGGGCCCGCAGGGCGAGCACCGCGAGGTGCGCGCCGACGAGGTCGCGGCCCTCCTGCGCGACGCCCGGAGCGTCGTCATCACGCCGGGCTACGGCATGGCGGTCGCCAAGGCGCAGTACCCCGTCGCCGAGCTCGTCGAGCTCCTGCGCGACGGCGGCGCGGAGGTCCGCTTCGGGGTGCACCCGGTCGCGGGCCGCCTGCCCGGGCACATGAACGTCCTGCTCGCCGAGGCGCGCGTCCCGTACGACATCGTGCTGGAGATGGACGAGATCAACGACGACCTGGCGCAGACCGACGTCGTGCTCGTCATCGGCGCGAACGACACCGTCAACCCCGCTGCGCTCGACGACCCCGGCTCCCCCATCGCGGGCATGCCCGTGCTGCACGTGTGGGAGGCCGGGCAGGTCATCGTCTTCAAGCGCTCGATGGCGGCCGGCTACGCGGGCGTGCAGAACCCGCTGTTCTTCCGCGAGAACACGGGCATGCTGTTCGGCGACGCGAAGCAGCGGGTCGAGGACATCGTGGCGGCGCTGCGCGTCGGGTGACGCGTCGACCTCCCCGACCCGCCGCGCCGCGCTCGGGACCTACGGCTCCGGCCGCTACAGCACGCGCTCGAGCGCACCCGTCAGCGCGACGGGCGTGATCTCGAGGCGGTCGATCCGCCAGCCGACCTCGGTGCGTCGCGCCCCGTAGCGGTGGACCGCGGCGGCGATCGACTCGGTCGTGTCGTCGACCACGAACACGGCGAGGTCGTGCGCGCGCACCGTCGCGGAGTCGCCGTCGACCTCGACGACGAGGTTCCCCTTGTGGTGCAGGGTGCGGGCGTAGCCGTCGTGGCCGCGTCGTACGAGCGCGACGAGCGCGTCGAGGCCCCGCGCCTCGCCGCGCAGCGAGCTGACGACGACGTCGTCGGTGAAGAGCCGGTCGGTGTCGTCGTACCGGCGCTCATCGATCCACAGGCTGTGGCGGGCGACGAGGTCGGCCAGCTCGGCACGGTCGGCGAGCTCCCGGACGAGCGTCTCTGTCGTGGTCGTGCGCTCGGTCGTGGTCATGTCTCCTCCTCATATCATGAGAGCAACTAACGTTTGCTCGTCTCACGAAATCTAGATCGTTAGTTCGACTAACACAAGGGGTAGGATCGGGCCGTGGACACCGAGGACGACCTCCGCTTCGACCGCGGCGACGAGACACCGGCGCGGCTCAGGGGACAGCTCTCCCGGCTCGTGGGCATGACCGCGGCCCAGACCCGCCGTGTCGCCGGCGACGCCCTGCGGGCCGTCGGCGCGCACAAGGACCACTTCGTCGTGCTCGCCGCGCTCGCGGAGCTCGGCCCCGCCAGCCAGTCGGCCCTGTCGGACCGCACGCGCGTCTACCGCAGCGACCTGGTCTCGGTGCTCAACGAGCTCACCGACGGGGGCTGGGTCCGCCGCGCACCGGACGCCGCCGACAAGCGCCGCAACGTCGTGTCGATCACCGCCGCGGGCGAGCGACGCCTCGACGAGCTCGACGCGATCCTCGGCGACGTCAACGACCAGGTCATGGCGCCGCTCTCCCCCGACGAGCGCACGGAGCTCTTCAGGCTCCTGGAGCGGGTCAACGCCCACCTCGCGGCCGGGACCGACCGCGCCGGAGAGCCCGGAGCGTCAGGGCTCAGCCGAGCACGCGCTCGCGTGCGTGGCCGAACGTGAGCGACGGCAGCGTCTCGAGCGCACCGTGCCTCGCGACGTAGTCCTTGAGGTCGCCCCGGAAGACGACTCGGCCCGGGAGGTCGAGCAGCGTCTGCGGGCGCACCTGCCAGCGCTCGACGCCGAGGTCGCAGACCCCGGCGCCGTGCAGCACGTGGTAGACGAACTCCGAGCAGAAGAACCGGTCCTCCGCCTCGTGGCCCCGGCCGAAGCGGGCCCCGACGAGACCGCGCACGTTGTAGGAGAACGCGTGCGAGTCCAGCAGGAACTCGGTGATCCGCACGCGGATCGCCTCGTGCTGCTCGGGCGTCACGGGGACCTCGAGCACGACCCCGGGCACGACGTCCATGCCGCGGTACAGACCGTCGTCGAACCGCTCGCGCCGGAAGCACCCGACGAACGGGTTCCCGGCGCGGCGGCGCCCGAAGCTGAACATGAGGTCGAGCCCCGGGTCGAGCGCGAGGGAGGAGTGCGTGAACTCGTCGCGCGTCGCCAGCGCGATGGTCCGGGAGAGGACCGTACGGCTGCGGGACAGGGCGACGTAGACGTTCACGCGAGTGACCATACGATGCCCAGGCCCGCAAGTGGAACGGGCCGGACGCGTCTTTTGTCCGGTCAGCCCGCGTCGAGCGCTCCGAGGACCTCCTCGGCGAGCCGCGGGGGGAACTGGGCGGCAGCGTCGCGCACGTCGAAGCCGAGGTCCTCGGCGAGCGAGAACGCCCGGCCGGCGCGAGCCGGGTCGGGCAGGGAACCATCCCCCGTGAGCATCATGACGCCGGCCGTGAACGCCGCACGGCCGTTGCCCTGGTCCCCCGCGGCGAGGTAGAGCTCCAGGGCCCGCGCGGAGTCCCGCGGACGACCGCGGCCCGTCGCGTGCTCCGCCGCCAGGTTGTAGAGCGCGCGGGGGTGGCCTGCCTCTGCGGCCTGCTCGAGGAACGCGCGCGAGCGCGCCTCGTCCACCGGTGTGCCCTGGCCGGTCGCGGTGAGGACGGACAGCTCGAAGAGCGCGTCGGCGTTCCCCCGCCGCGCCGCCTCCTCGTGGTCGGCGACGGCGGCCGCGGCGTCCTGCGCGAACCCGTAGCCGTTGTACCGCATCCACCCGCGCAGCACGTGCGCGCCGCCGTCGGGGTCGTCCTCGGCGAGCCGGCCGACCCGCTCGGCGGCCTCCGCGGCGAGCGGCAGGCGGCGGAAGTACGCCTCGCGCACCCAGGACGTCGCCGCCTCGCGCGACACCGCGTCCGCCCCGCCCGCGTCGGCCCGGCGGTACGTGTCGACGAGCACCTGCTCCGCGTCGCCCGGCAGCAGGCCGATCACGTGCTCGTTGCGGACGAACGCGTCGCGCAGCCCGTGCGCGGCGGCCAGGACCCGCTCGCGGCTCACGGCACGGTCGTCGAGCGCGTCGCGCGCGGCCCCGTACGCGACGCTCCCTCGCGGGCGGGTCGTGCCCGACTCCGCGGCCGCGGGCGCGCTCGCCGGGGCGTCGCTCGCCGAGGAGGTGGCAGCCGGGGTCTCGGCTGCCGGGACGTCGCCGGTCCCCGTGTCCGCCGCCGGAGCGGGTGCGCCCGTCGGCGTCTCCTGCTGCGCCGCAGCGGCCGTCTTCGCCGCGTCCCGCGCGTCGGCGTCCCAGACGAGCTCGCCGTCCGGGTTCCAGATCTGGTTCGTCCGGTTCTTCGCCCACACCGCCCGGAAGCCCTCGGGGAGCGAGAGGTACCGCACGAGGTGCGGCGCCCGGCGGTACAGCTCGTGCGCCGGCACGGGGAGGAGCCCGCCGCGGGGCTGCGCGGCGATCGACTTCACGACCCACCCCGATGCGCCGTCACCCGCCGGCCGGGTGCGCTCGACGTACATCTCCGGGGCGTCGTACACGTCGTTGTAGACGAGCACGGTCTCCGTGAAGCGCGTGCTCTTCGAGCCGACCTTGCAGAACGCGACCATCTCGCGCTGCTGCCGGTACGTGTCGAGCATCGGGTCCACGTCCCACGTGAGCGTCGAGATCCCGTCCTTCGTGAGGTCCGTGACCGCGACGCGCAGGTCGTCGCCCGACTCCGCCAGCACGACCCACCAGAAGCCGTGCCAGACCTGGTAGCCCTGGACGACCTTCTCCGCGGGGAGGGTCGCGACCCAGTCGAGGAACGACTGCGCGGTCGGGGCGAGGAACGGCGTCGTCTCCGTCCACACGCGGCGACCCGTGACCGACCGGACGTCGAGCACGACGCGCGCGGGCGGCGTCGTCGGCGTGCCGTCCGCCCACCAGCGCACCGCGTCCGCGGCGGGCGGCGGCCACGCCGTGCGCCCGTTGGCGATCGGGTCGAGCGCGACCACGTCCTCGCCGTCGAAGAAGGCGACGTACCAGTGGCCCGGGCCGTGCGCGCGGTCGACGCCGACGACGACGAACGCGCCCTTGCCGCGGGCGCGCAGCCGCTCGGCGATCTCGTCCGGCGTCGTCGGCTCGAAGCCGCTGCCGACGAGCTCGGCGAGCTCCGCCTCGCTCGGGCCGGTAGGCGTCGCGGGCTGGGCCGGGCCGCCGCGCAGGATCCCGACCATCGAGGCCACCGCGGACGCGGCGTGGTTGACCGGGAGGGTCGCGGCGTTCGCGTCGTTGCGGTGACCGGCGTGGAACGCCTGGACCAGCTGAGCCTGCGTGAAGCACGACTCGCGCACGTACGCCGACCCGTCGAACCCGACGATCGCCTGCGCGCCGCCGCGGCCCGGGGTCCACACGTGGAAGCCGCCCGGGACGACCTTGTTGTGGCGCGCGACCGTCGCGACGTCGACGCCGAGCAGGGTCGCGGCCCGGTCAGCGAGGTGCGGGAAGCCCTCGGTCCAGTGCTGGTGCTGCGGGTCCTGGGCGTTCGCGTCGGTCACGGGGAGAGGCTATGCGGCACCCCCGGCGCGCCGCACCGACCTGGCATGGGGACCGGTCCCCATCGTGCGACCGGTCAGGTGCCCGCCCGGCGCAGGACCGCCTCGGCGTGCCGCAGCACAGGGCCGTCGACCATCCGGCCGTCGTGCGTGAAGACCGCGTCGGGGCCGCCGGGGTTGGCGGCCGCCGCGTCGAGCAGGGCGCGCGCGGCCGTCACCTGCTCCGGCGTCGGGGCGTACGCGGCGCGGATCACGGGGACGTGGCTCGGGTGGATGCACGCGGTCGCGGCGAACCCCGACGCCGCGGCGTCCTCGGCCTCGGTCCGCAGCCCGTCGAGGTCGCCGACGTCCACGTGCACCGCGTCGACCGCGGCCTTGCCCGCCGCTCCGGCCGCGAGCAGCACCGCGGACCGCGCGTGGCGCGCGACGTCCCGGTACGACCCGTCCGGGCGCCGGCTCGACGTGCCGCCGAGCGACGCGACGAGGTCCTCCGCGCCCCACATCAGCGCGACGACCTCGGGCCGCCGGGCGAGCTCCGGCGCCGCGAGCACCCCCGCCGCCGTCTCGCAGAGCGCGAGGACGCGCACGCCCGGCAGGGTCGTCGCCAGCGCCCCCAGGGAGCCGAGCAGCTCCGGCCCGGCCTTGGGGACCATGACCGTCCGCAGCCGCGTGTCCGCGAGCGCCGCCACGTCGAGCGCGTGCTCGGGCGTCCCGACGGCGTTGACCCGCACGACCGTCCGCGCCGGGTCGAGCGTCGCGGACGCCTCGACGACGGCGCGTCGGGCCGCGTCCTTCGAGGCTGCGGCGACCGCGTCCTCGAGGTCGAGGACGACGGCGTCGGCGCGGTCGGCGGCCTTGCCGAACCGGTCCGGCCGGTCGCCGGGGCAGAACAGCAGCGCCGGCCCGAGCCCGAACCCGTCGCTCACCACGCGCTCTCCTCGTCGCCGCGCTCGAGGACGGGCTCGTGCGCCCCCGCCGCGTGCTCGCCGAGCCCGGGTCTGTCGTCACGCCCGGTGCCGAGCCCGGGGATGTCGCCGGGCTCGGCGGCCTGGGTGACCACAGACCCGGTTTCGGCGGACTGCCCAGGGGACCGGGCGTCGTCGGGCACTGCCGCGGACGCGGCCTCGTGGGCGGCGCGGGTCCAGAAGAGCGCGGTGCGGACGGCGCGCGCGACGAGGACTCCGTCCTGGTTGAGGCCGCGGTGCTCGAGCGTCACGACGCCCTGCCCCGGGCGGGACGCCGACAGTCGCTTCTCGACGACCTCCGTCTCCGCGTAGAGCGTGTCGCCGTGGAACAGCGGCTTCGGGAACTCGACCTCGCGGAAGCCGAGGTTCGCGACGATCGTGCCCTGCGTGACCTGCCCGACCGACAGCCCGACGAGCGTGGACAGCGTCATCATCGAGTTCACGAGCCGCTGCCCGAACGGCTGCGTCGCGGCCCACGCGGCGTCGAGGTGCAGCGCCTGGTGGTTCATGGTGAGCGTGGAGAAGACGACGTCGTCCGCCTCCGTGAGCGTACGGCCGGGCCGGTGGCGGTACACCACCCCGGTCTCGAGCTCGTCGTAGTACAGGCCCCGCTGGACCACCTCGCGCATGCCGCCCCTCCCTAGCCGTCCAGCCCCAGGCTCCTCGCGATGATCATGAGCTGCACCTCGGTGGTGCCCTCGCCGACCTCGAGCACCTTCGCGTCGCGGTAGTGGCGCGCCACGGCGTTCTCGTTGAGGAACCCGTAGCCGCCGAAGATCTGCGACGCGTCGCGCGCGTTCGCCATCGCGGCCTCGCCGCCCACGAGCTTCGCGACCGACGCCTCCGCCTTGAACGGCTTGCCCGCGACGAGCTTGTGCGCGGCGTCGAGCCACGCGAGGCGGGCCGTGTGGACGCGGGCCTGCATGCGCGCGAGCGTGAACGCGACGTGCTGGTTCTCCCCGATCGACCGCCCGAACACGACCCGCTCCTTCGCGTACCGCAGCGCCTCCTCGAGGCAGCCCTGCGCGGCGCCGGTCGCGAGCGCGGCGAACGCGATGCGGCCCTCGTCGAGCGCGCGCAGGAAGTTCGCGTAGCCCCGGCCGCGCTCGCCGAGCAGGTTGCCCTCCGGGACCCTGACGTCGGTGAGCGTGAGGGGGTGCGTGTCGGACGTGTGCCAGCCGACCTTGTCGTACGACGCACCGACCTCGAGCCCGGGCGTCCCCGCGGGGACGATGATGCTCGACAGCTCCTTGCGCACCTCCCCGTCCTGGCTGACGTGCTCGCCCGTGACGGCGGTGATCGTCACGAGGCTCGTGATCGGGGTCCCCGAGTTGGTGATGAACTGCTTGGAGCCGTCGATCACCCACTCGTCGCCGTCGAGCCGCGCGGTGGTGCGCGTGCCGCCCGCGTCGGAGCCGGCGTCGGCCTCCGTGAGCCCGAACGCCGCGAGCGCCCGCCCGGCGAGCAGGTCGGGGAGCCAGCGCTCCTGCTGCTCGCGCGACCCGTGCCGGAAGATCGGCACGATCCCCAGCCCGACCCCGGCCTCGAGCGTCACCGCGATGGACTGGTCGACGCGCGCGAGCGCCTCGACGGCGAGGCACAGGGACACGTAGTCCTTGCCCTGGCCGCCGATCTCGCGCGGGAACGGCAGGCCGAACAGCCCCAGCTCCCCCATCTGCGCGATGATCTCCATCGGCAGGCGGCGCTCGGTGTCGTACCGGTAGGCGGCGGGCGCGACGACGCTGTCCGCGAAGTCGCGCACCACCTGGCTGAGCTTCCGCTGCTCGTCGTCGAGCAGGACGTCGGCCTCGATCATGATGCTCCCTGGGTGTCGGGTTGCGGGACCGGGGCGGCGGGGTCTGCCGCGCCGGAGTCGTGGGGGTGGACGACGGCGACCACCTGGTCCCGGCGCACGAGGTCGCCGGGGCGCACACGCACCGTCGCGACGCCGTCGTGCGGGGCGAGGAGCGGGTGCTCCATCTTCATGGCCTCGACCGTGACGAGGACGGCCCCGGCGGCGACGGCCTCGCCGTCCGCGACGGCCGTCACGACCGTGCCGGGCATGGCCGCGCGCACCTCGGGGTCCGTCGCACCGGGCGCGTCGCCCCGGGCCCGACGGCGCTCGTCGCGCGCCCGCGCGGCGCGCCGCTCGCGGTCCGGGGCCGCCAGGGCGACGGTGCGCCCGCCACGCCACAGCCACACCGCCGCGGGGTCGCCGTCGGCGGGCGGTGCGTCGAGCACGAGCCGCACGCGCTCCCGGACGCCGTCCACGGTGAGCCACCACGCGCCGTCGGCCCCGGTGTCGCGCTCGATCGACGCCCGCACCGCGCGCGGCGGCGCGCCCGCGGGCTGCCACCCGTCGTCGTGCCGCGCGGGGAGGTGCACGACGGCGTCGCGCGCCACCCCGGAGACCCGCACCTCGTGCGCGTCCCCAGCGACATCGACCAGCACGACCCGTCGCGCGGCAGGGGGAGCGTTGAGCCGCCACCCATCACGCACCCGCCACGGATCGTCGCCACCAGCCTCCCCCGCCCCGCCGAACCCGGGGTTGTCGCGCGAGCCCGCGGCGAACCTGTCGACAACCCCAGGTTCGGCACCACCCGAGGTCGCGACGAACAACGCCGCGGCCACGAGATCGACCCACGCGACGCCGTCGGCCGGCCCCTCGCCGGACTCGGCCGAAGACCCCGACCCCGACGAGACGAGCCGGTCGATCAGCCCCGTGTCGAGACGGCCCGCCCGCACGTCCCCGTCCGCGAGCAGAGACCGCAGGAACGCCGTGTTCGTCTCGACCCCCAGCACGACCGTCCGCGCGAGCAGCCCGTCGAGACGGTCGACCGCCTCGTCGCGCGTCTCGCCCCACGCGACGGCCTTCGCGAGCATGGGGTCGTAGTGCCCACCCACCACGGCACCGGCGGAGATCCCGGAGTCGAGGCGCAGCGGCGAGGCGCCGGGCCCGGAGGGGACGCCGCCGTCGTCGTACACCAGGACCGACCCGGTGGCCGGGAGGAACCCGCGCTCGGGCGACTCGGCGTAGAGGCGCGCCTCGACGGCGTGGCCGCGGAGCACGACGTCGTCCTGGGCGATCCCGAGCGGCGCGCCCGCCGCGACGCGGAGCTGGAGCTCGACGAGGTCGAGGCCGGTGACCATCTCGGTGACGGGGTGCTCGACCTGGAGCCGCGTGTTCATCTCGATGAAGAAGAACTCGTCGGGGCTCCCGGCGGGGACGAGGAACTCGACCGTCCCCGCGCCCACGTACCCGACGGACCGCGCGACCTCGCACGCGGCCTCGCCCATGCGGGCGCGCTGCGCCGCGGTGAGGAGCGGCGACGGCGCCTCCTCGACGACCTTCTGGTGCCGGCGCTGGAGCGAGCACTCGCGCTCGCCGAGGTGGACCACGGTCCCGTGCGTGTCGGCCAGCACCTGCACCTCGATGTGGCGCGGCGCCTCGACGAGCCGCTCGAGCAGGAGCGTGTCGTCGCCGAACGACGACGCCGCGACGCGACGCGCGGACGCGAGCGCGCCCGGCAGGTCGGCTTCCGTGCGCACGACGACCATCCCCTTGCCCCCGCCCCCGGCGGACGGCTTGACGAGCAGCGGGAACCCGACGGTGCCTGCGGCGGCGAGCAGGTCGCCGTCCGACATCCCGGGCTCGCCCGCCCCCGGCACGACCGGGACGCCCCGCGCGCCGACGATGCGCTTGGCCGCGAGCTTGTCGGCCATCGCCTCGAGGGCCTCCACCCCCGGGCCGACGAACGCGATCCCGGCGCGCTCGCACGCGCGGGCGAGCTGCGGGTTCTCGGACAGGAAGCCGTAGCCCGGGTGGACCGCCTCGGCGCCGGTCGCGACCGCCGCCGCGACGACGGCGTCGACGTCCAGGTAGCTCTGCGTCGCGGGCGCGGGACCGAGCCGGACGGCGACGTCGGCCTCGCGCACATGGCGCGCACCGGCGTCGGCGTCGGAGAAGACGGCGACGGACCGCACGCCGAGGCGTCGCAGCGTGCCGATCACGCGGCACGCGATCTCGCCCCGGTTGGCGACGAGGACCGTGCGGAACCCGGGGCCACCGGTCGCGAGGTCGGCCGGCAGGGTGGAGGGCCGGTCCGCCGGCCGGGCGGTCGCCTCGTGGGGGGTGTCGGAGGTCATCGGCTCACATCCGGAAGAGGCCGAACCGGTCGCCGGTCCAGGTCTCGGCGAGGGGCCTGCGCGCGCACACGCCGAGGGCGAGGCCGAGCACGCGGCGCGTGTCGGCGGGGTCGATCACGCCGTCGTCCCACAGGCGCGCGGTCGCGTAGTAGGGGCTGCCGTGCTCGTCGTAGTCGGCGCGGATCCCGGCGGAGAACGCGGCCTCCTCGTCGGGGTCCCACGTCTCGCCGCGCGCGGCGAGCTGGTCGCGCGTGACGGTCGACAGCACGGACGCGGCCTGCGGTCCGCCCATCACGGAGATGCGGCTCGCGGGCCACGACCACAGGAAGCGCGGCGAGTACGCACGCCCGCACATCGAGTAGTTCCCCGCCCCGAACGACCCGCCGACGATCACGGTGAGCTTCGGGACGCGCGTCGTCGCGACCGCCGTGACCATCTTGGCGCCGTCCTTCGCGATCCCGCCGGCCTCGGCGTCGGTGCCGACCATGAACCCGGAGATGTTCTGCAGGAACAGCAGCGGGACGCCACGCTGGTCGCACAGCTCGATGAAGTGCGCCCCCTTGAGCGCCGACGCCCCGAAGAGCACGCCCTGGTTCGCGAGGATCCCCACCGGGTGGCCGTGGATCCGTGCGAAACCGGTGACGAGCGTGTCGCCGTACTCGCGCTTGAACTCGTCGAACCGGCTGCCGTCGACGAGCCGCGCGATGATCTCGCGCGGGTCGTACGGCGCTTGTACATCGGTCGGGACGGCGCTGTACAAGCTTCCGCTCGCCGCTCCCTGCCCGTGCGCTCGGGCGTCGTCGTGCCCGACGGCGGGCGGCAGGCTCGCCGCGACGTCCCACGCGGGAGCCGGGTCGGGCGGGAGCGTCGCGACGATGCGGCGCACGGTGTCGAGCGCGTCCTCGTCGTCGTCGGCGAGGTGGTCGACGACGCCGCTCCGCCGCGCGTGCAGCTCGCCGCCGCCGAGCTCCTCGGCCGTGACGACCTCGCCGATCGCCGCCTTCACGAGCGGCGGCCCGCCGAGGAAGATCGTGCCCTGCCCGCGCACGATGACGGTCTCGTCGCTCATCGCGGGCACGTACGCGCCGCCCGCGGTGCACGACCCGAGGACCGCGGAGATCTGCGGGATGCCCGCGGCCGAGAGGCGCGCCTGGTGGTAGAAGATGCGGCCGAAGTGGTCGCGGTCCGGGAACACCTCGGCCTGCCGGGGCAGGAACGCACCGCCCGAGTCCACGAGGTAGACGCACGGCAGGCGGTTCTCGAGCGCGATCTCCTGCGCCCGCAGGTGCTTCTTCACCGTGAGCGGGTGGTACGTCCCGCCCTTCACGGTCGCGTCGTTGCACACGACCATGACCTGCCGCCCGCTCACCACCCCGATCCCGGCGACGACCCCGGCGGCCGGCCACGCGCCGTCGTCCACGCCGTACCCGGCGAGCGGCGCGATCTCCAGGAACGGGCTGCCCTCGTCGAGCAGCCGGTCGACGCGGTCGCGCGGGAGCAGCTTGCCGCGCGCGACGTGCCGGTCGCGCGACGACGCCGGACCCCCGCGCGCGACGCTCTCCGTGCGCTCGCGCAGCTCGTCGGCGAGCGCCCGCTGCGCGGCGTCGTTCGCCCGGGCCGTCTCGGACCCAGGGTCGACGGCGCTCGTCAGGACCGTCATCCGGTCACCCCTCCTTGCCGAACCCGGGATCGCTCCCCACCCGAGGCCGATCCTGGGGAGGCATCCAGGGCTCGGCCGGGCGCGGTACCGCCGACAGGCGACGAGCCACCAGCCAGGAGCGCGAGTGCCGGGTCCTCGAGCAGCGCGCCGAGGTCGGCGAGGAAGCGCGCGCCCTGCTCGCCGTCGACCACGCGGTGGTCGAACGACAGGCTCAGGGTGACGACGTCGCGCAGCGCGGCCTCGCCGTCGTGCTCCCAGGGCCGACGACGCACCGCGCCCAGGCCGAGGATCGCCGCCTCGCCCGGGACGAGGATCGGCGTGCCCGCGTCGACGCCGAAGACCCCGACGTTGGTGATCGAGACCGTCCCGCCGCTGAGGCGCTCGGGCGTCGTGCGGCCGTCCCGCGCCGTGACCGTGAGGTCGGTGAGCGCGGCGGCGAGGTCGGGCAGGTCGAGGTCCTGCGCGTCGGGCACGTGCGGCACGACCAGCCCCCGGTCCGTCGCGACCGCGATCCCCAGGTGCACGCGGCGGTGCCGCACGATCTCCGCGGTGCCGTCCGGGAGGTCGTGCCACGCGCTGTTGAGCGCGGGGTGGCGCGGCAGCGCGAGGCACAGCGCCCGGGCCGCGAGCGCCAGGACCGTGATCCGCGCGCCGCGCGCGAGGCGGTGCGTCCGCAACCGCTCCAGGAGCTCGACGCTGCGCGTCACGTCGACCGTGAGGAACACCGTCGCGTGCGGCGCGGTGAACGCGCTCGCCACCATCGCCGCCGCGGTGTGCTTGCGGACACCCCGCACCGGCACGACCTCGGGCTCGAGCCCGGCCCGCGCGTCGGCGCCCGAGGCTGCCGAGACGGGAGACGTGGCCCCTCGGACGAGGTCTCGCGGGGCCACGTCTCCCGACTCGTCCGCGGCCGCCGTCGGGCCGGGGGGAGTCGCCGTCGGCGCGGGTACCGCCCCGTGCGCGTCGCGCGGCGCCCGCACGACGTCGCGGTGGCAGCTCACCGCCGCGAGGACGTCGTCGCGCGTGATGAGGCCGTCCGGGCCGGTGCCCTCCACGCGGTCGATGCGCACGCCGAGCTTCTTCGCGAGCGCCCGCACCGGCGGCGTCGACCGCGGCCGCTCGCCCACCCGACCGGGAGTCCCGCCGGACGCCCCGGGCGCCGTCGTGCCGCCGAACCCGGGGATGTCGCCGGGCTCGACGAGGCGAGTGACCGCAACCCCGGGTTCGACGACGGGCGCGGCGAGGTGCGCTGCGGGGGTCGGCGGACCGTCGGCAGGGCGGGCGCGACGGCGTCGCGCCGGTCGGCCGGTGGTCTCCGGCCGCGCCCCGTACCCGACGAGGTTGGGCTCCGGCCCGTCGTCAGCCTCCGGCGGACCGGCGGGCTGCGGCGCGTCCTCGGACGTCGCGTCCCCGGCCGAAGGCGCGCCGAACCCGGGGTTGTCGTCGGCAGCGGCGCCGAGCCCGGCGACATCCCCGGGTTCGGCGCCGTGCGGGGCGGGGGTGCCGTCGTCGACCTCGAAGGTCACCAAGGGCTCGCCGACGGTGACGGTCTGGCCCTCCTCGGCGTGCAGCGACGCGACGACGCCGGCGTACGGGGACGGGAGGTCGACGAGGGCCTTGGCCGTCTCGACCTCGGCGATGACCTGGTTGAGCTCCACGTGGTCGCCCGCGTGGACGTGCCAGCTCACGATGTCGGACTCGGTGAGGCCCTCCCCGAGGTCGGGGAGGCGGAACTCGCGCATCGTCATCATCGGGCCACCGCCTCGGCGGTGCGGACCGACCCGGCGTGGCTGCCGACCCCGCCGGACGAACCGGCGTCGGGCACCGCGCGCGGCACGAACGGCTCGACCCGCCCCAGCACGCGGTCGACGCCGTCGAGGATGCGGTCGAGGTCGGGCAGGTAGTGGCCCTCGAGCTTCGCGGGCGGGTAGGGCATGCCGTGGCCGGTGACGCGCACGGGCGCGGCCTCGAGGTACTCGAAGCAGCGGTCGGTCACGGTCGCGGCGATCTCGGCGCCGAGCCCGGCCTGCCGCGGCGCCTCGTGCGTCACGACGACGCGCCCCGTCTTGCGCACCGACGCCGCGACGGTGTCGTGGTCGATGGGCGAGAGCGAGCGCAGGTCGATCACCTCGACGGACACGCCGTCGTCGGACGCCGCGACGGCGGCGTCGAGCGCGGTCCCGACGAGCCCGCCCCACGTGACGAGCGTGACGTCGTGGCCCTCGCGCACGACGCGCGCCCGGTCCATGGGCAGCGGGTCCACCGGGTCGGGGTCGACCTCGCCCTTGAGGTGGTAGCGCCGCTTGGGCTCGAAGAAGATCACCGGGTCGTCGCACGCGACCGCCTGGCGGAGCACCGTGTACGCGTCCTGAGGGTTCGCGACCGACACGACGCGCAGGCCCGCGACGTGCGCGAACAGCGCCTCGGGCGACTCGGAGTGGTGCTCGGCCGCGCCGATGCCGCCGCCGACGGGGATGCGGATCGTGATCGGCAGGCGCACCTTCCCGCCGGTGCGCGCGTGCATCTTCGCGAGCTGGGAGAGGATCTGGTCGAACGCGACGAACACGAAGCCGTCGAACTGGATCTCGCACACCGGCCGGTAGCCGCGGTACGCGAGCCCGACCGCCGTGCCGATGATCCCGGACTCCGCGAGCGGCGTGTCGAGCACGCGGCGCGGGCCGAACTCCGCCTGGAGCCCGTCCGTCACGCGGTAGACGCCGCCGAGCCTGCCGACGTCCTCGCCCATGACGACCACGCGGTCGTCGTCCGTCATCGCACGGCGCAGCCCCGCGCCGAGCGCCTTCGCCACGGTGAGGGTGCTCATCGCGCCACCCCCGTCACGGTCGCCCCGGTGCCCGACGCCGCCCGGTCGCCCGCGGCGCCCGGCCCACCCGCGCCGTCGTCCCCGCCCTCGCCGTCTCCGAACGACCCGAGGTAGTGCGCGTACTCGGCACGCTCGCGCTCCAGCGCGTGGTGCGGCTCGGCGTACACGTGGTCGAAGAGCGACAGGGGCGGCGGGTCGGTGAGCGCGACGCACCCGGCCCGCAGCTCGGCCGCCGCGGCGTCGGCGACGCCCTGCACCCGGGCCGCCTCCGCGTCGTCGAGCACGCCGACGGAGCGCAGGTACGCCTCGAACCGCGCGAGCGGGTCGCGCCCGGCCCACTCCTCGACCTCGCCCGCGTCGCGGTAGCGCTTGGGGTCGTCGGCCGTGGTGTGCGGGCCCATGCGGTAGGTGACGGCCTCGATCAGCGTCGGGCCGCCGTCGTGCCGTGCCCGGTCGAGCGCCGCGCGCGTCACGGCGAGCACGGCGAGCACGTCGTTGCCGTCCACGCGCACGCCGGGCAGGCCGAACCCGCGGGCGCGCTCGGCGAGCGGGACGCGCGACTGGAGCGCGACCGGCTCGGAGATCGCCCACTGGTTGTTCTGGCAGAAGAAGACGACCGGCGAGCGGTACGTGGACGCGAAGACGAACGCCTCGTTGACGTCGCCCTGGCTCATCGCGCCGTCTCCGAAGTACGCGACCCCCACGGGGAGCCCGGCGGACGCGTCGACCCGACCGGCGTCGACGTCGTTCTGCACGCCCATCGCCCAGCCCGTCGCGTGGAGCGTCTGCGCACCGATGATGACCTGCGGCGACGCCATCCCGATCGCGTACGGGTCCCACCCGGAGACCGCGACGCCGCGCCACACGCGCACGAGGTCGACGAGCTCGGCGCCGCGCACGCGCGCGACCGCGTGCTCGCGGTAGGAGGAGAAGACGAAGTCGTCGTCGCGCAGCGCGCGCGCCGAGCCGACCTGAGCTGCCTCCTGCCCGAGCAGCGGGGGCCACAGCGCGAGCTCGCCCTGCCGCTGGAGGGCCGTCGCCTCGGCGTCGATGCGCCGCGCCACGACCATGTCCTCGAAGAGCCGCAGGAGCGTCGTCCGGGCGGTCTCGCGCGCGTCGTCGTCGAGTGCCGCGGGGTCGAGGTCCGCGAGCCACCGGTCGAGGTCGGGGTCCGGGAGCCGCGTGCCGTCCTCGGTCAGCACGCGCAGGGTCGGCGTCGACGCGCCGTCCCCCGGGTCCTGCCGCGGCACGTCGGTACGCGCGTCGGCACGCCCGTCCTCGCGCACGTCGTGCGCCACGTTCTTCCGGTCTGCTCGTGCGTCGCGCGGGGTTGCCGCCCGGTGACCGTTCTGCGCCTTCGGCGGGGTCGCCGCCTTCGGCCCGGTCCGCACCGCAGGTTCGCTGGGCATCGTCGCCACCTCACCTCGGGGAGCCGGTCCTCACCGTCG
Organism: Cellulosimicrobium sp. NPDC057862; assembly: GCF_042797035.1. Taxonomy (NCBI): domain Bacteria; kingdom Bacillati; phylum Actinomycetota; class Actinomycetes; order Micrococcales; family Promicromonosporaceae; genus Cellulosimicrobium; species Cellulosimicrobium sp. NPDC057862. The sequence continues at coordinate 196,324 of NZ_JBHVMH010000003.1, forward strand.
AGGACCGAGGTAGGGCGAACGTAACCCCTGCCGCGCACATGGCTCCACCGACGTCCGACACGCTGTGCAGTGTGACCGCCGTCACTCGGCTAGGGTGAGCACCATGCACAGCGCCGACGCTGTCGACCTCGACCTCCTGCTCGCCCTCGCCGACGACCCGCGGGCGACGATCGTCGCGCTCGCCGACCGCCTCCGGCTCTCGCGCAACACCGTGGCGGCGCGGCTCGCCCGGCTCGAGGCCGAGGGCGCGTTCCTCGACCTCGACCGGCGCATCGACCCGCACGTCCTGGGTCACCCGCTCACGGCGTTCGTCGAGGTCCAGGTGCGGCAGAAGGAGCTCGCCCGGATCGTCGACGACGTCGCGCGCATCCCCGAGGTCGTGCAGGCGTTCGGGCGCAGCGGGACGGCCGACCTGCGCGTCACCGTCGCGTGCCGCGACACCGACCACCTGTTCCGCATCGACGCCGCGATCCTCGCGATCGACGGCGTCGAGCGCACGGAGACCTCGCTCTCGATGGGCGAGCTCATCCCCTACCGCCTGCGGCCCCTCATCGAGCAGCAGCGCCGCGCCGCCCGGTGAGGCGGGCGGCGGCACCGACGCCTGCCCCGGTGTCGGCCCGCCCGGTCAGCTGAAGCCGATGGCGCGCTGCGCGACCCGGTAGGCCAGGACCGTCACGCGCCGGCCCGCCGGGCCGGGGAGGTTGGAGATCTGCCCGAGGCCCGACCAGCGCACCTGGTGGTAGAGCTCGGGGTCCTGGGCGCGCAGGCGCGACCAGAGCCGCTCCTTCTCCACGAGGCACGCGGGCGTCCCCGCGCGCACGAGCAGGATCGACGACACCGCGCAGATGATCTCCACGTAGTGCAGGAGGTAGCGGCGCAGGCGCCGGTCGGTCACCGGGGTCCGGGAGACGTGCTCGAGCATGAGCCAGTTGACGCGCAGCTGCTGGTCGAGGCGCTTGAGCATGACCGCCTCGTGCACCGACTGGTCCTCGCGGCCGATGAAGTACCGGTAGAGGTCGACGTCGAGGTAGTACAGCGTCCGGACGTGCGCGAGCGGGACGAGCGCGTACAGGTTGTCGACGTAGAACGTGTGCTCGGGCAGCCGCAGGCCCGCGTCGCGCAGCACCTGGGTCCGGTACATGAGGGCGTGCATCATCATGTACTGCCGCTTGGCGAAGCGCCGGGTCTGCGACCACGTGAGCACGCGCCCGCGCGGCAGCGCGCCGCGGTACCGGACCGTCGTCTTGACGCGCTTGCCGACCTTCTCGTAGACGAAGTTGCTCACCAGCAGGTCGACCGGTGCCGCGCCGGGGGTCCCGGGGTCCACGAACCGGCGCACGAACCCGCGCAGCGTCGTGAGCACCTGTGCGAGCGCGGCGCGGTCCACCCAGTCGTCCGCGTCCACGACCTTGAGGTACTCCCCGCGCGCGTGGTCGAGCCCGGTGTTGATCGCCGAGCCGTGCCCGCCGTTGGCCTTGCGGAGCACGTGCAGCTCGCCCGGGTGCCGGTCGGCGTAGCCCTGTGCGAGCGCCGCCGTGCCGTCGGTCGAGCCGTCGTCGACGACGAGCACCTCCACCTCGGGCCCGAACCCGACGAGCGAGTCGAGGGCGCGCGCCAGGTACGGCTCCGCGTTGTACGCCGGCACGACGACGGTCAGGAGCGGGGTCACGACGCACGCACCTCTCCGGCGTGCTCCGCCTCCGGGGCGGCGGGCGCCTCGGGCACCTGCTTGAAGATGACCTTGAAGATCGGGAAGAACACCCAGAACGAGATCGCCGCGTTGATGATCATCGTCGTGAAGTCCGCGAGGGTCTCGCCCGCGGCGCCCAGGCCCCACGTGTCGATGAACAGCTCGTAGATCGGGGTCTTGTACAGGCCCTGCGCGGCAGCCGCCGCGATCGAGATGACGACGTACGCGATGGTGTACCAGAGCGCGGCCTTCGCGACCGACGAGTTGGACTTGAACGTGATGTTGCGCTGAGCGAAGAAGTTGATCACCTGCGCCACCAGCAAGGTGATCTGCACGGCGAGGAAGTATGCCAGCCCTCCGCCGCCGCCCGGGAGCGGGCCGGCGGCGTAGTCGAACACGTAGTACGCCGACCCGTCCGGGTTCGTCCCGATCGGCCACACCTGGAACGCCACGTCCACCAGGGCGGTCATGCCGAAGACCCACTTGATGAGGGGCATGAGCGCGAGCTGGAGCACGGTGATGCCGTTGCTCAGCACGAAGAACACGACGAACTGGGCGGTCCCGGGGCGCTTCTCGGAGAACCGGCGCCAGGCGTCGCGGAGGCGGGTGAACATGGGTCTTCCCTTCGAGCAGGTCAGGCGTCGCCGCGGAGGGTGCGGGCGGTACGACGGTCGGCACGGCGGTTGCGGACGAACCCGCGCAGGACGGCGCCGGTGCCGCGGAAGAAGTGGCCGTTGACGATGTGGACGATGCCGTCGACCATCGCGGCGTCGACCAGGCCGCCGGTCATCTTCCCGATGGCCCGGAACGGCATGTTGAGCAGGAACAGGATGTTGAGGTCCGGCGTCCCCTTGCGGTCCGCGGCGTCGCGCCGCCAGGACAGGATCCGGAACGCGAGGCGGGCCAGCGGCGAGCGCGCGTCCGTCAGGCGCGACAGCGGGTCGTTCACGCCGAGCGGACCCGACCACGCCGCCGCCGGGACGGGACGGCCCAGGAGCGCCGCGAACTGGGCGTCCGACACGTCGTGGACGCGGCCGGTGCGGTACGGCTCCGGCAGGTCGTCCTCGGTGCGGGGCGGCACGGTGCCGGCGAGCTCGACCGTCGCGCCGAGCGGCAGGTCGTCCACGTGGGAGCCGACCAGCACCGACCACGCGCCCTGCTCGACCTGCCACGCACCGGTCGCCACGTCCCAGTGCCGGAACGCCGCGTCGCTCAGCGGGACGGTCACCGTGCGCGACTCGCCCGGCTCGAGCTCGACGCGCACGAACCCGGCGAGCGTGCGGACCGGGCGGTGGACCCCCGGCGTCTCGCGGCTCGCGTAGACCTGCACGACGTCGGCCCCGGCGACCGGCCCGGTGTTCGTCACGGTCACGGTCGCCGTGACCGTCGCGGGGTCCGTCGTCGAGGCCGTCGCCGAGCCCGTCGTCGGGCCGGCGTCGACCACGAGGCCGGAGCGCGCGAACGTCGTGTACGACAGGCCGAACCCGAACGGGAACGCCACGGGGACGTCGGCGCTCGTGTAGTAGCGGTAGCCGACGTACAGGCCCTCGCGGTAGACGGCGGTGCGCCCGGTTGCAGGGAACGACCCGGCGGTCGGGGTGTCCGCGAGCCGCACGGGCAGCGTCTCCGCGAGCCGGCCCGAAGGGTTCACGACGCCCGTGAGCACGTCGAGGATCCCGCCGGCCCCGGCCTGCCCGGAGAGGTAGCCGTGCACGAGAGCGCGGGCCGAGCCGAGCCACGGGGTGGAGATCGCGCCGCCGCCCGCGAGCACCACGACGGTGGCGGGGTTCGCCGCGGCGACGGCCTCGAGCACCTCGACCTGCGCCGCGTGCAGCGCGAGCGTCGAGCGGTCGAGCCCCTCGGACTCGGCGATCTCGTCCAGGCCGAGGAAGAGCAGCACGACGTCGGCGCCGCGGGCGGCCTCGACGGCCTCCTCGCGCAGCGCGGCGTCGGGGGTGCCGTCGCGGTGGAATCCCGGCGCGAACGACGTCAGGTCGAGGCCCGAGTCCCCGATCACGTCGAGCACGCTGTCGAGGCGGGTCGGGTTCACCGCGGACGAGCCGGAGCCCTGGTAGCGCGGGGTGCGCGCGAAGTCGCCGACGACCGCCACGCGCGTCCCGGCGGCGAGCGGCAGGATCGCGTCGTCGTTCTTGAGCAGCACCGCCGAGCGGGCCGCGACCTCGCGGGCGAGCGCGTGGTGCGCGTCGACGTCGACCGCCGGGGCGGTGCCCGGCTCGCGGGCGTCGGCGACGAGGCGCAGGACCTCGGCGGCGCGCGCGTCGAGGTCGGCCTCGTCGAGGCGTCCGGACCGCACCGCGTCCACGAGCTGGCGCGCCGAGCCGAGCCCGGCCGCGGGCATCTCGAGCGTCCCGCCCGCCGCGGCGGCGGCGACGACGTCGTTCGACCCGCCCCAGTCGGAGACGACCGCGCCGTCGAAGCCCCACTCCCGGCGCAGCACCTGCGTGAGGAGGAACGGGTCCTCGTGGGCGTAGACGCCGTTGACGAGGTTGTAGGAGGACATCACCGTCCGGGGCCGGGCCTCCGCGACGACGATCCCGAACGCCGTGAGGTAGACCTCCCGGAGCGTCCGCTCGTCGACCACGGAGTCCGAGACCATGCGGCGCAGCTCCTGGGAGTTCACCGCGAAGTGCTTGGGGCACGCCGCGACGCCGCGGGACTGGATCCCGCGCACGTACCCCGCGGCCATCCGGCCCGCGAGCAGCGGGTCCTCGGAGAAGTACTCGAAGTTGCGCCCGCCGAGCGGCGAGCGCTTGATGTTCAGGCCCGGGCCGAGCAGCACGTCCACGTCCTGCGCCGCGGCCTCGGCGCCGAGCGCGGCGCCCACGCGCTCGGCCAGGTCGACGTCCCACGTGTTCGCCACGGCGGCGGCCGTCGGGAAGCACGTGGCCTCCTGCGAGGCCGCGATGCCGAGGTGGTCGGCGGCGCCGAGCTGCTTGCGCACGCCGTGGGGGCCGTCGGCCAGCCAGAGCGAGCGGATGCCGAGCCGCGGGACGTCGTGCGTCTCCCACACGGTCTTCCCCGTCAGGAGCGCGGCCTTCTCCAGGAGGGTCAGGCTCGCGGTCGGGACGACGCCGGTCGGCGCGGTCGTCGTGCCCGGGGCCGAGGCCGTCTCGCCGGCCGCGGCGGTGGTCTCGCCGTGGAGCTGCACGATGTTCTCCTTGCGTGGTCGTGGGTGGTGCGTGGTGGGTGCCCGAGCGGTCTCCGGGCATGCCGGGTCCGGCCGTCGGCGGCGTGCCGACGACGGCGCTGCTCGGGTCGTGCGGTTCCGGGGACCCGGTGCCGGACGGCGGTCCGGGGTCCCGGCGTCGGGCCGGCGGTGGTGGGCGCCACCGGCCCGACGGCGCCGGGTGCCGGGTCCCCAGGCGGTCGCCCGCCCGGGGACCCGGTGGCCACCGGCTACCGGGCGGCGGGGACCGCCGGCTCGGAGGTGGGCGCGGGGGACGCGTCGGTCGCTCCCCGGTGCCGGCGGACCCGCCGGACCACGAGGAAGGTGCCGACCAGGACCAGCAGCCCGAGGAGGACCGACACGCCGATCTGGACGTACACCCACGTGGGCGGCGTGTAGGTGACGGTCGCTCCCGGGGCGAGCCCGTTCATGGCGTTCGAGTTGGCCACCGTGAACAGGATGTTGTGGGTCGCGTTCCGGATGTCTGTGACCGCCTTCGCGGACGTCGTGTCACCGAACGACTTCGACGGCTGGAAGGTGAGCGTCAGGTCCGTGCCCCCGTCGATGCCCTCGTTGGGGTTCATGTACGGGTACAGGTTGAAGTCCGTGATCGCGAAGCCCTCGAAGCCCCACTCGCCCCGCAGGACGTCCGTCATGAGCGGCTTCGAGCCGCCCGTCCACGTCGCGCCGATCCGGTTGAACGAGCTCATGATGCCGAGCGCCCCGACCGTCGTCTCCTCGATCGTGCCCTCGTCGTCCGCGATGTACCGGACGTCCAGGGAGACGTCCTTGATCGCGAGCTCGAACGGCTTGAGGTAGATCTCGCGGATCGTCTGCTCCGTCGCCCAGGTCGCGGGGCCGTTGTCGACGCGGTTCGTCTCCTGCTCGTTGAGCGCGAAGTGCTTGAGCATCGTGTAGACGCCCTTGCTCGCGGCGCCGTTCGACACGGCGGCGGCCATCTGGCCCGAGAGGAGCGGGTCCTCCGAGTAGTACTCGAAGTTGCGGCCGCCGAACGGCGAGCGGTGCAGGTTCACCGCTGGCGCGTACCAGCCGTTGAGGCCCTTCTGGAGCGCCTCCTCGCCGATCATCGTGCCCATCGCGGTGCCGAGGTCGACGTCCCACGTCTGCGCGATGAGGACCTCGGACGGGTAGGCGACACCGTTGATCGACGAGTTGATGAAGGACGAGAAGCCCGCCGGGCCGTCCGGCTCGACCGTCTGCGGCTTGGCGATCGAGGCGATCGCGGCCGTCTGGTAGGCGCCGTTGAGGAGCATGTCCGTCATGTCGCCGACCGTCAGGGAGTCGAGCAGCTCGTCCCACTGCGGGTCGTCCTTGGGCAGGCCGCGCAGGTCGACGAGCGTCAGGTCGGAGCGCTCGCCCGTCGTCGGCATCTCGCCGTCGAACGCGGCGGCCTCGGCGTCGTGGTCCCAGGCGGCGAAGCCCTCCTGGGTGGCCTCGTCGGCGACGGACTGCTCGGCCGTCGGGGCCTGCGGGAACGTGCCCGCGAAGTCGGCGCGGGACATCGGGACGACGGTGCCGGCGCCGCCGTCGGCGCTGAAGCGCGCCGAGACGTCGTCGAACCGGTTGGTCACCTCGGCGAGGTCCGTCGCGCGGTGGTTCTCGCCCGAGTACACGACGTCGGACGCGACCGGGTAGGTGATCGGCTCCGTGCCCGCCGCGACGGTGTGGGAGTCGGTGCGCAGGCTGATCGTGTAGTCGCCCGCCTCGAGGACGTACGCCTTCTCGCCCAGGTGGTCGTAGGACGCCATGTCCTCGACCGCGAGCTCCAGCGTCACGGTCTCGCTCGCGCCGGGCTCGATCACGCCGGTCTTGGCGAAGTCGCCCAGGACGACCTCGGACTTCTCGATGCCGCCGGGGGTGTAGGGAGCGGTGTAGTAGAGCTCGACGACGTCGCGGCCCGCGACGGCGCCGGTGTTGGTGACCTCGACCGTGACCGCGACGGTCCCGTCGACGTCGCCCGCCTCCGTGCCCGTGACCGCCCAGGTGAAGTCGGTGTAGCTCAGGCCGTACCCGAACGGGTACACGACGGCGTCGTCGTAGTCGACGAAGCCCTCGGCCGCGGCGGTCTCGTAGTACCGGTACCCGACGTAGATGCCCTCGGTGTAGTCGACGAACGGGGCGTTGCTGGTGACGGTCGCGTTGGACGTCGCCTTCTCGACCGCCGAGACCGGGTAGGAGGCCTCGATGTTCGAGTAGAAGAAGCTGCCGAAGTTCGCGAACGTCGGGTCGGCGGTGAAGTCCGCGGCCCAGACGTCGGTCGTGCGGCCGGACGGGTTGACCTCGCCCGTGAGGATCGTGCCCAGGGCGTTGAAGCCCGTCGCGCCGGGCGAGCCGGCGAGCAGGATCGCGTCGACCTCGGGGTCGGCCTCCAGGTCGCCGAGCTCGAGGGTCGTGGACGCGTTGACGACCACGACGACCGTGTCGAAGCTCGCCTTCGCGAGCGCGATCAGGTCCTTCTCGTCCTTGTTGAGCTCGAGCTGGTGCTGGCCGGGCTCGGCGTCGTCGTCCCAGCCCGTCATGTCGCGCGTGAGGTCGCCGCCCTCGCCGCCGGGGCGGCCGATCGTGACGATCGCGGCGTCGCCGAACTCGGCGAACGTCCCGGACTGCGACTCGTAGTCGCCGACGGGCAGCTCGCCGATCGTGTAGCTCGACGCGTCGGGGTTGTCCATCTCGATGTGGCCCCGCGGGTTCTCGGCCGCGAACGCCTCGATCGTGGCGTAGACGTCACCGTTGACCGTGAGGCCCGCGTTCTCGAGGCCGCCGCGGACGGTCACCGCGGAGTTCGTGTCGACCGAGCCGGAGCCCGAGCCGCCGAACACCGGGTCGGCGGACGCACGACCGAGCATGGTCACGCGGGCGTCCGCGGCGAGGGGCAGCGCGCCGGCCTCGTTCTTCGCGAGGACGATGCCTCCGGCCGCGATCTCCTCGACGAGCGCCTTGGCGGCCTCGTCGACCGACTCCTGGCTGTCGTGCTCCGCCGTGTAGTACGCGGTGTCCCAGCCCGAGGACTCCTCGGAGTTGGTGAACGTGTAGGTGCCGGACCCGAGCTGGGACGCGACCCAGCCTCCCGCGACGTTGAGCGCGACGTTCGCGACCACGACGAGCACCGTCACCGTCGCGAGCACGGGTACCCAGATCCACAGGAACTTCTTGTTCGACATCGGCGTCCTGCCACCGTCGGCGTTCTTCGCCCTGGCGTTCACTGCATTCCTCCTCGAGTGCGGGCCCGTTCCTCAGGCTAGGAGCGGGGTACGGCGCCGCCCGCCGCGGCTGCACGATCGGTCGTTTCTGCGGCACGGACAGTCGTCGTCGTGCGCGACCCGTGCGCGGGGTGGTGCCTCGTCCGTCCGGCGGTCCGGCCGGCGGTCCGGCCGGTCGGGCGCGCGCCGGACGGGCGAGGCACGGTTCGGCTACTCCCCGGCCGGGGTGATGGTGCCGTCCTGGTCGATCTGCCAGGTCTCGCCGGTCGCGGCGGAGTCGGCCTCGATCGTGTACTCGCCGTCCTTGATGTCGACCGTGCCCTGGACGCGCGAGGCGGCGTCCGAGGGGACGAAGGGCACCACGAGGAGGCCGTACTTCACGGTCGGCTCCTTGACGTCGCTGGCGAGCATGATCTGCGCCCAGCTGTCGTCCTCCGCCAGCGCGTCGGCGACCGCCGTGCGCGCGTTCTCGAGGTCGGTCGCCACGTCGACGTCGGTCGACTGGCTCTCGGACGACGACGACCCGGCAGCGGAGTCGTCCCCGCTCCCGCACGCCGTCAGCCCGAAGGCCCCCGTGACGGCGACGAGCAGCCCGATCCCCGTGGTCAACGCCTTGTTCCGCTTCACTGTCCTGCTCCTTGGTTCGTTCGCGCCGCGGGCCCACCCCGCGGCCTGGTCGGGGCGGACGGCGCCGGGCGGGCGCCGCCTGCCCCGGACGGGCGGCCGCTGGTGCGACCGCCCGCCCGTGCGGTCCGTCAGTCCGTGATCGGTCCGCCGTAGCTCAAGCCGAAGCCGTAGTCGTAGGCGTTGCCCGCGGCGTCGGTGTAGGGCGTCATGTCCTTCGCGACGTCCTCCTGCTGCGCCTCGACCGTGTCCATGTCCTGGGGGAACTGGACGGGGAGGCGGCCCTGGGGCTCGTGGAGGCCGAGCACGACCTCCAGGAGCGCCTGGTCGCTCGTGCCGAAGCCGACGACGATCGCGTCGGACGCGGCCTCGAACTCGGCGGGGACGATCGGGTTGGTCGCCTTGAGGACGGTGACGACCGGGATGTCCTTGCCGGTCGCCTCGACGGCCGCCACGGCACGCTCGAACGCGTCGAGGTCCGACTCGTTCGCGATCTTCGACGTGTTGCCGAAGTACGAGCGGTTCTGCCGCGTGCCGTCCGCGAGCAGGTCGCCCGAGATCGAGGTCTGGCGCACGTTCGCGCCGTCCGCGGTGTACGGGCGGTACTGCAGCGACAGCGGGTACCAGGTGTCGTTCTCGACGTCGTGCCCGATGTTCGAGAAGGTGCCGCCGTTGTCCGGGCTGTCCATGCCCACGAGCACGAGGTCCACGTCGGACAGGTCGGGCGCGGTGTAGCTCGTGACCTTGTCGTCCGCGTCCGTGACGGCCTCGTCCGTGACGACCGTGCCGAAGTACTGCTCCGCCACCTCGAGGTCGATCCCGGCGCCCTCGGTGTACTCCCCCGGTCCGAACGAGCTCGCGAAGCCGGTGTTGAAGTTGCGCGGGATGTAGACGGTCTTGTCCTTCCACGCCTCGGCGTCCGCGGCGGTGACGGTCTCGCCGTCGTTCTTGAGCAGGACCACGGAGTCGAGCTGCGCCGCGTAGCCCGCGTCGACCTTGTCGTCGCTCGCGAGGACCTTCGTGGACTCGTCGAGGTCCAGGTACGCGTTCTCGTACAGGCCCGGGTTGAAGAACATCGTGAGGATGCGCGCACCGGACTCGCGGAAGCGCGTGTCGGCGTCGACGTCGTTCGTGCCGGCCTCGAAGTCGGCCTGCCACAGCTCGTGGGCGGCGAGGACCGGTGCGACGTCGTTGTTGCCGCCGAACATGTCGTGGCCGGTCTTGAGGATCTCGTAGTGGCGCTGCTCCTTGGTGAGGTCCTCGGCGCCCCAGCCGGTCGCGATGACCGCGCCCTCGTCGTTCACCCCGGTCGTCACGCCCCAGTCGGTCACGACGACGCCCTGGTAGCCGTTCTCCTCGCGCAGCAGGTTCATGCGCGTGTCGTCGTACGCCGTGCCGACGCGCTCGCCGAACAGCGGCTCGCCCGCGCCGTCGAGCGCGATCGAGTACGCGGACATGACGGCCGCGGAGTCGAGGGACCCGAGGAACGCCTCGGTGTGCGCGTCGAAGTTGCCGCCGGGGTACACGCCGTACTTGCCGGCGTCGGTGTGGGCCTCACGGCCGCCCTCGCCGGGCCCGTCGCCCGCCCAGTGCTTGATCATCGCGTTGACCGACTCGGGGCCCCAGCCCTCCTGGCCGGTCGTGCTCTGGTAGCCGTCGACGTAGGCGGCGGCGAGCTCGGTGTTCTGGTCGACGTCCTCGCCGAACGTGCCGCCGACGCGCAGCCAGCGGGGCTCCGTCGCGAGGTCGATCTGCGGGCTGAGGGCCGTCGTGATGCCGAGCGCGCGGTACTCCGCGGAGGACATCTCGGCGAAGTTGTCCATGTGCTCGACGTCGAACGTCGCGGCGAGACCCAGGTTCGACGGCCACCGCGAGATGTCCGCGCCCTCGGCGTTGTAGCCGCCCGACCCCGCGGTCGAGCGCGGGTCGGAGGCGAAGTTCACCGGGACGTACGGCTCGTCCGCGCTCGCGAGCGACTCGGCGTACGCCTGCATCTCGTTCGCCCACGTGACGGTCGCCTCGACGTCGCTCGGGCCCGCGTGCAGGACGTTGCGCAGGTGGGAGTCCGTCAGGTACTCCTTCTGCGCGTCGGTGAGGCCGTCCGCCTGCGAGCGCTCGTGCGAGCTGAACAGCATGAGGCCGGCGATCTGCTCGATCGTCAGCTCCTCGGACAGCGCCGCGGCGCGGTCCTGCGCGGTCTCGCGCCAGTCCTCCCAGGTGTCGAGCGTCCCGTTCGCGTTCATGTCCTTGAACGCGTACTCCTGGCCGTCGACCTCCTCGGTCAGCAGCTCGACGGCGCTGTCCGCGCCGTAGGAGAGCGTGGGGCCGTCACCCGGGTTGTCGACGACCACGAAGGTCGTGGTCCCGTCGGTGACCTCCCGCGTGGTGAACGCGTCCGCCGCGCTCTCCTCGTCCGGGGTGCCGGCCGTGCACCCCGCCGTGGCCACGAGGGCCAGGCCCGCGAGCGCCGCCGCTCCCCGGACGCGCGCCGCCCTGCCGTCGAGCTTTCCCGCCGTTGTCGTTGTCTTCATCGACCTTCCCTTGTCGTCTCCGCGCTCGTCGGCCACCGCGCCGTCCCCGCCGCCCCACCCGGGGTACGTGCGTGGCTGAGCGAGCTCTGCGAACCCGTCGAGGCCCGGGACGTCGTGGTCCTGAGCCGCGCCGCCACGCTATGGACGGCGCGCGCGGCCCGGGCGGCCCGGTGCACGAACCGTCGCTTTGCGTGCACGATCGGTCGGCGAGGTCACGAGGTGGTCACGGCACGCGGGCCGGAGGTCCCGTCGGATCGGGACGGGAAGACCTACGCCGTGGTCGTCGCCGACGCGGCCGACCGGGGGGTGCCGGCGGTGGGCGGGCGGTCCTGCGGCAGCGGGAGCAGCACGCGCAGCAGGAACCAGCGGTCCTCGGTGTTGACCGTCATGGAGCCGCCGTACTTCTCCGCGGTGTACCGGATGGACTTGAGCCCGTACCCGTGCCGGGTCCGGTCGGAGCGCCGCGTCACGATGTCGCCGCCCTCGGTGTGGAGCTCGCCGGAGAAGTAGTTCTCCACCGTCAGCAGCACGAACCGGTCGCGCGCGTAGACGGCGACCTTGATGATCCGCTGCTCCGGGTCGGGCACGGCCATGACGCCGTCGATCGCATTGTCCAGGGCGTTGCCGAACACGGCGGCGACGTCCATGGCGGACATGAAGTCGAGCAGGGCGCCGTCGACCACGCACGTCAGGTCGATGTCGCGCTCGGCGCACTCCTGGCTCTTCGTCGTGAGGATGACGTCGAGCACCCCGTTCCCGGTGTCCGCCTGCCGGGCGTGACCCGAGATGCTGGCCTCCAGGTCGTCCAGGTAGGACGCCCGCCGTCGCGGGTCGACCTCGGCGCGGATCACGCCGATCTGGTGCTTGAGGTCGTGGTACTTGCGGTGGACGATCTTCATGTTCCGCTTGGACTGGAGGTACTGCTCGTGCTGGCGGCGGAGCATCTCGTCGATGGCCCGGACCTCCGACCGTGCCTGGTGCTGGAGCCGCTGGCCCTGCTGCGCGTACAGGGCGACGAACCCGCACAGGTCGACGAGCGTGCGGATGTAGAAGATCTCCAGGCCGAGGCGCCCGCTGAACGGGGTGTTCGCGTTGAGGAAGCTGATGTTGCTCATGAAGAACGTGACGAGCGCGATCGCGACGGCCGACGCGAGCTCGCCGACCGTGACGTCGAGCTCCTGGTCGGGGCGGAAGTGCCGCGACTCGACGACGTACGCGACCCCGTACCCCACCGCGTAGACGAGGACGAAGAACGCGACCTGCCACGCCGTCCCCGGCCGGCCCTCCGGCAGGAAGAAGAAGCAGTGGACCTGCCAGTGCAGGGCCGCCACGAGCTCGGCGAGCACGAGCGCCCGGGCCGCGAAGTACCCGGCGTCCCGCGCCGAGACGCGGGCCGCCGCGACGATGAACCCGTACATGCACGCGACGGCGGCCGCCATGCCCACGGTCCAGAGCTGCCGCGGGAGCAGGTCGGCGAGGGCCTGCACGCCGACCTGCGCGCCGAGCGCCGCGGCGGCGAGCAGCACGAGCTGCGGGCGGGGCAGGCGCGGCCGCCGCAGGAGCACGTAGACCAGGCACGCGAGCCACTCGGCGAGCCCGGTCAGCGCGCGCGGGATGTCCGGCAGGGTCTCCAGGATCGAGGCCGCCTGGGTCATGCGCGCCGCTCCCCCAGGTAGTCGGTCAGCGCCGCGAGGAACGCCTTCTTGCGGGCCCGGCTGATGAGCAGGTCGTGCCCGCCGACCAGGAGCACGCTGCTGCCCTGGATGGCCAGCACGTGCCGCAGGTTCACGAGGTAGCCGCTGTTGCTCCGGAAGAAGTCCTTGCCCTCGAGCTGGGCCTCGAGCGCCTTGAGCGGCCCGACCACGGAGTGCCGCCCGTCGACGGTGTGCACGGTCGTGCGGTGCTTCGCGCTCTCGAGGAAGACGATGTCGTCGGTCGCCACGCGCGCGAGCCCGCCGTCGACGGCGAGGAGCAGATAGTCGGCCGACCGGCGGCGGAGCCGCGCGACCGAGCGCTTGAGCTCCTGCGAGAACGCGAAGTACCGCAGCGGCTTGAGCATGTAGCTCAGGGCGTCGACCTCGTAGCCCTTGATCGCGTGCTGCGTCATGTTGGTGATGAAGATCAGCACGACGTCGGCGTCGATCTGCCGGATGCGGTGGGCGGCGCTGAACCCGTCGAGGTTCGGCATCTCGACGTCGAGGAGCAGGATGTCGAAGTCGGGCCGGTACCCGGCGACGACCTGCTCGCCGTCGGTGAACATCGCGACCGCGAACTGCTCGTCGTGCTCCCGCTCGTACCGTCGCAGGTACTCCACGAGCAGCGCGCTGCTCGCGGGGTCGTCCTCCACGATGCCGATCCTGATCACGATGCCGTTCTCCAGGGACTACGCCCCCTGGGCGTGACCGCTTCGACCGGACACTGCCGTGTGCCGTCGCGGTCCCGCCCTGCGCCTACGTTGCCGTCGGGCCCGTCGTCACGCCGACGGGCCCCGGCCATTATGGGCTACGCGGCGCGAAAACAAGTCATGCGGTAGGGATCTGTGGTCAGCGGAGGTCGCGCACGTAGGCCGCGGCACCGTCGTACGCGGCGATCCGGCGCTCGTAGTACGTCGCGATGATGAGCAGCAGCCCGCCCGCCGCGGCGAGCGTGAGCATCCACGGCCCGGCGGAGATGCGCGTGCCGAGCTGGGACACGAACACGACGAGGATCTCGACCGGCAGCACCGCGACGCCGAGCAGGAACGGTGCCGCGAGGTGCGTGCGCGTCCCGACGAGCACCGCGGCCAGCGCGAGCACGATGACCAGGACGGCGCGCCACGTACGCGCGTCGGTGTACGTCGCGAGGACCGACGGGCCGAGCAGCGCGAGAAGGCCCGGGGCGAGCGTCCGCCACGACCCGGAGAACCCGACGGGCCACCCGGCGAGGGTCGGCGTCGTGCGCGCAGGAGCTCCACCGGGGCCCGGGGCCCGGCTGCTCCCCGGGCCGCCCGGACCGGCCAGGGCACCGGGGTCGCCGCCCGCCGCACCGGGCACCGCCGTCGTGCCGGCCGCGAGCGCGAGGTACCCCGCGACGAGCAGGCCCGCGCCGAGCGGGAGCGAGAAGACCTCGACGCGCAGCTCGCGCGGCCACCACGCGCCGATCGCGGCGACGAGCGCGAGCGACCACGTGAACCACGCGGGCGGGAGGTCGAGCCGGCCGCGGACCGCGCGCCGCACCCCGACGACGAGGAGCGCGAGCAGGGCCACCTCGACGAGCCAGACCGTCGCGATGACGCCCCACACCGGCCGGACGTTCGCGACGGTCCCCACCACCGCGAGGGCGGCGGCGGGCGCCACGGCCCAGCGCCGCGCGACGGCGGCGCCCCGGCCCCGCGGAGCCACCCCGGCCCCGACGAGGCCCGCGCCGAGCGCGACCCCGCCCGCGGCGAGCGCCCAGGCGAACCCGAGCGCGAACACCGTGCCGCCGCCCGACGCGTGCGCCACGTGGAGCGACTCGACGGTCCCGCCGGTCGCGGCGAGCACCCCGGCGCCCGCGAGCCGCAGGGCCGCAGCGCGGCTCCACGTGCCCTCTCCCGCCCCGCGACCCAGCAGGACCGCGGCGAGGACGGCCGCGGCCCCGGCCGCGACGAGGAGCGGCGCCCGCACGTCGCCAGCCCCGGGCGCCGCACCCAGGGCGAGCACGGACGGCACGACGAGCAGCACCAGGCCCGCGCTCGCGAGCTCCCACCAGCGGCGCGAGCGCCGGGCGAGCAGCGCCCCCGTGACGAGGGCCGCGAGAGCGGGAGGCGCGGTGTACGCCTCGACGAGGCCGACGTCCGCGGCCGCGAGGGCCGTCCACAGCGCGGCGGTCCCGAGCGCGGCGGCGAGCCACCACTCCGCGCGCCGGTCGCGTTCGCGCGCGGCGAGCCCCGCGCCCACCGCGAGCAGGAGCAGCACCGCGACCGCGACGGTGGGCCCGGCGGCCGGACGCCCGAACGCCAGCCCGACGGCGATCGCCCCCGTGAGCGCGGCGCTCGCCTCGACCGCGACGCGGCCGGCGGTCAGGTGGATCCGGGCCGTGACCGGGCGGGCCGCGGCGAGCGCCGTCGCCACGAGCAGCGCGACGACCGGCAGCACGACGGGCGAGCCGCTGCCCGGCAGGACGAGGGCACCCGCGCTCACGACGGCGACGGCCGCCGTCGGCAGGACGAGGGCGGCGGCGAGCACGCGCAGCGCGGTGACCGACCCCGGGCGCCGCGAGCCGACGAGCACGACCTCGAGCGCGAGCATCGCGACGCACGCGGCGACGGACCACCAGCTGCGCTCGTCGACGACCGTGAGGACGCCGAGCCCGAACGGCACGGCGGTCACGCCGAGCACCGCCCACCACGAGTCCCGGTCGACGCGCGGGGCGAGCGTCACCGCGAGCGCGGCGAGCGAGGCGACCCCGGAGACCGCGCACAGGACCGCGACGGTCCCGGCGCCGCTCCATGCGAGGGTGACGCCGAGCACGAGGAGCACGTACCCGTACGCGGTGCCGACGAGCGGCGCGTGCAGGCCCCGCGGGGCCGCTGCGCGCGCCGCGAGCAGGAGGACCCCGACGACCACCGCCCCGGCCGTCGCGGTCGGGCGCGTGACCCACGACCCGGCGACGAGGAGCAGGACCGCGGCGATCGCGCCCGCGACGGCGGCCGCGCGCCAGACGCGCGCCTCGGCCCGCCCGACGGGGAGGACGCCGCGCCGCACCGCCGTGCGCGGGCCGGGGAGCCGCCGGACGGCCGGGCGCAGGGCACGACCGAGCCCGCGCCGGACCGCCCGGACGAGCGCGCCGGGAGCGGCGCCGCTCCCGGGCGCACCGGTCGCGACGGGGCGGGCGGTCGCGACGACGAGCAGCGCGGCGAGCAGCGTCAGCAGGGCGAGGGAGGTGGCCCCCGCGAGCCGCGGGTCCAGCACGAGCGCGACGACGAGCGCGAGCTGCACCCACGGCCCGAGCGCGCGCCCGGTCCGCACGACCGGGGCGGCGCCGAGCCGTCGCGCACCAGCGAGGCGGGGGAACGGCACGGGAACCGGCGTGCGCAGCGAGAGCCGGGCGGCGACGAGGAGGACGACCAGGGCGGACAGGAGGCCGGCGATCGTCGCGTCGAGCAGCGCAGCGCCGGCGGTGCCGCCCCGGACGCCCTCGCCCCACAGCCCCGCGGAGAGGACGCCGACGCCGAGCGGCGCGTCGTCGAGCGTCGCGGCGGTCCCGGCGGTGCCGGTCACGAGGACCTCGGCCGCGCGCACCCCCGCGACGGCCAGCGCGGGCCCGGCCCCGACGAGGGCGACGACCGCACCGCCGAGCAGGGCGTCCGACCGACCGACGGCCGGGACCGGGGAGCCGAGCACCCCGGACACCACGCGCGGCGACGTGAGCACCAGGACGAGGAGCCACGTCACGGCGGCGAGCGCGGGGACCAGGCCCAGCCACGCGACGTCGCCCCCGGTCCCGAGCAGCGCCCCCGCGAGGACCGCCGACGCACCGCCCACCGCGTACCAGCGCCGCTCGCGGGTCGCGACGCGCAGGAGCGTGGCCGCGAGCGCCGCACCGAGCGCGACGAGGGCGGCTCCGGAACCGGTCGGCAGGCCCGACGGGGCGGCGACCGTGAGCCCGACGACCACGGCGAGGGGCACCGCGACCGTGCGCACGACGCCGAGCAGCACCTGCTCGCCCCGCAGGGCGCTGCCGACCCGCGCGCCGGAGCGCGCCGCCACGGGCGCCGCGAGTGCCGTCAGGCACGCCGTCGCGAGGAGCGCGAGCGCCCAGCCCCAGGGCGCCCCCGCAGCCGGCGCCGCGACGAGCGGGACGAGGGGCCCGAGCACGACGGCGCTCGTCACCCAGGCGCGGACCCGCGCCCGGTCCCCCACCACGCCGAGGCCCGCGACGACCGCGGCGAGCAGCGACGCGCGCGCCGCAGCGGTGCCCACCGGGTCGAGCGCCCACGCGCTGAGCGCAAGCTCGACGTCCACGACCGCGAGCACGACGGCGAGCGCCGCGACCGCCTCGGCGGACGAGCGCAGGCCGCGCGACCGCAGGAGCACCGCGGCCCCGACCGTGAGCACCGTGACGACCCCGGTCACGAGGGCGCGCAGGGCGAGGTCGTCCGCGAAGGTGAAGAAGACGAAGACCACGGTCGCGACGGCGAGGAGCCCCGCCCCTGCCCCGGCGAGGACGGGCTGGAGGCCCACGGAGCGCGAGGGCGCCGCGCCCGGTACGACGACACCGCGTGGTCCCGCCACCGCGGGGACGGGCGGGACCGGCCCGACCGCCCCGGGACGGGCGGGAACCGGACGGCGTGGCCCGAGCGCGGGTCCGGGCACGGACCCCGGCACCGGCGCGACGGCCGGCGGGCGCGCGCCCGCCTGGCCGCGACCGGTCGCGTCGAGGGGGCGCATCGCGCGCGGAGGACCGGCGGGGACCGCGCGCGCGCCGGGCGGTATCGCGGCCGCCGTGCGGGCCGCCCACGCGGCGGCCTCGGGCTGGCTCGCGCGCAGGGCGTCGAGCGCGACCTGGCGGCGCGAGAGCGCGTCGGCCGCGTCGCTCGACGCCGCGGCGACCTCGAACGCGAGCGGGCCGGTGAGGTCGAGCAGGCACCGGTCGCAGCGGGACGACCGCAGCGTCGCGGCGCACGCGGGGCAGGAACGCGTCTCGGGCAGCCGCGCCAGCGCGACGTCGACCCACGGCTCTCTCATGACGGACATCCTGGCGAACCTGTGAGGCTCCTGGGGACGCGTCCACAGGGGGTCGCGTGGCGGTCCGGTGAAGGCTCCCGGCCGACGCCCTCCCCGGAGCTCGGCCGTCAGCCGCCGAGGCCGGCGACGAGGGCGCGCGTGAGCGGCGCGTCCACGCCCGCGCGGTCGGCGGCCCGGACGATCGCGCCGCCGATGGCGTCCACCTCGAGCGGGCGCCCGGCCTCGGCGTCGCGCAGCATCGACGACTTCGCCTCGGGCGCGAACCGGTCGTAGAACGCGAGCGTGCGCTCGGGGTCCGACGGTGCGCCGCTCGCCGCGGCGACCGCGGCCACCTCGCGCACGAGCGCCTCGAGCTCGGCGCGGAACGTGGTCCGCACCTCGCCGATCGGGGCGCGGTGCGTCGTCGTGAGCAGGGCGAACGGTGCGAGGAAGCCGAGCTTGGCCCACATCAGCGCCGTCTCGTCGGGGTGGACCGTGGTCGAGATCCCGGCCCCGTCCAGGAGCGCGCGCACGGCCTCCACCCGCTCGGGCGGGACGCCGCCGGGCGCGAGGTCCACGTCGGTGAACGCGCTCGTGTGCTCGATCTCGCCCGGCGCGACGCGCGTCGACTCGACGCGGATCGTCGCGGGGAGCACGCGCTCGGTCCCGTACCGCGCGCGCAGCACGTCGAGGTGGTCGAGGCCGTTGAGGAACGGCACGACGACGCCGTCGCCGACCACCTCGGGCGGGACGCGGTCGAGCGCGGCGTCGAGCGCGGTCTGCTTGACCGCGACGAGGACGACGTCGACCGGCCCGTCGAGCCGCGTGGCCGCCCGCGCGGGGACGTGGAGCTCGCCCACCTGGCGGCTGCGCACGTGCACGCCGTGCTCGGTGAGCGCCGTCGCCGTGGCCTCCCCCGCGAGGAAGGTCACGTCGACCCCGGAACGCGTGAGCAGCGCACCGACCAGCCCGCCGACCCCGCCCGGCCCCAGCACCGCTGCCCCTCGGCGGCCCCGGCCGCTCGTCGTCTCCGTCACCGTCGTCCTCCCGTCGTTCGGGTCGTCCCGTCCGGACGGGCGGGGACGCCCCGTCGTCACGCCGCGGGGACCTCGACCCTACCCACGGGGACGGACGCCACCGACGCGGTGCCGGGCACGGTGAGCGCCGCGATGGCCGTCGTGACCGGGATCGCGAGGACGAGGCCGATCGAGCCGACGAGCGTGCGCACGACCTCCTCCGCGATCTCGCCCGAGGTGAGGCTCGTGGCGAGGTTCTGGTCGGACAGGTAGACCGCCATGAGCAGTGGCAGCGCCGCGCCGACGTACGCGAACGCGATCGTGTAGACGGTCGAGGCGATGTGGTCGCGCCCGATGCGCATCGCGCGCGCGAAGAGCTCGCGCCGGGTCGCGAGCGGCGCGACCGCCCGCAGCTCCCACACCGCCGAGGCCTGGGTGATGGTCACGTCGTTGAGCACACCCATGCCCGCGAGCACGATCCCGCACAGCACGACGCCCTGGATGTCGAGCGAGGGCGCGTACTGCGGTATCCACAGGGACTCCTCCGAGGTGAGCCCCGTGATGTTCGACGCGCCCGACCCCCACCACCCGAGCACCGCCGTGATGGCGAGCCCGACGAGCGTGCCGAGGAGCGCCGTCGACGTCCGCGCGGTGAACCCGTGCGCGACGTACAGCACGACGAACATGACGAGAGACGACGTCACGAGCGCGACGCCCAGCGCGTTCTGCCCCGTGAGCAGCGCGGGCAGCGTGAACCACGTGATGACGACGAACGCGCCCGCCAGCCCGGCGAGCGCGGCGAGGCCGCGCCAGCGCGCGACCGCGAGCACGACGACGGCGTAGGCGATCGCGAGGACCCCGATGGGCAGGCCCCGTTCGAAGTCCATGAAGACGTACGGGCTGACCCCCGCCCCCGCTGCCTCGGCGATGTAGAGGACGCGGAGCCGGTCGCCCTCGTCGAACCCGTAGGCGACGTACTCGGGCGGGGCGTTGACCGTGATCGCGTCGCCGCCCACGTCCTCGCCGCCCGCGCGGGACCCCGCGTCGAGGCGGGCGGGCACCTCGTCCGTCTCGGGGTCGATCGGCCCGGTGACGGTGGCGCGCAGGACCGTGCTGCCCTCGGCCGCGACGGGGATACGGTCCGGCACGTCGGCCGACGCCGGCCACAGCGCGACCAGCCCGGCGAGCGTCGCGAGCAGGGCCGGGACGAGGAGCGCTGCGAGCGTGAGGCGCACACGCCGCGTCGCCGGGGCCGCCGGCCCGTGCGCGTGGCCGTGCCCGTGCAGGTCGGCGCGCGACCGCCCGGTCTGCTCGCGGCGCTCCCGGCGCCCGGGGACGGGGTCGGGCGTCGGGTCGGGGCTCGGCTCGCTCACCCGAGGATGCTGCCACGGCGGGCCGACGGCGCGGGGCGGCACGCGCCGTCGGGCACCGGGGTCACTCCGGGAGCGTCACGTAGCCGCGGCGCACGCCCGCGACGAGACGGCGCGGGAGGGTGACCTCGCGCCCGTCGACGACGACGGTCACGAGCTCCGGCACCTGCGCCTTCCACTGCGAGCGGCGGGCGCGGGTGTTGGAGCGGGAGAGCTTGCGCTTGGGCACGGCCATGGGGAGGTCCTTCCGGTGGGTGGTGCGCCCAGCCTAGCGGTTCCTGAGAACGATTCTCAAGACGGTCGAGGGGACGACTCCGGACGGCGGTAGCATCCCGAGGGCCGTCCGCCCGTCCGGCGGCGGCACAGCGGTCACACCCCCGTCCCGACAAGCCACCGAACGCAACGAGGAGCCACCATGGCCACGGTCGACTACTTCCTGTCCGGCGACCCCGAGGTCGCCAAGCAGCACCTGCACGCCGCGCTCCAGGAGCAGGGCTTCACCGTCACGACGCGCCCCACGGGCCAGTGGGCCGCCGAGCGCGGGAGCAAGCAGAAGACGTTCTGGCTCGGCGCGTTCGCCGGCAAGGCGCAGCACCTCGTGTTCACGGTCGACTTCATGCTCCACGGCGACCAGGTCGTGGCCCGCATCGACCGGCCGACCGGGCACGGCGCCATGGCCGGCGCGGTCGGCGTCGCGCGTTCGAACAAGGCGTTCTCCGAGGTCGACCAGGCGATCGGCACGCGCCTGACCCAGCAGGGCATCCTCGCGAACGTCGTGCACGCCTGACCGCGAGCGACGCCGCGCACGACGAAGGCCCGGAGCCCCTCGCGGGGTTCCGGGCCTTCGTGCGTGCTGACCGGACCGACAGCGGCCGGTCAGCGAGACGTCACTTGGCGACGGCCTTCTTGAGCAGGCTGCCGGCGCTGATCTTCACGCCGAAGCCGGCCGGGATCGAGATCTCCTCGCCCGTACGGGGGTTGCGGCCCGTGCGGGCGGCACGCTCGACGCGCTCGACGGACAGGAGGCCCGTGACCTTGACGGCCTCGCCCTTGCCCAGCGACTCGACGAGCACCTCCTGGAAGGCGTTGAGAGCCTTCTCGGCGTCCGCCTTCGACAGGTCGGCCTTGCTGGCGATGGCCGAGACGAGCTCGGACTTGTTGAGCGACATGCGAATCCCTTCTTCGGTTCACGACGCGCGGTGGTCACCACCCGTCGTCACGGTCTCAGTGTGCCAGCCGCGAGGCCGTGCACCGGGGACAACACTAGGGAACACGCGGAGTTTCGCGCGACTTCTCGCGGCCTCCGGGCGTCGCGTGTCTGCGCTCAGCCCTCCTCGTGCTCGTGGTCGTGGCCCTCGTGACCGTCCTCGGCGGGCTCGTCGTGGCCGTGCTCGCCCTCCTCGTGGGCGTGCTCGTGGTCGTCGTCCGCGCCGGCAGCGGCCGGCTTGCCGGTGACCCCGTTCAGCTCGTTCGGCACGACGTCGAGCTCGGCGCTCTTCCACACCTCGCCCCCGACGTAGTCGACCGCGTGGATCGCGCGGCCGGCCGGGTCGGTGACGTACGCGATGCCGTCCTGTACGAGCAGCGCGGGGCGCGGCTCCTGCCACTCCTCGGGCTCCTCCCACGCGTCGACGACCGGGATGGACCGCACGACGGTGCCCGCCTCCGGGTCGATGACGTGCAGCGACCCGTCCGTGCCGAGCACGAGCGCCTCGCCCGCGTCACCGCGGCCGAGCGAGCGGAACGTGTAGCTCGCGGGAAGGTCGACGAGGCGCAGGCTGGCGTCGCGCGTGTCGATGAGCGAGACGCGCGTCGGCCGCTCCAGCTCGGCGTCGGGGTCGGACTTGTAGTCGCCCAGGACGAACGGGGACTCCTCGCTGCCCGCCTGGTTGCCGATGCGCCCGTAGGCGTCCGGGGCCGCGACCTTGGTGATCGCGCCGCCCGCGAGGACGACCGCGCCGTCCTCGCAGCCGATCACGACGGCCTCGCCCGCGGCGACGGCCTCGCCGTGCACGCCGGGGCACTGGTCGGTCTTCGCGACCTCCTCGCCCGCGGCGTCGAGCAGGCGGACTCCTGTGCGGGCGTCCTCGGTGCCCTCGGAGACGACGAGCGAGCCGTCGGACAGCTCGACCGCGACGCCGTGGTGCGCCTCGGGGGTCGTCAGGGTGCGCGCGTCGTCGACGCCGTGCGGGTCGGCGACCGCGGCCGAGTCGAGCACGGTGATCTCGCCCGTGCCGTCGTCGAAGAGGGCCGTGCGCCCCTCGTGCACGACGACGTGGCCCGGCTTCTCGGCCGCATAGGTCACGTCCGTGAGGATCGGGTCCGCCGTGTAGTAGTGGGAGTGGTCGCCGTGCGGCTCGGCCCACGTGCCGGCGTCGAGCACCTGGAACCCGCCGGACGTGGACACCAGCAGGTGCCGTCCGTCGCCGGCGGGGTTGAGGCGGTTGAAGCCGGCGAGCTCGAGGTCGTCGACGACCTCGAGCGTCGTCGCGTCGAGGACCTGGATCCCGCCGTCGTACGTGATCGCGAGGCGCGGCGTGAGGGCGGCCGCCTCGCTCACGTCGGAGGTGGTCGACGGCGCGGGCTCCGCGGGGTCCGCCTGCTCGCCCTCGGAGCCCGCCCCCTGCGCGCACGCCGCGACGAGCGTGAGCGGGAGGGCGAGGCCGAGCGCGAGGGCGAGCGGGCGCCGTCGGGACCGCGTGCCGGCGGGGTCCGCGTCACCGGAGGGGGCGGGCGCCCCGGCGGGATCGGCGTGGGCGTCGGTCGGGTCGGGTGCGGTGTGGTGCATGCGTGGTCGGCCGCCCGGGGACCCGGGCGGCCGCTCCTCTCCGGTGGTGGTGGGTGCGAGGGTCAGCCCTGACGGGCCTTCCACCGCGGGTTGGCCTTGTTGATGACGAAGGTCTTGCCGTGCCGGCGCACGACCTTCGCCCCGGGCTTGTCCTTGAGCGAGCGGAGCGAGGCGCGGACCTTCATCGCGCGCCCCCGCCCTGCGCGCCGCGGGCGCCGTAGCGCTGGCGGAACTTCTCGACGCGGCCGGCGGTGTCCACGACGCGCTGCGTGCCCGTGTAGAACGGGTGGCTCGCGCTCGAGATCTCGACGTCGACGACCGGGTAGGTGTTCCCGTCCGTCCAGGTCACGGTCTCGCGCGGGACGCCCGGGCCCTGCGGGTGGTCGCCCGCGAGGGTGGAGCGGGTCAGGAACGCGAAGTCGGCGGACTTGTCGCGGTAGACGACGGGCCCGTACTCCGGGTGGATGGTCTTCTTCATGGTGCTCTCCTTGCTGGGCCAGTGACGTGCCGGGACCGGCCGCCGCTCGGGGCGGCAGCGGTCACCAGCTCGACTTCGTGACGCCGGGCAGCTCGCCGCGGTGCGCCTGCGAGCGCAGGCGGACGCGGGAGAGCCCGAACTTCCTCAGGTAGCCGCGCGGGCGGCCGTCGACGACGTCGCGGTTGCGGACGCGCGTGGCGCTCGCGTCGCGGGGCTGGCGCTGGAGCTCGCGCACCGCGGCCGCCTTCTCGTCGGGCGAGGAGGACGGCGACGCGACGACGCGCTTGAGCTCCGCGCGGCGCTCGGCGTAGCGGGCGACGACCTCGACGCGCTGGTCGTTGCGCGCGACCTTGGACCGCTTCGCCATCAGCGCTCCTCGCGGAAGTCGACGTGGCGGCGGACGACGGGGTCGAACTTGCGCAGGACCATGCGGTCGGGGTCGTTGCGGCGGTTCTTGCGGGTCACGTAGGTGAACCCGGTGCCGGCGGTGGACCGGAGCTTGATCACGGGACGGAGGTCGGTGCGGGTAGCCATCAGAGCTTCTCCCCTCGGGCGAGGATCCGCGCCACGACGGCGTCGATCCCCTGGCGGTCGATGGTCTTGATGCCCCGGGCGCTGACGCGCAGGGTCACGTGGCGACCCAGCGACGGCACCCAGTAGCGCTTCTTCTGGATGTTCGGGTCGAAGCGACGCTTGGTCCGCACGTGGGAGTGCGAGATCGCGTGGCCGAACCCGGGAGCGGTGCCGAGCACCTGGCAGACGGCGGACATGGCGGTTCCTCTCGGGGTCGGGTGAGGCGACGGGAGACGACACTAGATAGTGAGAATCATTCCCGTCAAGACGCTATGCTGACCCGCTGTCGAGAACAGTTCTCAGGAGCAGGTTGTTCCCGGTGCCGGCCGCGAGGTCGCGCGGGACGCCCCAGACCACGGATCGGAGCGCTTCATGCCCTTCTCGTCACCCTCCACGTCGGGGGCCTCGCCCGACGACGCACCCTCCGGCGCCGGGGACCCGCGCGTCGCGCTGAGCGTCCTCGCGACGATCGACCCCGTGCTGCGGGACAGCGCGGTGTTCGGGCTCGTCGTCGGGGCGCCGCGCGTCGTCGCGCTCCGGCACGACATCCGGGCGAGCGAAGGCGCGCTGCGCCGGGTCGTCGTCGACGCGACCGGGGTCGTCGAGGACGAGGAGGTCCCGCTCGAGCACGCGTGCCTGTCGTGCGCGGTGCGCGAGGACGCCGTCCCCACGCTGCGGCGGCTCGCCGCCGACGGCCGGTGGGACCACGTGGTCCTCGCGCTGCCCGTCGCCGCCGAGTCGCTGCCCGTCGTCCGGGCTCTCGCCGCGCAGGCCACGCCCGGCAACGAGCTCGAACGCCTCCGCCTCGCGACCGTGCTCGCCGTCGCCGACGTCGACACGCTCGAGCACGACCTGCTCGACGACGACCTCGTCACCGAGCGCGGCGTCGGCCTCACCGAGGACGACCAGCGCGCGGTCGGCGAGGTGCTGGCCGCCCAGCTCGAGCACGCCGACCTCGTCGTGACGACCGGGGACCTCGCGGCCGCGGCCACCGGCTCCGGGCTCGTCGACCGGCTCCGCGGCGCCGGCACCCGGCGGGTCGACGGACTCCATGCGCTCGCGGCCGACGACCTCGCGCGGCACACCCACGACCCTGCCGCCGGCGAGCGCCGCGCCCACCCGCTCGGCGTGCGGGGCCCGCTGCCCCGGCACGAGAAGCCGGCCGACGACCGGAGCTGGACGATCGAGCTGTGGTCGGCCCGGCCCTTCGATCCCGAGCGCCTGCTGCGCCGCATCGAGGACCTCGGCACCGGCCGGGTCCGGTCGCGCGGGGTGTTCCACGTCGCCAACCGCCCGGACTCGCTGTGCGCGTGGGACGGAGCGGGCGGTCAGCTCTGCATCGGCACGCTCGGTACCTGGGACGACGCGACGACCGCCGAGGGCCGACCGGTCGACCCGCACACGCGGGTCGTCATCGTCGGGGCGACGGAGGCGGACGGCGAGGAGGGCGACGGCGGTCGCAGCCGGCTCCTCGACGCGTTCCGCGACGTGCTCGCGACGCCCGACGAGCTCACCGACGGCGGCCTGCGCTGGCTCGGCCGCACCGACGTCCTCGCACCCTGGCTCGGCGCGCGGAGCGACGCCGTGTGAGCCGCCGCGCAGCCGCGAGGCGGCCGACGGGTCAGGTCGTGACGAGCAGGACCACGAAGAGCACGAGCGCGCCGCCGACGGTGGCGACGAGCCACGCACATGTGCGACGGGGGCGGGCGATCACGAGCCCGAGGAGCAGCGGCGCCGCGACGAGGCCGACCGCGAGGGCATAGGCCTGCGGCGCCCTGTCCCGTCGACGCGCGGTCGTGCTCCATGCCGACGAGTCTCGCGCCTGCCACCCGCTGGGACCAGCAGCACTCGGGCGCGCCCCTTTCCCGTGGACCGACGGCACGGCGCTGCGCACCGCACCGCCTCCTTGGCGCGCGAGGCTCACCGCGGTGCCGACGAGGGCCGCCCAGGTAGCGAGGCCCAGGCAGGCTGCGATCACACCCGTCCGCCGCGGCCAGCTCGTCCCGGCGATGTAGACGGCCAGGACCGCCGGGGCGAGGAGCCCCACGACCCCGTCGGCGAACACCTGATCGACGTCGCGGCCGTAGCGGGTGGCTCCAGGGCGGTGACGTTGCCGGGTCCCGGTGCCACCGTCAGTACGGTGACCTCATGGGGGACGACGAGGGCGCTCGGTCGGAGATCGAGCTGATCGAGGCGCGGCTGCGCGCCCTGCGCGCGACCAGGCTCGCGCAGTCGCGGTGGCGCGAGGTCGCCGCGGCGATCGCGGCGGGCATGCCACTGCCTGTCGACGACCTGACGCCGGACCAGGAGGAGACGGTCGGCAACCTCCAGCTCCGGCGCCTCTCGCCGCAGGACCGCGAACGGGTCCGCGCCGAGATCGACGCGCTGGAGGCCGCGCTGCGGCGGCTGACGTCGAACGAGGTCACCGTCGCACCGGAACCCGACCGACCCACGCCGGACGGAGGCGGGGAGGGCGCTCACGAGGACGCGCCCCCGGACGCGCGATGGTTCGCCGTCGCGCCCTTGTCCGGGACGGCCTTCAGCCCGGGAGGCGCGTCCGTGACAGGACGGCCACGGCTCCGACGAGAGGAGCACGCGCTCCGCCTGATGAACGACTATGCGGCGGACTGGCCGCTGTGGCCCGCGACGCCCGCGGCCGCGGAGGAGCTGGGGCCGCTCATCGACCCGCCGCTCGCCGCTCGCCTCCACCGGTGGGCGCGGACGTTCAACGACCACTTCCACCACCTCGACGGCTGGGACGACCCTGCGGTCGCCGCCGAGCACCGCGCCGAGGCCGAGCGCCTGCTCGCCGTTCTCCGGGAGACCCTCCCGCCGCCGTGGACGGTCAGCCTCGACTACTGGGAGACGACGGGCGACGGCCGCTGAGGCGTCACCCGACGACGCGGCGGACCAGCTCGTCGACGCGGCGCTCGTGGTTCTCGGGGGAGAACCTGCCCGCGCGCTGCAGCGTGGCGACCCCGTGCATCGCGCCCCAGACGACCTCGGCAGCCGTCCCCACGTCCGACGGCGGCCGGTCGAGCGCGAGGAGCGTGCCGACGATGGCCTCGTACCCCTCGCGCATCGCGCGCGGCGTCTCGTCCGAGGCGAAGGCCGCCCCGATCGGCAGGTGGAACATCGCCTCGTACGTCGCCGGGTGGCGCGCGGCGAAGTCGAGGTAGGCCACGACCAGCGCCCGGACCCGGGCCTCGCCGCTCGCGCCCGCGCCGGGCTGCGGACGGGCCGCGGACAGCGCGGCGGCGAGCTCCTCGAAGCCGAGCAGCGCCACGGCCGTGACGATCTGGGACCTGCCCTCCGGGAAATGCCCGTAGAGGACGGGCTGGCTGTACCCGATCGCGTCCGCGAGCCGGCGCGTGGTGACGGCCTCCCACCCCTGCTCCTCGGCGAGCACACGCGCCGCCGCGACGAGCTGCGCCTCCCGTTCCTCGAGGAGCCGTGCCTTGCGCGCTGCTGCCGGTGTGCTCATGCCACGAGTCTAGCGTCGCTAGATTGTCTGTGCTAGTTTTCCTAGCGTTGCTAGATTCCCTGGATCGAAGGAGCCGGACATGCAGTGGTTGCCGATCGTCGCAGTGGTCGTCCTGGGCGTGATGGTGGGGGTCGAGGTGTCGGTCGCGTTCGTCGTGAACCCGATCGTCGACCGGCTGCCAGGGGACGCCGGCCTGCTCGCCCGGGCCGACGGCGGGCGCATGCTCGGGCGGGCGATGCCGTTCTGGTACTTCGGCTCGCTCGCGCTCACCGCGGCGACGGCCCTCGTGCTGCCGGTCGGCGCATGGGCTGCCTGGACCGCAGCCGTCCTCCTGGCGCTGAGCGTCGTCCTGTCGGTCGCCGTGCTCGTCCCCATCAACAACCGCGGCAAGACATGGACCCCCGAGACCGCACCCGCCGACTGGCGCGAGCAGGCCCACCGCTGGGACCGGTACCACCTCGTCCGCATCGCCCTGCTCGTCGCGGCGTTCACGCTGCTGGCCGTCGGGATCGCCGCCTGACGGCAGGGCCGGCAGGTCCCGCAGACAGAGGAACCGGTGGCGATCCGCCGCGAGAGCTCCCCCCAGCGAAGCTCTCGTCGCGGACCGCCACCGGTCCAGGTGTCGCCGCGTGACCCGTCGCGACGACGTCCCCCACCAGTGCGAGAGGCGGCGGGCACATGTTCGGGACGTTCACGAACAGTGATCTGGATCACAGTACGTCGGTCGTCGCCCCGATGCCCGTTGACCAGGCCCGGCGTCACCCCGCCGTGGGTCGGCCAGACGTGGGCGAGCCCGAGGCCGACCTCATCCGCCGAACACGAACTCCCCGATCACCGTCTCCCCGTCCGACTCGTACACGGGGACGCTGACGGTCGTGCCCTCGCGCTCCTCCTGCCACGCCGCGGCCTCCTCGGGGCTCGACGGCGTGCCACCCTGCGCCTCTTGGAAGTCCCGCGCGTACGCGTAGCCGACCCGCCCGTTCGTCGCGTAGACCGAGACGAGGTCGGGCCAGCCCGTGTCGTTCGCGACCCCGTACGTGTCGCCGTTCGCGTTGGTCGCCCACGCGGTGACCGTCTCGTCGACGTAGGTGGCGACGAGGTGCCACCCCGCACCCGGCTCGGCGTCGACGCGCACCGACCCGTCGCCCGGCACCGCGACGACGCTCCAGCCCATGCCGACGGGATCCCCCGCGGCGAGCCGGCGCGCCTGGTCCTGCGCGTCCTGCGCCGAGCACGTCATGTTCGCGCCGCCGTCGAGCACGAACCGCCCCGCGTCGAGGCACATGAGCGAGAGCTCGACGTGCGTCGCGCCGTCCGGCCTGGGCCCGAGCTCGACGGTCCAGGTGCCCGCGCGCGTGACCTCGATCGGCTCCGCCAGCCGCGTCACGACCGTGCCCCCGGGTTCGACGAGCGCCGTCACGGCGTACGCGGTCCCGCCGGCGACCGCGAGCGCACCGAGCGCCCCGACGCCCGCCCACCATCGGCGTCGTGCCGGGCGACGGGGAGCCGCCACCGACGCCTGGTCCACGAGCGCGGCACGCAGCCCGTCGGCGAACACGGGATCGAGGTCCGGCATGCGGTTCTCGCTGGTCATGAGCGCCCTCCTTCGACGAACGCACCGCTCGGGCGCAGCCTCGCCCGCCCTGGTTCCACCTCTCCGACCGCGGTGCGGAGCCGGACGCGCGCTCGGTGCAGCCTCGACTTGGCGGCCGACGGCGTCAGACCGAGCACCTCGGCGGCGTCGGAGAGCGACCAGCCCTCCAGCGCGACGAGGGTGAGGAGCCGCAGGTCGGCCGCCGGCAGCGCGCGCAGCGCCGCGCCGAGCGCCGGGTCGACGACCTCGGCCGGGTCGTCGACGAACGCGGCGTCCTCGGCGGCGGGCACGTCCCCGCCCCGGGGCAGTGCGTCGAGCAGCCGGCGGTGGCGCCCGGTCCCCCGGCGGACGTTCCGCGCGACGTTCGACGCCGTGACGAGGAGCCACGGCAAGGGCGAGCCGTCGACGAGCCGCACCGACGACCGGCGGCGCCACAGCTCGAGGAACGCCGCCGCCAGCACGTCCTCCGCCTGGTGCCGGTCGACGACGAGCCGGTACGCGTGCCGGAACACGCGGTCGCGGTGCCGGTCGAAGAGCACGCCGAACGCCGCGCCGTCGCCGCCGAGTGCGGCGGCCCACAGCGCGGCGTCGGCCTCTGCGTCACCCTGCTCGTCGGCTGGGCCCGGGTCGCCGTCCATGCCCCGTAGTGTCCAGGAGGGCCCGGACGGTTTCACCCGACGGCGGCGTCGGTCGTCAGGTCGCCCGGACCCGCCGCCGGGAAGCCAGGCCGCCGGCGATCCCGATCACCACCGCGCCGACCACGACGGCCGCGACGAGGGGCGCCGTCGGCGTCGGGGAGGCCCCCGCGACGGCGGGCGCCGGGGCGAGCGACGCCGCCGTCGCGACGAAGGTCGGTGCGGGCCGAGCCCCCGACGGGTCGGTGTCCGTCCACGCGTACGACGCCCCCGACGGGCACGCCTGCACGGCGGGGAAGACGAACGCCTGACCCACGTCGCCCGTGACCCGGACGTCGAGCGTGAAGGCCGCGCGCTCGCCGTCCGGCACGGGCTCGCCGGACCACGCCACCGCGTCGTCCGTCACGTCGGAGGTCCACCCGTCGGGCTGGCCCGCCGCGAGCGCCTCGACGCCCTCGGGGAGGGTGACGCGCAGCGCGTCGGTGGGCTCGCCGTCGCACCCGTGGTCGAACGTGAAGGTGAGCGTCGACGTGCCGTCGCCGTGGGGTTCCACGGTCTCGATGAGCACGTGCGCGGCAGCCGGTCCGGCCGCCAGCACCGCCAGGGCACCGGTGGTGACCGCGACGGCGACGAGGCGGGACGCGCGCCCGGCGGCCCGGCGGTGACGGGTCATGAGGACACCTCCACGGGGATCTCGACGATCGGGTTCTCGTACTTGGACGTCCGGACGCTCACGTGGAGGGTCCAGTCGCCGGCCATCGGCAGGTCGAGCGTCGCCTCGTACGCGCCCGTCCCGGTCTGCGTGAGGGGACGGGTGAACGGCCCGAGCGCGGGGTCGGCGAGCGTCGTGGACAGCTCGGGCACGGCGACGGGCTCCAAGGGCTGCCCGTCGGCGTCGAGCAGCTCGATCTCGAGCGCGTTGACCCCGACCCGTCCGGGCGTGACCCGCGCGCGGAGCGTCCCGTCGCCGAGCGACTCGACCACCTCGACCGCCGGGGTCGAGGCCTCCTCGGCGGACGGGTCCGTCGCCACGACCGGGCTGCGCGACACGAGCACGCCCGTCACCGCGAGCACGAGCGCGAGCAGCACCGCCTCCGCCGCGACCGTCCGCCCGAGCCGACGGCGCGCGGTCGCCCCGGTCGTCCCACCCACCGGCCCGGCGCCTCGCCCGCCGGGACCGCCGTCGGCCACGACCGCCGGGACGAGCCGGTAGCGGTTCCAGGCCGCGACGCCGACGAGGCAGAGCGCGACGCCGACCTTGACGAGCAGGGTCTGGCCGTAAGTCGTCGACACGAGCGCGTCGAACGTCCCGAGGATGCGCCACCCCAGGACGGTCCCGGTGACGGCGAGCGCGAGGACGACCCACGCGCCGAGCGCCGAGAACCGCGCGACGGTGACCGCCGCCCGCCGCGCGTCGACGCGCGCGGAGGGCGCGAGCACGAGCGCGAGCCCGACGACGCCGCCGAGCCACACCGCCCCCGCCACGACGTGGAGCGCGTCCGCCGTGACGACGAGCCACGGCGGCCCGAACGTGCGCGTGTGCCCCACGAGCACGAGCGAACCCAGCGCCAGGGCCGCTGCGCCAAGCACGACGCCGGCCGGCCACGCCGTCCGGGTGTCGCGCGCCGCGCGGGGCGCGAGCAGGGCCGCGACGACGAGCCCGGCGAGGCCGAGCGCGCCCGCGAGCGTGGAGTCGGTCGCGAGGCCCGCGGCCCAGGTCGCCGGGTCGGCGAGCGCCCCCAGCCCGCCGCCGGCCTGCCAGGCCGGGGTGAGCGGGACCCCGAGCACGATCCCTGCCGCCGCGGCGACGAGCGCCGCTCGCCGGACGCGCTGCACGCGACGCCGCAGGACCGGCGCCGCCCCGGGCGACACGTGGAGCACGAGGAGCTCGAACCCGACGAGGCCCGCGACGAGGAACGTCCCCGCGTAGACCGCGGCCTGGTCGAGCGCGCGCACGGCGACGAGCGCCGCCGTCGGCTCGGCCACCCGGGCCTCGACGGACGTCGTGCTCGGCGCGCCCACCGAGAACGTGAAGGCGCCCGCCACGGGGTGGGTGTCGAGGGACACGACGCGCCAGCTCACGACGTACGTGCCGTCGTCGAGCGTCGCGTCCGGGGTGACGACGAGCGCGTCGTCGACCGCGACGACGTCCACGTCGACGGGCGAGCCGTCGGCGGCGAGGACGGTCGTCCCGCCGGTCACGGCCTGGACGGGCTCGTTGAAGGTGATGGTCAGCGCGTCGGGCGGCGCGTCGAGGACGGTGCCATCCCGCGGGTCCGTGCCCACGAGGACGGCGTGGGCCGCGGCCGGGCCGCTCGCGAGGATCGCGAGCAGGACCGCGGCCGCGGCACCGACGACGACGGCCACCACCCGGCGCAGCGCCGAGGGGCGGCCCACCGGTCAGGCCTTCGGACGCGAGCGCACGAACCCGAGCGCCCCGAGCACGAGGCCCGCCGCCGCGAGGACGAGCGCCGTCCAGGTGAGCGCGGCGGGCGCGCCGTCCGACCCGTCCGCGGGCTCCGCGGACGCCGCACCGTCGGCTGCCGAGCCGTCCGACGCCGCGGCGTCGGCGTCGTCCGCGACGGTCTCGGCCGGGGCGTCGTGCCCGTCGCCCTCGGCGGCCGTCAGCTCGAACAGCGGCGCGGGCAGCTCGAGGTCGTGCCCGTCCTCACCGTCGGCGGGGACCTGCACCCAGGCGCTCTCGCCCTCGGCGCACTCCTGGACGGTCGGGAACACGAGCGTGTCCCCCGCCGCGTCGGGGAGCTTGAGCGAGAGCACGAGGGCGTCGCGGTAGCCGTCGGGCAGCGGGGCCTTGGCGGTGTACACGACCTCGGCGACGCGCTCGGTGTACTGGCCGCCGTGCCCGTCGTCGACCGGCTCGTCGAGGGCCGCCATGACCTTCTCGACGTCCCAGCCGGGGTTGACGGTGGGCGTCACGGTGACGATCTGCTCGGGGACCTGGATGGAGACCTTCGTGGTCGGCGAGTCGCCGCAGCCGTGCGGGACGCCGAACGTGAGCAGCGCGTACGCGCCCGCGTCGGTCGTGTCCGGCGTGACGGTGACGTGGGCGGACGCGGCGCCCGCACCGACGACGACGATCCCGGTGGTCAGGGCGGCGGCGCCGACGGCGCGCAGGGTCTTTCGCATGGTGGTGCCTTTCGGGGAGAAGAGGAGGGTCGGCCCCGGCGCGCGAGCGCACGACGGCACGCCCCGGGACGACCGGGCGGAGCCGGCCGGGCGGGGGTGCGCTGGACGCGCGGGCGCGCAGGAGCGGGACGCCGCGGAGGTGTCCGACGAGGCGTCCGGGAGGGGTCAGGCCACGGCGGGCGGACCGCGCCCGGGCGCGGCACCGCGCACGAGCAGGTCGCGGACCGTCGGCAGCGCGCCGACGGCGGGAGGCGCCGCGGGGACGACGACGGTGCGCGGGCGGCCGGGGACCCGGCGCCCGGCGAGCCACGTCCACAGGCGCCACAGGACGGCGTCGCCGTACCGCAGGACGAGCGCGACGGCGAGCGTCGCGACGGCGTGCGCACCGAGCATCGTCAGGGGTGACGCGGCGTGCGCGTGCGCGGACGCGTCGGCCGGGGACAGCGCGGCGCAGCGGTCGAAGACGACGTGCAGCACGAGCTGGCCCGCGCCGAGCAGCCCGAGCAGCCGCGGCAGCCCGACCTGGCGCCGGGTGAGGGGCCGCACCGCGACGGCGGTGAGGACGGCGAGGACGCCGAGCGGGACGGCTCCGGGGTCGGTACCGCCGGCGAGCCCGTGCGCGACGACGGACAGCCCGACGACCGCGGCGGCGAGCAGCAGCACCCGCACGCCGCGGAGCACCCCTGCTCCGGGCGACGTCACGGACGCACCCTAGCGGCAGGAGGGGTGCGCGCGGCAGGGGCGGCCGCCGTCCTCCCCGGACCGGGGAGGACGGCGTGCACCGGCACGGTCAGTCCTCGGGGTCGTGCGGGGCGCCCTCGTCGGTCGCCTCGTCGGTCGCCGCGCCGCGGCGGCGCACGACGAGCACGACGACGACCGCGGCGGCGACCACGAGCACGCCGAGCCCCACGAGGACCGGCAGGACCGAGGACCCGCCGTCCTCCGCGTCCGTGGCGGCGTCCGTGGTCTGGGGCGCCGGCGACTCCTCCGCCGCGTCGGTCGTCGCGTCCTCGGTCGCGGTCTCCTCCGGCGTCGCCTCCTCCGTCGTCGGCTCCTCGGACACCGGCGCCTCGGGCTGGGCCGCGACGGTGAACGCGAACGTGCCCTCGATGGGATGGCCGTCGGACGAGACGACGCGCCACGCGACGGTGTACGTGTCGCCGCCGAGCGCGACGGCGGGGTCGAGCGCGAGCGTCGCGGTGCTGCCCTCGATCGTCGGCGCGCCCTGCGTGACGACCGTCCCGGCGGAGTCCGAGACCACGACCTGCGGCTCGACCGGGAGCGGCTCGGTGTTGAAGGTCAGCGTGATCGCGGTCGGGGGTGTCGCGAGCTGTGCGCCGTCGGCCGGGTCCGAGGAGAGCATGCGGTCGTGCGCGGACGCCGGGGCGGCGGTGAGCGTCGCGAGCGCGGCGGTGAGGCCCAGGGCCAGCGCGGCGGCGGCGAGGAGGGCGAGGAGGGCGGGCAGGGCCGACAGGGGTCGGCGGAGGGAGAGGGTCATGAGGGTTCTTCCGTCCGAGGCGCGGCGGTGGCCGCACGGTGGTGCCCCGTGGCCCGGTCGTCACCGGGTCGGCCTCGTCGGGGGCCGCGTCAGGACGCGGCGAGGGGGCGCAGCAGTGCTCCCGACGGGCCGTCCGCCGTCGGCGGGCCGCGCGTCGGGGCACGCCGCGCACGCCACAGGGACGCGACGCGCACGGTGCGCGCTCGCGGCGCGCCAGGACGCGCCCGCGGCACGACGGGGACGAGCGCAGGGAGGGCGGCGCGCGTCGTCACCCACGCGAGGAACCGCTCGAGGGCGCGCTCGCCGCGCGCGAGGACGAGCGCCAGCACGACGGTCGCCACGGCGTGCGCGACGACCATCCACAGCCCCGCGGTGCCCGACGCCACGAGGTGCTCCGGGTGCACGAGGCTCGCCCCGCCGCCGGTCGGGACCGGCGTGCCGACGGGCGCCGCGCAGACGACGTCGCCCACCGAGGCGACGTGCCCGCCGTGCCCGGACGTGACCCCGACCGGGACGCACGACCCGACCGGGGCAAGCACGACGAGCGCCTGGTGCAGCACGACCTGGGCGCCACCGAGGAGCACGACGAGCCGGGTGGGCGTGAACCGCAGCCGCGCGGCCGCCGTCGTGCCGGCGAGCGTGAACGCGGCGAGCGCGGCGAGGACCAGCGGGTCCGGGAGGGCACCCCCGGCCACGCGGTGCGCGAGCGCCGTCAGCGCGAGCACGAGGGTCGCCACGAGCGCGGCGCGGGCGACGCGCAGCGGACCGACGACCGGGGAGGGCACGACGGCCACCCTAGCGCGACCCGGGCGCGTCGTCCGGGTTGCCCGTCACCCCCGCCGGCTCCGACGACGCGACGGCCGGCGAGCGGTCCGCGTACCGACCGATCAGGGGGCCGGTGGGCAGGAGCCGGTCGATCCCGACGATGACGAGGCCGAGCACGAGGAAGCCGGCCCCGTACAGCACGACGTTAACGAGCAGGCCGGTCCAGCCCAGCGCGTCGAGGTCGACGAACCCGTACGGGTACTCGCTGCCGGGGCTCACGAACCCGCGGATCGTCGTGAACGCGAAGTACGCGAGCGGGTACAGGAGCCAGCGCGCGGCGTCGAGGCCGCGCAGGCGCCGGTGGGCGTCGAGCAGGAGGAAGTCGACGAACACCGCGAGCGGCAGCAGCTCGTGCTCGATCTGGCCGTCGGTCAGCCCGAGGAACACGGCGGGGGCGTCGGGGTCCTCGGGCGCGAGCACGAGGTTGGCGACGAGCCCGGTGATGGCGGCGAAGAGCGTCACGCCGCCCTTGAGCCACCCCGGCGGCTGCCGGCGGCGCAGGAGCGACGCCGCGCCCGCCCACGCGAACACGACGGCGATGAGGAAGCCCGTCTGGTTCGTGAAGTAGATCAGCCCCTCGATGTCTCCGTCGCGCCAGATGGCGCGCGTCCCGACGAGGGCGAGGACGACGAGGAACAGCCGGAACAGTCCGACGACGACGTGCATGCGAGCTCCTTCGCGCGCGGTGCGGTGGTGCGTTCAGGAGCCTAGTGCTCCCCACCCACCCGGGCGGACCCGAGCGGCGCGCGCGACCTCCTCGATCGGGACCGCGAGCCTGCTCGACGAGCCGGCCGGTCCGCCGCGCCCGGGAACGCCGAAGGGGCCGCGCGGAGGCGCGGCCCCTTCGGGACGTCGTCGCCGAGGTCAGAGAGCCTGGATGTTCGTCGCCTGCGGGCCCTTGGGACCCTGGGTGACGTCGAACGAGACGCTCTGGTTCTCCTCGAGCGAGCGGTAGCCGCTCGAGTTGATCTCGCTGTAGTGGGCGAACACGTCGGCGGTGCCGTCGGAGGGGGCGATGAAGCCGAACCCCTTCTCCGCGTTGAACCACTTCACGGTGCCTGTAGCCATGCTGACTTCCTTCGTTGGTGCGACCGGCCCACGAGCGCGGGTCCGGTTGTCGCGCCCCGCGGGGCGCCGACGATCGTGGGGGCGGGTCCCGCGAGGGCCCGCCGGGCGTTCACGCCGGGCGACGAGATGCCGCTTCGCGTGGTGGAGGTCGGCGACGACGCCCACCGGCCGCGTGAAGCGGTCGTGGACGTGGAAGCCGTCGGGGAGTCGGGTGACCAGACCGGCGTACTCGCCGTCCGCCGTCGCGACCCACAGGTCGCCGTCGGCGCGGCGCAGCACCAGGTCTGGTCCGGGCGTACCCGCGACCGGCACAGCGGTCTCGGGGCGTTCAGAAGGGGAAGAAAGGATGTTCTCTGCTCTCGCTCCGCGCTCTGTGGGCGGAGATCTCGACGGCAGCGTCTGCTGCCGGGCGCGCACGGTCTTGCTTCGATGCTGAGGACCGAAGATCGTCGCAGGACCGCGTCCCGCGACCTGAGCGCGACCTCCAGGATACCTCAGGAGCGTCGGCCTGCGGGCGACGGGCCGACGACGACGCTTGCCCAGGGCGATGATGGGGGCATGACGACCTCATCCGCCCCCACCTCTTCCTCCCGCCCCGTCCCGCGCACCGCGCGTCGCAGCGTCGCCGTCGTGAACGGCTACGTCGTGCCCGTCGCCGCGGACCCGATCGAGAACGGGACCGTCCTTGTCGAGGACGGGATCATCACCGCGGTCGGGGCGGACGTCGTCGTGCCCGACGGCGTCCCCACCCTCGACGCGCGCGGACGCTGGGTGCTGCCCGGCTTCGTCGAGGCGCACGCGCACATGGGCGTCATGGAGGAGGCCGAGGGCTGGGCCGGCAACGACACCAACGAGATGACCGACCCGAACGGCGCGGCGCTGCGCGCGATCGACGCGATCAACGTCGAGGACGAGGGCTTCCGCGACGCGCTCGTGGGCGGTGTGACGAGCGCCGTCGTGAAGCCGGGCTCGGGCAACCCGATCGGGGGCCAGACGGTCGCGATCAAGACGTGGGGCGGGCGCACGGTCGACGAGCAGGTGATCCGCGAGGCGGTCTCGGTGAAGTCGGCGCTCGGCGAGAACCCCAAGCGCGTGTACGGGGACCAGAAGAAGACGCCGTCCACGCGGCTCGGGGTCGCGAAGGTCATCCGCGCGGCGTTCGTCGACGCCCAGAACTACGCCGCGAAGCGCGACGCGGCCGAGGCGAAGGGCGAGCCGTTCGACCGCGACCTCGCCAAGGAGACCCTCGCGCGCGTCCTCGCGGGCGAGCTCTACTGGGACCAGCACACGCACCGCGCCGACGACATCGCGACGGCGCTGCGCCTCGCGGACGAGTTCGGCTACAAGCTGGTCGTCAACCACGGGACCGACGGCGCCGCGGTCGCCGACGTGCTGGCCGAGCGCGACGTGCCGGTCATCTTCGGCCCGCTGTTCACGTCGCGCTCCAAGATCGAGCTGCGCAACCGCGACATCGCGAACCTCGGAGCGCTGGCGCGCGCCGGCGTGCGCGTGGCGATCACGACCGACCACCCCGTCGTGCCGATCAACTTCCTCGTGCACCAGGCGTCGCTCGCGGTGAAGGAGGGGCTGGACCGCGACACCGCGCTGCGGGCGCTCACCGTCAACCCGGCGGCGTTCCTGGGCCTCGACGACCGGGTCGGCGCGCTCGCCCCGGGTCTCGACGGCGACGTCGTCGTGTGGTCGGGCGACCCGCTGGACGTGACGTCGCGCGCCGAGCACGTGCTCGTCACGGGCACCGAGGTCTACGCGTGGGACGCGACGGCGAACGACGGCCGCGGCGCGGGGCGCGTCGTCGAGCGCGCCGAGCGCTTCCGCGCCTGACCCGAGATCGACCCCCGCGGCCCGAGATCGACCCTCCGCGGGTCGATCTCGGCCGTGCGGGTCGATCTCGCCGCGGACGGTCCGGCGCGGGCTTCCCGTGGCGCGACCGGTCACGACGGCGGACCATCGAGTCATGCGCACCCTCGACCCCTCGCGTCCGCGCCGCGCCACCGGGCTGCTCCTCGGCCTCGTCGCCGTCGGCGGTGTCCTCGCGGCGTGCTCCGGACCCGGGCCGGGCGAGAAGGACGTCAGCTACGACTCCCTCGACGCGCTCCACGAGTCCGCGACGACGGCGGGCCTCACGTGCCTGTCGTTCGTCCCCGAGGACACCGGGACCCCTGACGCCGAGATGGGGGCGTGCGACGACACGACCCTGCTGGCCGTGTTCGCCGACGACGTGGACGAGGCCGAGTACTTCGCGCTCCTGCCCGAGACGCCTGCCGCGGAGGGCGAGGCCGCGCTCGTCGGGCCGAACTGGGTGATCGTCGGCGACACCGGCGACCTGCTCGAGACCCAGGCGGGGATCGGCGGGGACTTCGCGTCCGACCGCTGAGCGTCAGCGCGCCACCGCCGCGCACGCGACGCACGTCCGTGCCGTCGGTCGCGCCTCCAGGCGACCGGCTGCGACCGGCTGCCCGCACGCCTCGCAGACGCCGTAGGTGCCCGCGTCGAGGCGGGCGAGGGCGGCGTCCACCTCCTCCACGCGCGCCGCGGCGTCGCGAGCGAGCGCGTCCACCTGTGCCCGCTCGAACGCGATGGTGGCGCCGTCGGGGTCGTGCTCGTCGTCCGCGTTCGAGTCGCGCGAGGCCTCGACGATCCCCGCGACCTCGGCGCGCAGCGCACCCAGCCGCGCGACCGCGTCCGCGCGCACGACGAGCAGGCGCTCGCGCGCGGCGTCGTCGGGGCCGGGTGCTCGGCCGGTGCCTGGTGTCGTCATCTCGCTCCCTCAACGTCGGGGAGGGGGTGAAACCGTCCCGGACGGGGAGTCCTGCCCGTGGCCGGTGCATGACAGCGGCGGCCGACGGATGGAAGAGTGGAACCACCCGGCTCCCCCCGGGCCCGCCGCGCGGTCTCGCCACCGCGGCGCGCGACCGACGTCCGACGGCGAGACCACAGGGGGTCTGCATGAGCACGGTCGTCGTCTTCGAGGCCTTCGGCGGGCCGGAGACGCTGCGGGTCGACGACGAGCACGTCGGCGAGCCCGGAACCGGCCAGGTGCGCGTCGCGAACCGCGTCGTCGGCGTCAACCCCGCGGACCTCAAGCGGCTCGCGGGCGCGTTCGGGGGCCGCGTGCCCGGCGTGCTGGGGTTCGAGGCCGCGGGCGTGGTCGACGCCGTCGGGCCGGACGTGCCCGACCTCGCCCCCGGCGACGAGGTCGTCTGGCACGGGACCGGCGCGCAGCGCGAGCTCTCGCTCGTCCGCGCCGACCACGTGCGCCGCAAGCCCGCGTCCGTGCCCTTCGAGCAGGCGGCCGTGCTGCCCGTCGCCGCGGCGACCGCGTTCTCCGCCCTCGTCCAGGCCGACGTCGGCGAGGGCGACGTGGTCCTGGTGCACGGCGCGAGCGGCGGCGTCGGGTCGGCGGCGGTGCAGATCGCGACCGCGCTCGGGGCACGCGTCGTCGGCACGGCGTCGCCCGCGAACCACGACTACCTGCGCGGCCTCGGGGCGACGCCGGTCGCGTACGGGCCGGGGCTCGTCGACGCCGTGCGCGCGCTGCCGGACGGCCTCGACGAGGTGAGCGTCGTCGTCGACCTCGTGGGCTCCGCGGACACGGTCGCGGCGACCGTCGCCCTGCTGGGCGAGGACCTGGCGCCCGCCACGCCCGACGACCCGCCGAGCGCGGTGACGGTCGTCGGGTCCGACGCGTCCCGCGCTGCGGGCGTCGTCGACAAGGTCGACGCGAAGGGGGCCCTCGACGAGGTGCTCGCGCTCGCGGAGGACGGACGGCTCCGGGCCGAGGTCTCGGCCCGGTTCCCCCTGGCGGAGGCGGCCGAGGCCCTGCGGCTCGTCGCCGACGGGCACGTCCGCGGCAAGGTCGTCCTCGACGTCCCCTGACCGGGACCTCGGTCCCGGAAGGTTGTGACGCTGGGCACAAGGTTGCCCCGGGAACCGCGGGATTCCGCCGTCCCCGAGGGCGCCGCCGGCGAATCTTCTTGCGTCCCGCGTGCGCGAGAGTGTGAAATCGTTAGCATGCGTAAGTTTCTTGCCGCTACCGCGGCGCTTTCCTGTGCCCTCCTGCTGGCGTCCTGCGCCTCGCCGACCGACCCGGCGAGCGACGACGCGGCAACCCCCGAGACCACGACCACGACCGAGGCGGCCCCCGAGGTGACGCCCGCCGTCGTCGCCGTGACCACCACGTGCGGCATGTTCTACGGCGGCGAGTACTCCGCCGAGCGCCTCGTCACCGAGACGACGCCGCTGCTCGAGACGCCCGAGGACGAGACCGCCGCCGCCGCGATCTTCACCACGCGCGAGCGCCTCGCCGCGGTCCAGAACTTCGCGGACCCCGAGCTCCAGGAGAACCTCAACGAGATCAAGGCTCCGTTCGAGGCTGCCGTGCAGGGCGAGACGATCGACACGTCGGGGCAGCAGGCGGCTCTCGACGCCTTCCGCGCGCAGTGCACCGAGGCCGGGTACGCCTTCGCGTCCTGACCTTCCCGCGCCGCGGTCCGGGCGGCCCGTCCCTCACGAGGGGCGGGCCGTTCGCGCGTCCGGTCCCGCGACCCGTGGCGGACGACCCGGCCTCCCGGCGCGGAGCGGGGTGACGGCGACCGTGGGAGCATCCGACCATGCCCGTGGTCGAGTCCTCGCTCGTGGTCCCCGTCGACACCGCGACGGCGTTCGCCGTCTCGCAGACGACCGGCGACGTCCGTCTGCGCTGGGACCCGTTCATCCGGCGGCAGCACTTCCTCGACGGTGCCACAGCGCCCGCGAAGGGGGTGCGCACCTTCACCCGGCACCGCAGCGGGCTGTCCATGGTGAGCGAGTACGTCTCCTACAACCCGCCGACGAACGTCGGGATGCGCATGGTGCGCGGCTCCTGGTTCTTCGAGAACCTCGCGGGCGGGTGGCGGTTCGCCCCCGACCCGTCCGGCGGCACGCGCGCGACGTGGCGCTACTCCTTCCGGTGCCGCCCCCGCTGGCTCGCCCCGCTCGCGGAGCGCGTCGGCTCGTGGGTCCTCGGGCGCGACGTCGACCACCGCATCGCGGGCTTCGCGCGCGGCTGCGCCGACCCCGTCGTGCTCGCCGCGGTGCGCACCCCCGGCCGGTGACCTGACCGGTCATCGGGTGAGGGCCGCCTCGGCGTCGACACGCGCCAGCTTGCTCGGGTTGGCCACCGCGAAGAGGTGCGTCACACGGCCCCCGACGACGGTCACCGCGACCGCCGTGGCCAGCACACCGTCCAGCTCGATGCGCAGACCGGGCGCTCCGTTGATCGAGACCGTCGACGCCGTGAGCTCCCCGGCAGTCTTGCGCAGCCCGCCCACGAGGTAGGCGGCGACGCGCTCGGCGCCCACGACGGGCTTGCGTGCCGCGCGGGCGAGGCCGCCGCCGTCGGCCACCGCGACGACGTCGGGCGCGAGGACGTCCAGGAGGCCCTGGAGGTCGCCCGTGAGGAGCGAGTCGAGGAACCGCTCGACGACGCGCTCCTGCTCGGTCCGGTCGACGCGGACGCGCGGGCGCCGCGCGGCGACGTGGTCCCGCGCCCGGTGCGCGACCTGCCGCACGGCGGCCGGCGACTTGCCGACCGCCTCGGCGATCTCGTCGAACGGCACGTCGAACACCTCGCGCAGCACGAACACCGCGCGCTCCGTGGGACCGAGCGTCTCGAGCACCGTGAGCATCGCCATCGAGACGCTCTCGGCGAGCTCGACGTCCTCGGCCACGTCCGGGCTCGTGAGCAGCGGCTCGGGCAACCACTCGCCCACGTAGTCCTCGCGCCGCCGGGCCAGCGTCCGCAACCGGTTGAGCGACTGCCGCGTGACGATCCGCACGAGGTACGCGCGCGCGTCCCGCACCTGCGCGTGGTCGACGTCGGACCACCGCAGCCACGTCTCCTGGACGACGTCCTCCGCGTCGGCGGCCGAGCCGAGGAGCTCGTACGCGACGGTGAAGAGCAGGCTGCGGTGGCGGACGAAGGGGTCGTCGCTCATGCGTCCGACCCTACGGCCGGGGCCGCCGCGACGGGCCGGGACGCGAGGGGCGGCAGGCCGCACGACGCCGCGAACTGCTCGGAGCGGATGCCGAGCGCGACGTTGGAGCGGGCCGTGGCGTTCATCAGCCCGACGCGCGCGGCGAGCTCGACGAGCCCGGCCGGACCGAGGTCGTCGAGCAGCGCGGCCGACAGGTCGTCCGTCACCGCGGGCGGGGTCTGGCTCATGCCTTCCGCGTACTCCATCACCCGCCGCTCGACGGGCGTGAAGACGGCGGACTCGCGCCAGCGCGGCACCTCCCGGGCCTTGACCTCGTCGAGGCCCTCGTTGCGCGACCGGAAGTAGTGCAGGTCCAGGCAGAACTCGCAGCCGACCGTCGCGGCCGACGCCATCTGCGCGAACGTCACGAGGTTCGGGTCGAGCCGGTCCCACTTCTCGGACTTGCGCCCCACCCCCATGAGGTCCTTGAAGACCGCGGGGTGGTGCCACAGCACGCCGATCGACTCCGGCACCTCGCCGAACATCGAGCGGGTCGCGCGCTTGACCAGGGAGCCGTAGAGCCCGGTGACCTCGGTGGGCGGCACTCGTGTCGTCATGTCTCCTCCTGCGTGTCGCGTGTCGTCCCCGTGCCGTGCCGACGGGGTGTGTCGGGCATGAGACACCGGCGGGGCCCCTCGTGTGACACCTCTGCCGGAGCGGGTCGCATCGCGCACCTGGCCCGCCCGGGCACGGCACCCCGGGACGACGGCGCCCGGCACCCCGGTCGGACGCGGTCCGGCCGAGCGCGGCGTAGCGTGCGACCCATGGGCCCGCTCGACCGTCGCCGCCCCCGGGCGTTCCTCGCCGTGGTGCTCGCGGTGGTCTCGGTGCTCGGGTCGGTCGGCGCGACGCACGGGCAGCCGGGCGCGAGACCGCTCGACCTCGCCGCCGTCGCCCTGCTCCTCGTGTCCCCGCTCGCGCTCGTGCTCCTCGTGCCGCGCCCGGTCGTCGCCGTCGCGGTGTCGGTCGCTGCGGTCGGCGTCTTCCTCGTCGCGGGGTACGCGTGGGGACCCGCGCTCGCGGGGCCCGTCGGCGTGCTCGTGGGGGTGCTGCTCAGCGGACCCGCGGAACCTGCACGCCGCGTGGCGTGGGGCGGGGCCGTGCTGCTCGCAGGGACCGTTGTCGCGGCGGCCGCGCTGCGTCCCGACGCCCCGCCGCGGGCGACGCTGCTCGGCGGGGCGGCGTGGACCGTCGTCGTGCTGCTCGTCGCGGGCGCGGTCCGCGACCGGTCCGCCCGCATCGCCGCCGCGCGGGAGGCCGAGCAGGTCGCACGCGCGGAGCGGGAGCGCACCGCCGTCGCGGACGAGCGGCTGCGCATCGCGCGCGAGGTCCACGACGTCCTCGCGCACTCGCTCTCCGCGATCACGGTGCAGGCAGGCGTCGGGCTCCACCTCCTCGACCGCGACCCGGACCAGGCCCGCAGCGCCCTCACCGCGATCCGCACGACGAGCACGGAGGCGCTCGACGAGGTCCGGGCGGTGCTCGGCGTCGTCCGGGGGGAGTCGCGCACGGACGCGGTCGTGGCGCACGACCTGGCCGTCGCCGGCGCCCCGCTCGCCCCGACGTGGGACCTCGCCGCGCTCCCCCGGCTCGTGCGGCAGGCGGAGGGAGGCGGGCTCACGGTCGCGCTCGCCGTGGACCCGGCCACCGCCGGGCTGCCCGACCGGCTCGCCGGGGTCGTCTACCGCGTGGTGCAGGAGGCGCTGACGAACGTGCGACGGCACGCGCACGGCGCGACGCGCGTCGA
The DNA here is from genome assembly GCF_042797035.1 of Cellulosimicrobium sp. NPDC057862. Lineage (NCBI taxonomy): Bacteria > Bacillati > Actinomycetota > Actinomycetes > Micrococcales > Promicromonosporaceae > Cellulosimicrobium > Cellulosimicrobium sp. NPDC057862. The sequence goes on from NZ_JBHVMH010000003.1 coordinate 240,521, forward strand.
CGTCCGCGTGGTCGTCGACGCAGGCAGCGGGTCCCGGTCCGACCTGAGCGACGCCGGGGCGGACGGGGACCGCGCCTCGCGCCGCGTGACGGTGACGGTCACCGACGACGGCACGGGCGCGCCGTCGGACGCCGAGCCCGGCTACGGGCTGCGCGGCATGCGCGAGCGCGTCGAGAGCGCCGGCGGATCGCTCGTGGCGGGACCGGTGCCCGGTCCCGCTCCGGGACGAGGATCGGGCTCCGGCACCGCTGGACGCGGCTTCCGCGTGCGGGCAGTCTTTCCCTGGCCGGGCACCACGCCCCGGCCGAGCACCACCGGGCGGTCCGGCGAGGGACCGCCGCGGCGCGAGGAGGCACCATGATCGACGTCGTGCTGGCCGACGACCAGGCGCTCGTGCGCGGCGGCTTCCGTGCGCTCATCGACTCCGAGGACGACATGCGCGTCGTCGCCGAGGCCGCGACCGGGGACGACGCCGTCCGGCTCGCGCTGGAGCACCTGCCCGACGTCGTGCTCATGGACATCCGGATGCCCGGGCTCGACGGGCTCGAGGCGACCCGCCGGATCGTCGCCGACCGTGCGGCCGCGCACGTGCACGTCGTGGTCGTCACGACGTTCGAGCTCGACGAGTACGTGACCGACGCGATCCGCGGCGGCGCGAGCGGGTTCCTCGTCAAGGACACCGAGCCCGTCGACCTCGTCCGGGCGGTGCGGGTCGCGGCGCCCGGCGACGCTCTGCTCTCGCCCACGGTGACCCGGCGCCTGCTGTCCCGGGTCGCGGTCGCGACGCGCGCCGTCGGGCCGGTCCCCGGCCTCGAGGAGCTCACGCCCCGCGAGCGCGAGGTGCTCGTCGAGGTGGCGGGCGGGCTGTCGAACGACGAGATCGCGGGGACGCTCTACCTGTCGGAGTCGACCGTGAAGACGCACGTGTCGCGCGTCATGGCCAAGGTGGGCGCGCGCGACCGCGCGCAGCTCGTCGTCACGGCCTACGAGTCAGGGCTCGTGCGCCCGGGCTGGGCGGGCTGACCGTCCCGCTGCGCTCCACGGGGCCCGACCGGCACCACGGGACGAGCGAGGTCGGCACGCACGGGTGACGACGCGACGTCGGGCGACGGGAAGCCTGGAGGTGCGGCCGGATCGCGGCCGTCCCCGCCGCCCGGCGGGGCGCACCGACACCGGAGGTCGTCATGCTCACCGCACTCACCGGGGCCGTGGTCCCCACGGAGGCCGTCGCGCACGTGGCGCACGCCGGCTGGGGGCCCGGGCCCTGGTGGTTCGTCTTCCCCCTGCTGTGGTTCCTGCTGTTCGCGTCCGTGATCTTCCTGGTTGCCCGCCGCGCGCGCCGCGGCTGGGGTCCGGGCGGCCCCGGCGCGTGGCGCGCCGCGGGCCCCGACCCGGTCGCGATCCTCGGCGAGCGGTACGCGCGCGGCGAGATCGACGAGCAGGAGTACCGCTCGCGCCTCGCCGTCCTGCGCGAGGGTCGCCCCCAGCCCTGACGCCGAGAACGACACGGGTGCCGTCGTCGCGTGGACAACGGCACCCATGTCGTGCTCGGCAGCGCGTGGATCGCGCGCTCGGCGTCAGGCGGAGGCGCCCACCGGCTCCTTGGTGCCCGACGGCGCAGCCTCCGCGGTCTCGGCCGTCGCCGTGGTCTCGGTGGTCGCCTCGGACGACGCGTCGTCGTCCTCGTCCACGAAGAGGTCCTCGGCCGTGGCGGCCTCGTACTGCTCGAGGTCGAGGATGCCCTCGCGCTTGGCCACGATGGTCGGCACGAGCGCCTGGCCCGCGACGTTCACCGCGGTGCGGCCCATGTCGAGGATCGGGTCGATCGCGAGGAGCAGGCCGACGCCCGCGAGCGGCAGGCCCACGGTCGAGAGCGTGAGGGTCAGCATGACGATCGCGCCGGTGAGGCCCGCGGTCGCGGCGGAGCCGACGACGGACACGAACGCGATGAGCAGGTAGTCGGTGATCGACAGGTCGATGCCGAAGATCTGCGCGACGAAGATCGCCGAGATGGCCGGGTAGATCGAGGCGCAACCGTCCATCTTGGTGGTCGCGGCCAGCGGCACGGCGAACGACGCGTACTCGCTCGGGACACCGAGGTTGCGCTCGGTGACGCGCTGCGTCACAGGCAGCGTGCCGATCGAGGAGCGCGAGACGAACGCGAGCTGGATCGCGGGCCACGCGCCCTTGAAGTAGCTCGAGATCTTCAGGCCGTTGGTGCGCAGCAGGATCGGGTAGACGACGAACAGCACGACCGCGAGGCCGACGTAGATCGCGACGGCGAACCACGCGAGCGACGCGAGCGACGTCCAGCCGTACGCCGCGATGGCGTAGCCGATGAGGCCGGCGGTACCGATCGGCGCGAGGCGGATGATCCACCACAGGACCTTCTGCACGATCGCGAGCGCGGAGCGGTTGAACGCGAGGAACGGGTCGGCCTTCTTGCCCGACTTGAGCGCGGCGATGCCGATGACCAGCGCGACGACGAGGATCTGGAGCACGTTGAAGCTCACCGACGTGCTGGCGCTCGCACCGGCGTCGGTCACCTCGACCTGCGTGCTCGCACCCAGGCCCAGGACGTTGCCCGGGATGAGGCCGTTGAGGAAGTCGAGCCACGTGCCCGTACGGCCCGGCTCGGACGCGGCGTCGAGCGAGACCGACGCGCGGTTGCCGGGCTGGAACAGCAGGCCCAGGCCGATGCCGACGGCCACGGAGATCGCGGCGGTGATGGCGAACCACAGGAGCGTCTGACCGGCGAGGCGCGCGGCGTTGGTGACGGTGCGCAGGTTCGCGATCGACGCGACGATCGCGGTGAAGATCAGCGGCGGCACGACGGCCTTGAGCAGCGTGACGAACGACGAGCCGATGGTGTCGAGCGTCGTCGTCAGGCCGTTGGGGACCTCGCCGGCCGCGTCCTGCGGGCCCATCGCGAGGGCGACGGCGCCGAGGCCGACGCCGACCGCGAGGCCGAGCAGGATCTGGACGCTGAACGAGGGGAACCGGCGCTTCTTCTTCGCGGGCGCCGAGGCCGGGGCCTGGCTCGCCTGCTGCGGGTCGGCCTTCGAGACGGCCGACGAGGGGGTCGAGGACACAGGGGACCTTTCGGGGGTGACGCGGGCGCACGAGCGCCCGCTCTCGGGAGAGGGGCTCGGGACGTCGTCGCGGGGCGCCGGCAGCAGCGCGGCCCGGGGCAGGGACGCAGGGCACGGAAGCGACCTGCGACCTGACGGAGGGGCGCGCCACGCGCGTCAGCGGCTCAGGTCGCGAGGCGACCCGGGGTCCTGACGGGTGTGCGGAGGCGGAGAGGCGTCAGCGGCGACGGGGGGTCAGCGACACAGCGCGCTGGCGACTCGACGGAAGTCGACGTCGCGGCGCTGGGTGAGCTGCCAGGCAGGCACGCTGACGAACACGGAGGTTCTCCCGGAGCGGTGGGTTCTCGCTGACGAGGCGGGCAGATCGACGCCCGCGGCAACCGATCATACCCGCTCGTGGTCAACCACCCGGCGCCCGGTCCTATTCCGGACGCCCGAGGAGACCGAGGATCAGGCGTTCGGCGCGTCGAGGAACGCGTGCATCAGCGGACCCGCGGTGACGGCGCCGCCGTCGCCCGTCTCGACGAACACGGCCACCGCGAGGTCGCCCTGGGTCGCGATCATCCAGGCGTGGGACTGGCTGCCGTCGCCGTACTGGGCGGTGCCGGTCTTGGCGCCGGGCTCGCCCGGCAGGTCCTGGAGGACCGACGCCGAGCCCTCGGTGACGACGGCGCGCATGAGCCCGCGCAGCGTCGTCGCCTCCTCCTCCGTGAGGGTCCCCGCGGGCTCCTCGTCGGCGACGGTCTGCACGTCCGGGTGGACCATGACCGGCGACACCGTGTGCCCGGCGGCGACGCTCGCCGCGACCGTCGCCATCGCGAGCGGCGAGGCCTGGACCTTGCCCTGCCCGATCATCGACGCGGCGTGCTCGGTGCCCTGCGAGTCGGTCGGCACGTCGCCGAAGAACGCCGGCGCCCCCAGCTCGGACTCGACGCCCAGCCCGAGCGACGCCGCGGCGTCGTGCAGCGCCTGCTGCGTCACGGCGTCCCGCTGCCCGATCATCGCGGTGTTGCACGAGTTCGCGAACGCGGTGCGCAGCGGGACGTCGCCGAGCGCGCCCGTCGGGTAGCCCGGGACGTTCTGGAACTCGCGGCCGTCCACCGAGATCGTGGGCGGGCACGCGACGGTCGTGTCGGGCGTGAGCCCCGCGCGGAGCATCGCGAGCGTCGTCGCGACCTTGAACGTCGAGCCCGGCGCGAACTGGCCGGTCGTCGCGGTCGAGAGCCCCTCGCCCGCCGTCGAGCTCGCGGCGGCCAGCACCGCGCCCGTCGAGGGCTGGATCGCGACGATCGCGCTCGGCCCCTGCCCCGCGAGCACCGCCTCGGCGGCGACCTGCATGTCCGGCCGGAGGGTCGTGCTCAGCGGCGTGCCGTCCACGGGGTCGATCGCGAAGACCTCCGTCGTCTCCCCCTCCGCGTCGCCCTCGCCGGGCACGATCTCGATGGACAGGCCCGGGACGCCGCGGAGCTGCTCGTCGTACTGGCGCTGGAGGCCGGAGAGCCCGACCTGGTCGCCCGCGGCGACCGCCCCCTCGGACTCGTCGACGATCTCGGCCGTCGCGTCCCCGACGCGACCGAGGATCGGGCGGGCGAACTCGCGCGTCGGCGCGAGCGGGAGCTCGTCGTCGAGCACGCGGACGCCGGCGACGCCACGTGCCGCGTCCACGTCCACGCCCGCGGTGTCCTCGGTGCGGACGGTGATCGCCTCGACGAACGCCTTCTCCCCCGCCCCGGCGACGCGCTGCGCGTACTCCTCGGGGTCGAGCCCGACGACCCCGGCGAGCTCGCGCGCGGCGCGGTCCCAGGCGCCGGAGGCGACGAGCGTCTTGTCGACGCCGATCCGGTAGACCGGCCGGTCCTGGACGATCGGGACATCGTCCGCGCCGAGGATGCCCGCGCGCACGGCGGCCACGCGGTTCACGGCGATCCGGTCGCCCTGGCCGAGCTCGGGGACGAGCACGTCCGGCTCCCACACGACGTCCCACGCCCCGGGGCCGTCCTCCCCGTCGGCGGCCTCGGCGAACGACAGCTCGGCCGTCGTCGTGTACTCCCAGGCCTGCTCGCCCGCGACCTCCCAGCGGTAGGCGAGCGTCGCCGTCGCGCGGTCGCCCGCGTCGTCGCCCTCCTCCACGACGTCCACGGTCTCGACCTCGACCGTGCGCTCGTACGGCGCGAGCGGCTCGAGCACGGCCGCGAGGTGGCCCTGGACGTCGGCGGCCGCACCGTTGCGGAACTCCAGCCCGCTCACGTCGCCCGCCTGGATCGCCTGCGCGAGCGCCGCCGCGGCGTCCGCCGCCTCCGGGCGATCCGGCGTGCACGCCGCGAGCGGCAGGGCCAGGACGGGCGCGAGCGCCGCGGCGCTCGCCCAGCGCACGACCCGGTGCCGGCGGTGCGGCCGGTCCTGCGTGGTCGTCCGGCCGTGGTCGTGCGCGACGCTGCTCACTCGCTGCTCCCCTGCTCCGTGCCGTTCGGGACGGGAGGGACGCTACCCCACCCCCCGGACGTCCCGGACGCTCGGGACGAACCGGCCCGGTTCGTCCCCGGCTTCTTCACGTCCTGCCCGGCGGCCGCGACCGCGGGGCAGCCTCAGTCCGGGGTGACCGGGCTGATCGCGTACCAGAGGCGGATGCTCTCGTCGCCGCCCGGCCCGGGCTCGTGGCTGATCTGCACCGACGTCACGACGTCGCCGTTGGACCCGTTGATGCCGGTGCGCTCCCGCGTCCCGCCCGCGCGCGACGCGTCGAGCGACGCGGGCAGCTCGTCGAGCCACCGGTCGACCTGCGAGCGGGGGAAACCCAGGGCGTCCGCGTCGGCGACGAGCTGGTCGTGGACCGCCTGTCCGCCGGACAGCGTGCGGAACACGTTGATCGTGCTCACGTAGCCGCGGCGGGGCTGGATCGTCAGCTCCTCGGCCGTCGTCGACCACGTGCCGTCGGGGAGGGTCAGCTCGACCTGCGCCGCGCCGTCGGGCACCTGCACGACGGCCTGCGACTCGCCCAGCCCCACGGACTCCGCCGTGATCGGCCTGCTCACGTCCCAGCGCATGGGCTCGCCCCTCTCGATGTCGTCGATCGTCGTCGTCCCGGCCTCGCCGCCCGACGACGCCCCGCCGGGCGCCGTGCTCGTCCCGCCCGGGGTCGTGGTCGCGTCGTCCGGGTCGCCGAACGTCACCGTGCACCCCGCCAGGGCGAGCGACCCGGCGAGCAGGACGACCGCGGCCCGCACCGCCCGTCGCCGCCCGCCCGCTCGGAGCCGGCTCACTGGTCCACGTCCACGTCCCACTCGGTCAGTCTGTCAAGGATGCGACCGATGCGTGCGGGGTTCGTGAGCCGGTAGTCGTCGATCCGGTCGGACACGTCGGTGCCGATGATCTGCGCCGCCTGGTCGGGATGCTGCGTGATGAGCTGCTGGTAGGCGGGGAGCGTGTCGTTCGAGATGTACTCCCAGCGGGTCCCCTGGTCGGCGATGTTGCCGCCCGGGAGCGGCGTCTCCACCGTCACCGTGCCCTGCACGGGGTTGTCGAACGAGATGCCCGTGAACGGGATGCCGAGGTTCTCCGGACCGGGAGTCTCGACGCTCACGGTGAAGGGGTCGTACTGCGCGTACGTGCCCGCGCCCGGGATGGACGGCTCGCCGACGAGCGTCATGAGGTAGGTGAACGCCTCGCCCGTGACGGGGTGGCCGCGCATGGTCTGCCAGTCGTCCGCGATGATCTGGTTCTGCTCGCGCCACAGCAGCGCGGTGTTGCCGTCCGCGAGCGCCTGCGCGTCGCCCGCGCGCCCGGCCTCGATGTCCGCCCAGGCCTGGTACGCGGCGTCGTCGATGACGCCGGCCTCGAGCAGGCGCTCCATCTCCTCCATGCCGCCGTTCAGGTACGCCTCGTGCATGACGGCCTGGTCGACGAAGATCTCGCGCTGCATCGAGAGGAACTGGTTCTCGTAGAACCCGAGCTCGGCGTCGGACATGGTCGCGATCGCCTCGAGCGCCGCGCGGTCCACGCCGGGCGGGAGGGCCTGGGCGCCGCTCGCGACGCCCTGCGCGAGCTGTCGCATCATGTCGAGGTCGAAGAACCCGGCGGCGAACGACGGCCCGATCATCGCGGCCATGCCTGCCCACTGCATCCACGGGTTGTCGAGGTAGAGCTCGCCGTAGTACGTGTAGACGCCCTCGATGATCTCGCGGTTGGCCGACGCCCCGGCGGACGGGTCCCAGTCGGCGAAGTCGAAGCCCGCCTCGGCCGCGGCGACGCGGGTCCAGTGCGCGACGGCGAGGTCGGAGAACCCCGGGGAGTCGGGGTCGACGCCGAGCCGCACCATCTGGGCGTAGAGCGCGGCGACCTGGGCGTCCGTCGCGTTCTCGAGCCACTCCGCGCGCTCGCTCGCGTCCATCGCGGCGTACTCGCCCGGGGTGGGTGTGGGGACGGTCGGCTGCTGCCCCCCGGGGCCCGACGTCGGACCGCCGCCCGGGCCGCCCAGGGTGCCGCCGCCGTCGCTGCTCGCTGACTCCTGCTGGTCGGCGTCGGCGGCGAGCTGGTCGGCCGCGGCGTCGAGGAGCGTCGCGGTGGTGGCCAGCGAGGGACCGAGGCTCGACGCCCAGTCGTTGCGGAACTCCGCGGCGTCGGGGCCCTCCCAGCGGGTCGCGGCGTCGACGACGGACGTCACCTGCGCGCGGTGGGCCCGCAGCGCGTCCGCACCCCCACGCAGGGTCGACGCGAGCGCGCGCAGCGCCCGGACGTCGGCGCCCCACATGCCGCTCATGCCGTCTCCTCCCAGCACCTGCGCGTGTCCTCTCGCGCGCACGTGTCGACAGCCTCGTCTCGACGGTCGCACGCCGACGCTACGCGGCGCGCACGTCCGCCGCGATGGGGAGCACTGCCCATCCCCGCTGCCGAGAGGAGCGCGTCGTAATGATTGGATGAAGAGCGAGGGATTTCCCGGTTCTCCTTGACCCGGGGGCGCCCTTCCGCCACATTGGTCGATGACACATCGGATGATTCCTGGGCCCTGGCGTAGTCCGAGCGCCGAACCCGACCGACCGCGGCGCACCGACGCGCCGCCCTTGGAGGCCACTGATGTCCCGAGTCCGACCCCTCGCGCGACCCGCCGGCGCCCGCCGGCTCGTCGCCGCGACCGCAGCAGGGGCGCTGGCGGTGCCGCTCGCGCTCCTGGCGGCGCCCGCGTCCGGGGCGAGCGCCCCGACGTCGGGCACGCTGGGTGCCGTGACCGCACCCGGCGCGACGATCCCCGGCGACCCCGACACCATCTGGTTCGACGAGCCCTTGAACACGGCGGCGTCGAACCTCCAGCAGGAGTGGGAGCAGCGCGCGCTGCCCATCGGCAACGGCGCGATGGGCGCCACCGTCTTCGGCGGCGTCGCGCGCGAGCAGCTCCAGCTCAACGAGAAGACCCTGTGGACCGGTGGCCCCGGGGCCTCCGGCTACGACTTCGGCAACTGGACCACCCCGCGGCCCGACGCGATCCAGCAGGTCCGCGACCGGATCGACGCCGAGGGGAGCGTCAGCCCCGAGGACGTCGCCGCCGTGCTCGGCCAGCCGAAGACGAACTTCGGCTCCTACCAGACGTACGGCGACCTGGTGCTGGAGATGGCCGGCCAGACCGGCACCGCCACCGACTACCGCCGGGCGCTCGACATCGGCGACGCCGTCGTCACGACGACCTACGCGCTCGACGGGACCACGTACACGCGCGAGTACTTCGCGAGCGCGGCCGACGACGTCGTCGTCGTGCGGCTCACCGCCGACGAGCCCGGTGCGATCGGCTTCGAGGCGCGGCTGGACCTGCCGTCGGGCCGGTCGAACGTCGCGCAGACCGCCGCGGGCGGCCGGATCACGACGTCCGGGACCCTGACCAACAACGGCCTGCGGTTCGCGTCGCAGGCGCAGGTCCTCACCGACGGCGGGACGCGGACCGACGGCGCGAACGGCCGGGTCACGGTCGCGGGCGCCGACTCCGCGACGATCGTCTTCTCGGCCGCGACCGACTACGAGGGCGAGTACCCGGCGTACCGCAGCGGCGTCGCACCGCTGGACGTCGTGACGCCCCGCGTCGACGCGGCGGCCGGCAAGGGCGCGGACGCGCTGCGCGAGGCGCACCTCGCCGACTACCACGAGCTCTACGAGCGCGTGCGGCTCGACCTCGGCGCGGAGCTGCCCGACGTCCCGACCGACGAGCTCCTCGCCGCCTACCGGGCGGGCACGACCCCGGAGAACCAGCGTGCGCTCGAGGCGCTGTACTTCCAGTTCGGCCGCTACCTGCTCGTGTCGTCGTCGCGCGACGGGTCGCTGCCCGCGAACCTCCAGGGCGTGTGGAACCGCGTCAACAACCCGCCGTGGGACGCCGACTACCACGTGAACATCAACCTCCAGATGAACTACTGGCCGGCCGAGACGACCAACCTCTCCGAGACGACCGCCCCGCTGTTCGACTACGTCGACTCGATGGTCGCGCCCGGCGAGGTGACCGCGAGCACGATGTACGGGGCGGACGGCTGGGTCGTCGGCAACGAGACGAACCCGTACGGCTTCACGGGCCTGCACCAGTACCCGCAGTCGTTCTGGCAGCCCGACGCCGCCGCCTGGCTCGCGCAGCACTACTGGGAGCACTACCTGTTCACGGGCGACGAGGAGTTCCTCGCCGAGCGCGCCTACCCCATGCTGAGGTCGGTGTCGGAGTTCTGGTTCGACTTCCTCGTGGTGGACCCGCGCGACGGCTCGCTCGTCGTGACGCCGAGCTACTCGCCCGAGCAGGGCGACTTCACCGCGGGCGCGTCGATCTCGCAGCAGATCGTCACGCAGCACCTCGCCAACACCGCCGCGGCGGCCGAGGCGCTCGGCGAGACCGACACCGCGTTCCTCGACGAGCTCGCCGCGACGCGCGCCGACCTCGACCCCGGCCTGCGCGTCGGGTCGTGGGGCCAGCTCCAGGAGTGGAAGGAGGACCTCGACGAGCCCAACAACACCCACCGGCACGTGAGCCACCTCTGGGCCCTCTTCCCGGGCGGGGCCGTCTCGCCGTCGTCGTCCCCGGACCTCGCGGCCGCGGCACGCGTGTCCCTCGACGGCCGCGGCGACGGTGGCACCGGCTGGAGCAAGGCCTGGAAGGTCAACTTCTGGGCGCGCCTCCTCGACGGCGACCGCGCGCACAAGCTCCTGCGCGAGCAGCTCACCGGCAGCACGCTCGACAACCTGTGGGACAACCACCCGCCGTTCCAGATCGACGGCAACTTCGGCGGCACGTCCGGCGTGGCCGAGATGCTGCTCCAGAGCCAGGACGCCGTCGTCGACGTGCTCCCGGCGCTGCCGTCGGCATGGGCCGAGGGGTCGTACACCGGGCTCGTCGCCCGTGGTGGCACCGAGGTCGACGCGGCCTGGACCGGCGGCGCGGCGCGCGAGCTCACGGTCCACCCCTCGCGCGACGGCGACCTCACGGTCCGCAGCCCGCTCTTCGCGTCGGGCGCGTACACGCTGGTCGACGGCGACGGGTCGCCCGTCGAGCACACGCGCGACGGCGCCGAGGTGACGTTCGCGGCGTCCGCGGGGGCGTCGTACACGGCGTCCGCGCTCGCGACCGTGAGCGTCACGGCCCCGGCCAGCGCGACGACGGGCGACGTCGTCGACGTGGTGGCGCGCGTGTCGGCCGTGGGCGACGCGCCGATCGAGGGCGGCGAGCTCGCGCTCGTGCTCCCGGCGGTCGAGGACGGTCAGGCGGCCTGGTCCGCCGAGCCGGCGGGCGCCGACCTCGAGACGATCCCGGCGGGCGAGTCGCGCGACGTCTCCTTCCGCGTCACCGTGGGCGCGGGCGGAGCGTCGGGGACGTCCGCCGTCGTCGCCCGCCTCACCGCGGGCGAGGGGACGGTCGAGGGCCGGGCCGCGATCGCCGTCCGGCCGCCGTCGCCGTGCCCGGCTCCGCCCGCCGCCGACACGCTGCTCGCGTGGGACCTCGGCGAGAGCCCGCTCACGGACGCGTCCGGCCACGGGCGCACGCCGCGCGTCGTCGGGACGGGCGCCGTGCTCGCCGAGGGTCCGACGGGCTCGGCCCAGACGCTCGGCCCGAACACGTACGCCGCGAGCGAGCCCTTCCAGCTCGGCTACCTCTACCAGGCGTCGTTCGCGGGCGAGTTCCGCATCGACGCCGGGCAGTCGTCGTACCGCCGGCTCTTCGACGCGCAGCCGGTCGGGCAGGACGCCGACGGCATCCTCGTCGACCTCACGCCGTCGAACAACGTCCGGGTCATCACGGCCGGGACCGGCACCACGACCCCGGTCACGGTGCCCACGGGCCGCTGGTTCGACCTCGTCGTGACGATCGCGGAGAACGGCGCGATCACGGTCTACGTGGACGGCGTCGCCCGCTCGGGCGGCACGGTCGGCGGCTACGACGCGATCAACGGGTGCCAGACGCGTCCGTTCCACGTCGGCGCCAACCAGGGCGGCGGGGAGGTCCAGCGCGGCGCCGTGGACCGGGTCGCGGTGTTCGCCCGCGCGCTCACCGCGGACGAGGTCGCGACATGGCAGGAGCTCGCGTTCGACGCCGAGGAGCCGGGGCCGGACGTCAGCGTCGAGGTGCAGACGCGCTGCCTCGCCGGCCGTGCGTACGTCGCGGTCCGCGCGACCAACGACGACGACGCGCCGCTCGACGTGACCCTCACGACGCCGTACGGCACGCGCACGGTCACGGGCGTCCAGCCCGGGGCCAACGCGTACCAGTCGTTCGCGGTGCGTGCGACCACGGTCGAGGCGGGCGCCGCCACGGTGACCGCGCGGGCGTCGGCCGACGGCCCGGTGACGACGCACGACGTCGCCTTCGAGGGCCGCGACTGCTGACGCCCCCACCGGCTCCACGGCGCACGGGCCCCGGCTCTTCTCCGGCCGGGGCCCGTGCGCCGCGTCGGCCCGTTCGACGCGCGGCGCGCCGCGCCCGTGTGAGCGTCACTCATTCGATGTCTTGACGCGGATTGGTCGGAGGATCCTTGACCTTCCGACGAGAACTGCCTAGATTGTGACCAGTCATCAGATGTATTCCGCGGTCTCCCGCGGGGACGGCGAGGGGTACGCATGGCGAGGATCACGCGGGTCGAGATCGAGGACGTCCGGTTCCCGACATCGCTCACGGCCGACGGCTCGGACGCGATGAACAAGGACGCGGACTACTCCGCCGCCTACGTCGTGCTCCGCACCGACGCGACCGACGAGTCCGGAGAACAGCTCGCCGGTCACGGCCTGACCTTCACCATCGGGCGCGGGAACGACATCGTCGCCGAGGCCGCGCGCCAGCAGGCGAGCGCGCTCGTCGGCCGCGACGTCGACGAGCTCGCCGCCGACATGGGAGGCGTGTACCGCACCCTGACCTCCGACTCGCAGCTCCGCTGGCTCGGCCCGGAGAAGGGCGTCGTGCACCTCTCCGTGGCGGCGGTGCTCAACGCGACGTGGGACCTCGTCGCCCGCCGCGCCGGCAAGCCGCTCTGGCGCCTCCTCGCCGACCTGACGCCCCGCGAGCTCGTCGCCGTCGCCGACCTGCGCTACCTCTCCGACGCGCTCACCGCGGACGAGGCCGTCGCGCTCCTCGAGGCCAAGGCCGCGACGAAGGCCGAGCGGATCGCCCACCTCGAGCGCACCGGCTACCCCGTCTACACGACGTCCGCAGGGTGGCTGGGGTACGACGACGAGAAGCTGCGGCGCCTGTGCCAGGAGGCCGTCGACGCCGGGTACGGGCACATCAAGCTCAAGGTCGGCGCCGACCTCGCGGACGACGTGCGCCGCCTCACCATCGCGCGCGACGTGATCGGCCCCGACCGCAAGCTCATGGTCGACGCGAACCAGGTGTGGGACGTGCCGCAGGCGATCGAGTGGATGGCCGCGCTCGCGCCGTTCGACCCCCTGTGGATCGAGGAGCCCACCTCCCCCGACGACGTGCTCGGGCACGCCGCGATCCGGCGCGCCGTCGCGCCGATCGGCGTCGCGACCGGGGAGCACTGCCACAACCGGGTCATGTTCAAGCAGTTCTTCCAGGCCGAGGCGATCGACTTCTGCCAGCTCGACACCGGCCGGCTCGCGAGCGTCAACGAGATCGTCGCCGTCCTGCTCCTCGCCGCGAAGTTCGGCGTGCCCGTGTGCCCCCACGCGGGCGGCGTGGGGCTGTGCGAGATGGTGCAGCACGTGTCCGTGCTCGACTACGTCGCGATCGCCGGCGACCTGACCGACCGCGTGACCGAGTTCGTGGACCACCTCCACGAGCACTTCACCGACCCGTGCGTCGTCGCGGACACCGGCGCCGGCAGCGGCTACGTGCTCCCGTCACGGCCCGGGTACTCGACGCAGATGCACGCCTCGTCCGTCGCGCAGTACCGGTTCCCCGGCGGCTCGTACTGGACGGAGCGACGCGCGAGCGCGGCACCCGGCCGCGTCGCGCAGTCATCGGAGGAATCCGCCGCGCCCGTGCTGCGATAGGCCATACTGCACCCATGTCCCGCACGGATGAGGTCGTCGACGGCATCAGGCGCATGATCCTCGACGGACAGCTCGGTCCCGGCGACCGGCTGCCCGTCGAGAAGGACCTCGCCGAGGCGCTCGGCGTCTCGCGCGGCTCCCTCCGCGAGGGCGTGCGCGCCCTGTCCATCCTCGGCATCGTCGACACCCGCCAGGGCGACGGCACCTACGTCACGAGTCTCGACCCTCGACGGCTGCTGTCGCCCATGGGGTTCGTCGTCGACCTCCAGGGCGACGGCAGCGCGCTCCCCTTCCACCACGTGCGCCGCATCCTCGAGACCGAGGCCGCCGGGCTCGCCGCGACCCACATCACCGACGAGGCCCTCGCCGAGGCGCGCGGCGTGCTCGACCAGGTCGAGGAGATCCTGCGCGAGCCCGCCGTCGACCACGAGCGCTTCATCGAGACCGACATCGCGTTCCACCGCATCATCGCCGTGCACTCCGGCAACCCCGTCCTCGCCGCGCTCGTCGAGTCGCTCGCCAGCCGGACCGTGCGCGAGCGCCTCTGGCGCGGGCTCCACGAGGAGGGCGCCGAGGAGCGGACGCACGGCGAGCACGAGGCCATCTGGCGCGCGCTCGCCGCGCACGACCCCGAGCGCGCACGCCTGCGCATGGCGAACCACCTGCTCGGCGTCGAGGAGTCCCTCCCCCGCGTCCCGGACGACCTCCCCGACGACGACGCCTGACCCCTGCCACGACTCCACCGAGGGAGATCCGTGGTCGGCCGAAGTAGAGCCATGGTCGGCCGAGGTAGAACCGTGGTCGGCCGAGGTAGAGCCCGGGTCGGCCGAGGTAGGCCCGTGGTGGTCGTGCCCGACGGCGGTCGGGTCACCGCCGCAGTCGGGTCACCGTCCGAGCTGACCGGGCCCGCCGACGGCAATCGGGTCGCGCGGCCCGTCGCGGCGAGGTGCATGTCCCGGGCGACCAGGCCGTCTGTGCGGGTCGAACAGCCAGTCTGGGCGGTCGAGCAGGCAGTCTGGGCGGTCGAGCAGGCAGTCTGGCGGGTCTGGCAGGTGACCCAAACGTGTCCGGCGAGACGACGAGCCAAGGCCACCCGTTCGCCGCAAGGGCGCAGCGCGCGACGGACGGCGCGGTGCCGGACGAACCCGACACCGCGGGCAGTCGCCCGAGGCGAGCGACGACCAGGGCGAGTCGAAGCCGGGCGGGGTGGGTGGTGGTGCCGCGTCGTGGCGGGCCTGGCGGGAGCCGCGAGGAACGAGCGGCGGATGGTAGACGCGGCACCACCACCCACCCCGACCACCCAGGGCGACCAGAACGCCGTCGGGCACAGGAACCACGGTTCTACCTCGGCAGACCAGGGTTCTACGTCGGCCGATCAGGGGTCTACCTCGCGCGATCGGGGTCTGCCTCGGCGGGTCAGAGGGCGTCGTTCATGGCCTTCGCGAGAGAGCGCAGGCGGGCGGAGTCGAAGAGGTCCTCCAGGAGGACGACGTTGCCCGACGAGTCGCCGAGCGGCACCTTCCAGTTGGGGTACTCCTGGTCCGTGCCGGGCTGGTTCTGCGAGCGTCGCTCCCCCACGGCGTCGGCGAGCGAGACGCCGAGCAGGACGGCGGGCGTGCTGCGGACCAGGCGGTGCAGGGCCTCGACGAGCTCGCGCTCGGACGGGTCGTCGCCGACGAGCCCGCGCTCGCGCAGGAACGCGACCATGGCGTCGCGCTCGGCACGGGCGGCGCGACGCACATCGGCGACGTCCTCGGTGAGGACGCCGAGCCGGTCGCGCAGCTCGACGTGCTCGCCCGCGAGGTAGCCGGCGGACGGCGGCAGGTCGTGGGTCGTGACGGTGGCGAGCGCGAGCCGGCGGTAGTCCTCGGGCGGCAGCGGCGCGCCGTCGCCCGTCTTCTCGAACCAGAGCACGGACGTGCCGAGCACGCCGCGGTCGGCGAGGTAGTCGCGCACCCACGGCTCGAAGACGCCCAGGTCCTCCCCGATGACGATCGCCCCGGCACGCTGCGCCTCGAGGCACAGGATGCCGATGAGGGCCTCGTGGTCGTACCGGACGTAGGCGCCGGCGTCGGCGCGCGCCCCGCCCGGGATCCACCACAGGCGGAAGAGCCCGATGACGTGGTCGATGCGGATCGCGCCCGCGTGCCGCAGCACGGTCCGCAGCATGTCGCGGTAGGGCGCGTACCCGGCGCGCGCGAGGGCGCGCGGGTGCCACGGCGGCTGGGACCAGTTCTGGCCCTGCTGGTTGTACATGTCCGGCGGCGCGCCGACGGAGACCCCGGTGGCGAGCACGCCGCGGTGCGCCCACACGTCGGCGCCCTCGGGGTGCACCCCGACCGCGAGGTCGTGCATGATCCCGACCGACATACCGGCCTCGCGCGCGGTGCGCTGGGCGGCCCGGAGCTGCTCGTCGGCGACCCACTGGAGCCAGCAGTAGAACTCCACCCGGTCGCCGAGCTGGTCGCGCAGCGCCGCGACGGTCGGGCCGTGCGGGTCGTAAGCGCCGGGCGGCCAGTCGCGGTCGCCGTAGTGGTCGGCGAGGGCGCACCACGTCGCGAAGTCCTCGAGCCCCCGGCCCTGCTCGGCACGGAACGCGTCGAGCGACGCCTGGCGCGCGGTCGAGCGCGGCGCGGCGAAGACGACCTCGAGCGCCGCCTTCTTGGCGTCCCAGGCCGCGTCGCGGTCGATCGGGCCTGGGTCGGTGTCGAGGTCGCGCACGGGATCGAAGGCCCACTCGACGAGCGAGCGGTCCGCCGCTGACAGGTACCCCGTCTCGCGGATGTCCTCGACACGGACGTAGAGCGGGTTGACGAAGCGCCGGCTCGTCGGCAGGTAGGGCGACGGCGTCATCGGCGTGCGCGGCTCGGCGGCGTGCAGCGGGTTGACGAGCACGAAGTCGGCCCCGGCCTCGCGCGCGGAGAGCCAGGCGAGGTCGGCCAGGTCGGAGAGGTCGCCGACGCCCCACGAGGCGCGCGAGCGCACCGAGTAGAGCTGGGCCATGAAGCCCCAGGCGCGCCGCTCGAGGACCGCGGCGGGGAGCTCGAGGCGCTGCGGCGTCACGACGAGCGTCGCGCGGGCCTGCGTCCCGTCGCTCTCCGCGTGCAGGTCGTGCCACCCGAGGGGTAGGTCGGCGGGCACCTCGAACGTCGCGCGCCCCACGCGCCGGCCGTCGACCGTGCGCGGCTCGACGAACACGTCGAGCTGGTCGAGGTCGCGGCGCTCGCGCGCGGCCCGTGCCGCGTGCTGACCGGTCGGCTGGCCACCGTGACGCGACGGCTCCGCCTCGAGCTCGACCCACACCTGGACGGCGGACCCGTCGGCGACGTGCACGGGGAGCGGGACGGCGTCGCCCTGCCGCACGACGACGGTCGGCGGCAGCATCTGGCGCCACGCGTCGTCGCGC
This sequence comes from Cellulosimicrobium sp. NPDC057862, assembly GCF_042797035.1. NCBI lineage: Bacteria > Bacillati > Actinomycetota > Actinomycetes > Micrococcales > Promicromonosporaceae > Cellulosimicrobium > Cellulosimicrobium sp. NPDC057862. The sequence continues at coordinate 257,483 of NZ_JBHVMH010000003.1, forward strand.
GAGTGCTCGAGGCTCACCGCGACCTTCTCGGGCGACGAGGCCGGGACGCCGAGGGCCTCGAGCACCGCGACGAGCGTCGAGGCGCGGACCTGGCGGCGCGACCCGTCGAAGTCCCAGAAGTCGGACGCGACACCGTGGGCGTCGGCCAGCTGCACCAACGGCTCGGGCAGGTCCGTCTGCGGGGGTTCGCTCACGCCTGCATCCTGCCAGAACGCGCGCCCGCGAGCAGCGCGTTCGCCCGGCGCGCCCAGGGACCGCCCACCTGTCCCGGGTACCCTGCGCTCATGTCCCACCCCCTTCTCGCCCCCGTCCTGCGCCTGCCCGCGGACGTCCCGGAAGAGGTCCGCAACGGCTTCGACCCCGGCAACCCCGACGACTGGTTCGAGTGGTTCGTCGGGGTCCCGCTGCGGGTCCTCCTCATCATCGGTATCGGAGCGATCGCGCTCGCGGTCGTGCGCCGCCTCATCCGCAGGATCACCGAGCACATCGCCGACGGGACGCCCGCCCTGCGCAGCAAGCGCCTGCGGGGTGTGGCCGAGTCCGGGGTCGGCAGCGTCCTGCTGCGCGCGAACCCGCTCGCGTCCGCGCGACGGGCCCAGCGCGCGCGGACGGTGGGATCGGTGCTGCGGTCCGTCGCCAACATCGTCATCGGGGCGACGATCGTGCTCCTCGTGCTCACGGAGCTGGGCGTGAACATCGCGCCGTTCCTCGCCTCGGCGGGCATCGCGGGCGTCGCGCTCGGCTTCGGCGCGCAGAGCCTCGTCAAGGACTTCCTGTCCGGGACGTTCATGCTGCTCGAGGACCAGTACGGCGTCGGCGACACCGTCGACTTCGGCGAGGTGACGGGGACCGTCGAGGAGGTCGCGCTGCGCGTCACCAAGGTGCGCGACGGCAACGGGACCCTGTGGTTCGTGCGCAACGGGGAGATCCTGCGCACGGGGAACAAGACCCAGGAGTGGGGCCGCGCCGTGGTCGACGTGCGCGTCGCGTACTGGGCGGACGTCGAGGCGGTGCGCGCGGCGCTGCTCGCCGCGGCCGAGGACGTCGGGGCCGACCCCGTGCTCGGCACGTACTTCCTGGAGCCGCCGGAGGTCACGGGCATCGAGTCGATGACGGCGGAGGCGCTGCTGCTCAAGGTGCAGGTCAAGACGCAGGCCGCGATGCAGTGGGAGGTGGCGCGCGCCCTGCGCACCCGCGTCCGGCAGGGGTTGTCCGACGCGCGGATCCCCCTCGCGGGGGCGCAGCAGGTGGTCGTCCTCGACCACTCGCCGTCCGTACCGGACGACCGGCCCGACGACGGTGCCGGCACCTCGGGGCGGGACGAGCAGGCGGCGCGCGACCGGCGCGGCGCCGCGGCGGCGTCCGTCGTGCAGGACCGCACCGGCGGCGCGGCCGGACCGACCGCCTGAGCCGGGTGGCGCCGTCGGGCACGCGGACCGACGGCGCCGGCCCTCCGCTCCGGAGGGCCGCAGGGGTCAGCGCAGGCCGTCGAGCTCCGCGGCGAGGTTGTCGGCCTCCGGGCCGACGATGACCTGGACGACGCGGCCCGAGCGCACGACGCCGAACGCGCCGGTCGCCTTGAGGCGCGCCTCGTCGACGAGCTGCGGGTCGGTCACCTCGACGCGCAGGCGCGTGATGCACGGCTCCAGGTCGACCACGTTGCCCTGGCCCCCGAGGGCTTCGAGGATCTGCTGTGCCTTCTGGTCCGAGGGGGTGCTCATCGAAAGTGTCTCCTGAGGCGAGTCGCGGGTGGGATCCGCGCGGGGGATCCGGGGTGTCGGGGTGCCGTGCACCTGGGATCAGCCTAGTCTCCTCGCGAGGTTGTCACCGGATCGACGCGGGCCCGCAACCACGGCGCAACAGACGTGTGCCGAGCGTGTGCGACGGTCGGGACGGTGGCGGGCACGCGTGCGCACCGGCCCGGGCACCCGGGTCGCACGCCCGAGACGGACAGGAGCGAGGTCGTGACGGGCGGAGTTCAGGACGAGGCACAGCAGGTCATCACAGGCATCGGCGTGTGCCCCGGCACGGTGGTCGGGCCCGTGGTGCTCATGCCGGAGCCGATCGCGGAGCCTGCACCCGGGCTCCGGATGGGCCCGCGTGAGGACCACGAGGCGCAGGCCCGGCGTGTCGACGCCGCGGCCGCGCAGGTCGCCGCCGACCTCCAGCGCGCGGCGGACGCCGCCGACGGCGACACGCGCGACGTGCTCGAGGCGACGGCCGCGATGGCGGTCGACCCCACGCTGGCCGCCGACGCGCGGCGCCGCGTCCTCGACGAGCACCTGGTGCCCGAGCGCGCGGTGTGGGAGGCCGCGGAGGAGGTCGTGCGGCAGTTCACCGAGCTGGGCGGGTACTTCGCGGAGCGCGCCCGCGACGTCGCGGACGTGCGCGACCGGCTCGTCGCGGCGCTCACGGACCGCCCCGCGCCCGGCGTGCCCGAGCACGCGGAGCCGTTCGTGCTCGTCGCGCCCGACCTCGCACCGTCGGCCACCGCCGCCCTCGACCCCGCACGCGTGCTCGCGATCGTCACCGACGGTGCCGGGCCGACGTCGCACACCGCGATCGTGGCGAACGCCAAGGGCATCCCCGCGGTCGTCGCGGCGACCGGGGCGAGCGCCGCGCTCGCGCCGGAGGACGTCGTCCTCGTCGACGGCGCCGCCGGGACCGTGGTCGTGCACCCGTCCGAGGAGCAGGTCGCCGCGGCGCGGGCGCGCTCGCTGCGGGTGCGCACGTTCGACGGCACCGGGCGCACGCGCGACGGGCACCGCGTGCAGCTCCTCGCGAACGTCGGCGACCCCGCGGGCGCGGCGCCCGCGGCCGCGGCGGGCGCGGAGGGCGTGGGGCTGTTCCGCTCCGAGTTCTGCTTCCTCGACCGCGAGCAGCCCCCGACCGTCGAGGAGCAGGTCACGGCGTACCGCACGGTGTTCCGCGAGTTCGGCGGCCGCAAGGTCGTCATCCGCACGCTCGACTCGGGGGCCGACAAGCCGCTGCACTTCCTCACCGTCGACGACGAGGAGAACCCGGCGCTCGGCGTGCGCGGGCTGCGCACGGCCGCGCGCTGGCCGGACCTGCTCGAGCAGCAGCTCGACGCGATCGCGCAGGCCGCCGCCGCGGAGGAGGCCGAGGTGTGGGTCATGGCGCCCATGGTCTCGACGGTGGGCGAGACCGAGTGGTTCGTCGAGCGCTGCCGGGCCCACGGCCTCGACGTCGCGGGCGTCATGGTCGAGGTCCCGAGCGCCGCCCTGCTCTCCGGGCCGATCCTCGCGCGCGCCGCCTTCGCCTCGATCGGCACGAACGACCTCACGCAGTACACGATGGCGGCCGACCGCCTCCTGGGCTCGCTCGCGGAGCTGAGCGACCCGTGGCAGCCCGCCGTGCTCCGGCTCGTCGAGGCGACGTGCGCGGGCGGGGCCCAGCAGGGCCGGCCCGTGGGGGTCTGCGGCGAGGCGGCCTCGCAGCCGGTGCTCGCCGTCGTGCTCGTGGGGCTCGGGGTGTCGTCGCTTTCCATGACGGCCCGGGCGATCCCCGACGTCGCCGCGCTCCTGCGCGAGGTGGACCTCGACGAGTGCCGACGGCTCGCGCGGCTCGCGGTCGAGGCGGAGAGCGCGGCGGAGGCCCGCGCCGTCGTCCGCGAGAACCTCCCGGTGCTCGCCGAGCTCGGCCTCTGACGTCGACGGCGCGGTGCGGCGCTCGTCACGGCGAGCGCCGCGGGGACGCCCCCGTGTGACGTGCACCCCGGTCCCCGCGCTCGAGCCGGACAGGGCCGTGCCCGGTGCGATGATGGGCGGGTGACGACCGAGCCCAGCCCCCGCACGTCGCTGCCCGTCGCCGGCATGTCCGGCGGCCCGTCGACCAGCACGACGACCGGCACGACGAACGGCACGACGAACGACCCAGCGCCGGTCCGCCCGAGCCGCACGTTCTACGACGAGGTCGGCGGCCACGAGACCTTCGTCCGCCTCGTCGACGCGTTCTACGAAGGCGTCGCGGACGACCCGGTCATGCGGCCGATGTATCCCGAGCAGGACCTCGGCCCGGCGCGCTGGCGCCTCACGGCGTTCCTCGAGCAGTACTGGGGCGGCCCGACGACGTACAGCGAGCAGCGCGGGCACCCGCGACTGCGGATGCGGCACGCGCCGTTCAAGGTCAACCCCGAGGCGCGGGACCGCTGGCTCGCGCACATGCGCGCCGCGGTCGACACCCTCGACCTGCCTCCGATCCAGGAGGCGACGCTGTGGGACTATCTGGAGCGCGCGGCGCACTCGCTCCTCAACACCTTCGAGGACTGACCGACCCGCCGCCCGAGCGAAGGAGCCCCCACCCGTGACCCCCGAGCCCACGCCGCCGTCGACCTCCTCGGCCTCCCCCGGCCCGACGTCGGACGCCGCCCCGCGCGCGCAGGTCCCCAACCCGCTGAGCCACCTCCTCGACGTGCTGCGCCTCGAGCGCGTCGGCGACGGCGACGGGTCGGCCGCCGACCCCGAGCACTTCCGCGGCGAGAGCGTGCACCAGCCGACGGGCCGGGTCTACGGAGGCCAGGTGCTCGCGCAGGCCGTCCTCGCCGCGGGGCGCACCGTCCCCGAGGGTCGTCTCCCCCACTCCCTGCACGGCTACTTCCTGCGACCCGGCGGTCTCGACGTCCCGATCGACTTCGCGGTCGAGCGGCTGCGGGACGGGCGCTCGTTCAGCGCGCGCCGCACGCACGCGATCCAGCACGGCAAGCCGATCCTGTCGATGATCGCCTCGTTCCAGGAGGACCAGGGCGGCATCGAGCACTCGTCGCCGATGCCCGACGCCCCCGCCCCGGAGGAGGTGCCGTCCGCGCTCGACGTGCTCGGCGGCATCGACCACCCGATCGCGCGCTTCTGGTCGCACCACTCGGCGTTCGAGCTGCGGCACGTGGGCGGCTCGCTCTACCTCGGTCCCGACCACGAGCCCAAGGACCACCAGATGGTGTGGATGCGGGCGCGCGGCGACGTCGGCGACGACCAGCTGCTGCACCGCGCGCTCATGGCGTACGCGTGCGACCAGGTGATGCTCGAGCCGATCCTGCGCCAGTCGGGCACGAGCTGGGTCACGCCCGACCTGTCGATCGCGAGCCTCGACCACGCGATGTGGTGGCACCGCGACGCGCGCGTCGACGACTGGCTGCTCTACGTCCAGTCGGCGTCGAGCGCCCAGGGCGGCCGCGGGCTCGGCGCGGCGCGCGTGTTCGCGCAGGACGGGACGCTCGTCGCGTCCATCGCGCAGGAGGGCATGGTCCGCCTCCCGGCGCTGTGAGCACCGGGAGGCGGACCGCCCTCACCGCGGTTCTCAGCCGGGTGTCAGCCCGGTGTCAGCCGCACGCGACCGTCGACGACGACGGCGGCGCACCCGTGCCGATGAACCCGAACGACGTGCTCCCGCCGGCGGCGAGCGTGCCGTTCCAGCCGACGTTCGTCGCGGTCAGGACGCTCCCGCTCACGCTCGTCGTCGCGTTCCAGGCCTGGGACAGGCCGCCGGGCGCGAGGTCGAGCGAGACGGTCCAGCCCGAGACGCCGGACGGTCCGGCCGTCACCGTGACCTCGCCCTGATACCCGCCCTGCCACGACCCGCGCGTCGCGTAGGTCGCCGTGCAGGTTCCGGGCTCCGGTCCCCCGTCGTCCTCGAGCGTGGTCGCCTGGGCCGCGAGCGAGACGGGCGAGATGTTCCCCGCCGCGTCGCGCGCCCGCACCGTGTACCGGTAGGTGGTCTCCGGCGCGAGGTCCTCGTCGGTGTACGCGGTGCGAGCCGTGGACCCGACGACCACCTCGTCGCGCAGCACGTCGTAGGCGACCACGCGCACGTCGTCCGTCGACGCCGTCCACGACAGCGACGCGGTCGTCGCCGTCGTCCCCGTCACGGCGAGGTCGGCGGGCGTCGTCGGCGGCTCGGTGTCCGGCTCGGTCGGGACGTCCTCGCCGAACAGCCGGTCGTAGTCGGCGAGCGCCGTCGCGACGGCGGTCTGGGCCCAGAACCGGTGGTACGTGAACTCCGGCGCCGGCCCGCCGTCGAGGTGCGCCTGGACCTTCGACCAGTCCGGGTCGTCGAGGTAGAACGACCGCAGGTCGAGGAACGACACGCCGGGCTCGATCACGTCGCCGTTCGGCATGGTCCCCGTCCACCCGGCCGGTACGTAGGTCCCGTTGCCGGTGCTCGACGTGAGGACGTCGTCGAAGCGCGCGTAGTCCCCGCGCGTCTCGGTCGTCGCGACGCCGACCGGGTCGCTGTTCTGCTCCCAGATCGCGTCGAGCAGGTCGCGCGCGACCTGCTGCGCCGCGTCGTGCTGCGGCCCCTCGCCGCCGGCCGCGTAGTACATGAGCGAGCGGGCGAGGGCGCCGGCGACGCCGACGTCCTGGCCGTAGCCCGTCACCTCGACGCTCAGGCCCGCGTTGTCTCCCGGGTTCTCGGGGTCCCAGTCGTCGGGCTGTCCCGACCACGCGAGGTTGGACGGGATCTGCCAGGAGTCGTCTTTGACGGTGACGTGGTCGATCACCCACGGCACCCATTTGTCGAGGATCCCCTCGGCGCGCTCGTCGCCCGTCTCCTCGTAGAGCTGCGCGATCCGCTCGACCCCCCAGCCCTGCATGCCCATCCACGAGTTGGACGGCGGGTCGTGGTAGACGGGCGCCTCGGTGTACGCCATGCCGTAGAACGTCGCGACGTCGTCGGGGCGGTCGGCATAGTGGCCGTCCCACGAGTTCGTGCTGCCGCCCGCGATCCCGCCCTCGGGCGACTGGAGCCACTGGAAGAGCTCGATCTGGCGGTCGAGGCTCGTGCCCCAGTCGTCGCTCGCCGTGGGCGAGGCCGGCTGGAGCGCCGGGTCGTTCGCGAGCGCCCAGGCCGCCATCGGGTTCTGGTACCCGAAGTGCGCGTGGCTCGACCCGATGCGCCAGGCCCACGGGCCGGAGGTGTCGAGCGCGCCGCCCCACGCGTAGTACCAGGACAGGAGGTAGTGCGCGCTGTTCCGGCCCGACCCCGCGGCGCACGACGTGGACTCGCAGCCCGGCGTCTTGAAGTACTTGTCGAACAGCGCGTAGCGCAGGTAGTCGCCCATCTTCGAGGCCTTGCCGACCGTGTCGGCGACGGCCTCGGGCTGGCCCTGCTCGGTCGCGAACTTGTTCGCCCAGTAGGCCGCCTCGACCGCGCGCGCGTCGGCGTCGGGCGCGTTGGTGTACTTCCACTGCTTCGCGTACGACGCGTCGCCCGTGAAGAGGTCGAGGTAGCCGTTCTCGCCGCCGTAGCTGAAGTCGTCGATCGACGGCTGAGGCACCGTCTCCCAGACGGACTCCTGCGGGCCGCGCTGGAACGTGTTGATGTACGACGTGCCCTCGTGATCCGGCCCGAGCAGCGTCGAGGAGCCCGGTGCGGCACCGAAGCCGTACACGTTGTCGACGTCGGCGAGCCAGTGCATGCCGTAGACCTCGGGCGTGCCGTAGGTCGACCGCAGCTCGGCCGCGATCGGGTCGGAGCCGACGGAGACCGACGTGTCGAGCTGCGACGGGTACTGGCTCGGGTGGTTGAACTCCGGCGCGTACGTCGCAGGCTTGGCGGGGTTGTACGCCCCGTTGGTGGGCTGGTTCTCCGTGGTGGGGATCATGTACGCCTCGAGCGTGTCCCAGGCGTGGTTGAACGGCTCCCAGTCGCCGGTCACCTGCCCGTACGACGTCTCGAGCCACAGCCAGAAGGAGTACGCCTCCGACGTCGTCTCGTGCCCGTAGTCCGGCGCCTCGACCATGAGCGTCTCGACGGCGTGGTACGGGATGCCCTGGGGCGAGAAGTACCCGTTCGTCGGGTCGTGGATCTTGGCGTACAGCTCCAGGAAGCGCTGCGTGTACTCGCCGTCGACGAGCGCCGCGGCCGTCGACGCCGTCGTGGACCGGGGTTCCGCAGGGTCGGCGCTCGCCGGGGGGACGGTGGCGAGCGCCGCGAGCGCGACGCCCGCGGCGAGCGCGGCCGCCGTCGTGCGCCGGCCGCGCGCGGCTCGCGCGTGCGGGGCGGTGGGTGGTGGCGCTGCGCGCCGGGACGTGCGTGGCATCGTGCTCCCTCTCGTCGTCGAGCCCCGCGGCGGCGGTCGCGGGGGCGCCGTCGTCGGCTCCCCCCACCCCGCGGGTCGGTCGACTCTCGGCGCCCGCGACCGGCCGTCACAACGCACGAAACGTTTCGGACGGCGCCGACCACGGCACGACGGTGCCGTGCGCGCGGGCCCGGCGTCGCGCGAGCGCCACCCCGGCCCGGCGCAGCACCTCGAGAGCGTCCGGACACCCCGTGACGTCGCCCAGGTGCTCGACGAGCGCGGACCCGCACGCCCCCGCCGCGCGGACCGCGGCGTGGCGGGCCGCGTCGTCGGACACGCCGTCGAGGAGCACCACGAGGTCGGTCGGCGCGAGCACGCACAGCGAGCCCGCCGGGCCCAGCGCGCCGCCGAGGCGGTGGATCGTGGGGACCGTCGGAGGCGCCTCGAGCCCGACGGCCAGGACGTGCGCGCCGTACCCCTCGACCCGCCCGCCACGCCCGATCGCCTGCTCGAGCCGGTCCACGAACAAGGTGCGGTGCAGCACCCCCGAGTCGGGGTCGACGAGCGCCCGCTCGCGCAGCTCGCTGCGGTACCGCTCGACGTCGGACAGGACGGCCAGGGCTCCGACCATGCGGGCCGGGCGCCCGCCGGCGTCGTGCACCGTCACGGCGCGGCAGCGGACGCGCACGTGCTCGCCGTCGGAGCACCGGAGGCGGTGCTCGACGTCGAGCGGCTCGGTCGTGCCCGCGAGCTGCGCGGCGACGGCCGCGTGCACGGCCTGGAGGTCGTCGGGGTGCACGCGGCCGAGCCACTCCTCGGGGTCGTCCCGGAGGTCGCCCACGTCGCAGCCCACGATCCGCGCCCACGCCGGCGACCAGCGCACGGTGCCCGTCTCGACGTCCCAGTCCCACGTGCCGTCGTGGGCCGCGATGGACACGAGCGCGGCCCGCTCGGCCCCCGCCTCGACCTCGAGCGCCAGCTCGCGGACCCGGTCGGCCGCGTCGGCCAGCGCGTGCTGCTGCTCCTGCAGCGAGCTGACCAGGGTCTCCCGGTCGAGCGCGACCGCGAGCATCGCCGCCCAGTGGTTGTACCGCTCGCGGGTGCTCGTCGTCCGCGTGTCCACGAGGCCGCCCACCACGAGGAAGCCCCAGTCGGAGCGACCGAACGCGACGGGCGCGACGACCGTGAGCGACCGCGGGTCGAGAAGCTCGCGCGGCGGGAACTGCGCGGTCGGCAGGACCGTCCCCACGAGCCGCTCGACAGCCGTCCCGCCGCCGCGCACCCCGACGACCCGCAGCACACGGCGACCGGAGCCGTCGTCGGCGTCCTCCCACAGCGCGAGGGCCGCCGTCCCGCCCACGCCGCGAGGGAGCCAGTCGAGACGACGCAGCCCTGCTTCGTCACCGCGCAGCAGGCCGAGGTCGACCTCGTAGAGGTCCACCAGGTCCTGCTCGAGCCGTCCCGTGCGCGCGACGGTCCCGTGCGCGCACCCGCGGGCGACGGCGACGACCACCTCGGCCGCGGTCGCCCGGACGGCCTCGGCGCGCGCGGCGGCGGAGCTCGCCGGGGCGTCCCGGTGGGCACCGCGCGACAGGACGGTCCGGCCGAGCTGGGACGCGCGGGCTCCCGGGCGGCGCCGCCGCACGTCGCGCACGAGCGCGGTGACCTCGGTCTCGAGGGCGGGCACGAACTGCTCGAGCGCCTCCTGCGACGGGCGCAGGGCCGCCGTCCGGTCCGCGAGCGAGCGCAGCGCCGCGGCCGGCGGGACGGCGCCCGTCTCCGCGGCACCCCGGAGCAGGTGCCGGAGCACCAGGAGCCACGCGTCGACCGGGGCGGGGCGCTGGCCCCCGTCCGGCCCGCGTCGGCGCAGGACGCCGCGCGCGTCCGACCGTTCGAGGACGGAGGCGAAGACGACGCGGGCGACGTCGTCGAGGGGCCGCTCCGGGTCGGCAGGCGCCGCCACGGCCGCGGACCGGGCGGCCGGGGCGCCGATGAGCTCGCCCTGCGTCCCCTCCAGGCACCCGCACGACTCGCGCCGGATGAGGGCCGCACGCCCCAGCCGGTTCTCCCTGCCCACGTTCTCGCCCCGCGCCCGCGCGACGAGAAGCTCCGCCACCCGCTCGCCGACCTGGTCGTGCAGGGGGTCGACCGTCGACAGGCGAGGACGCGAGCGCGCGCCCGAGTCGGCGTGGTCGAACCCCACCACCGCCTGCTCCGCCGGCAGCTCGAACCCGCTGGCCTGGAGCCCGCGCATGAAGCCGATGGCGTTGCGGTCGGTCGCGGCGAGCGTCGCCGTCGTCGGCAGGCCTCGGGACGCGAGCCGCCGCGCGACGGCCTCGGCGCTCGCCTCCTGGTTGTCGCGCGTGCGGTAGACCCACGAGGGCGACCACGCGAGGTCGTGCGCCGCCAGCGCCGCGCGGTAGGCGTCGTAGCGCTCGAGCGTGTCGCGCTGCTCGGTGTTACCCACGAAGCCGATGCGCCGGTGGCCGTGCTCGACGAGGTGGTCGACGGCGGCACGGACGCCGCCCGCGTTGTCGGGCGACACCGCGGGAGCGCGCAGCCCGTCGGCGCGCACCCCGAGGAGCACGAGCGGGATGCCCGACGCGTCCAGCTCGCGCAGCTCGGCGTCCGCGAGCGCGGTCGTCATGACCACGAACCCGTCGAACGACGAGCGGCCGAGCAGCGGCCGGCGGCCCGGCGGGCCGGGGAACTCGTCGCGGTCGAGGTCCGCCGGGTAGGTCTGGAGGGCGACCACCCGGTGCCCGTGCGCCCGCAGGACCCGGGCGATCCCCGCCAGGGACCGCCCGAAGTAGAAGCCTCCGACCACGGGGCACAGCACACCGAACGTCAGGTGCTCCCCCGCCTGTCTCGGGCGCCTCGTCGCGTCCGTCGACATCCTCGTCACCGTCCCCGTCACGTCATCGTCACCGAGTCCTGGTAGGCATCATGCACCCAAACCGGGCACAGTGTGGGAGCGTGACCACCAACTCCCCCGGCGGAGCACCCTCGCCACGCCCCACCAGCCCCACCGAACGGCGCATCACGATCACCGACGTCGCGCGCGCCGCGGGGGTCTCGATCGCCGTCGTCTCCTACGCGCTCAACGGCCGCCCGGGCGTCTCCGAGCGGACCCGCCGACACGTCCTGCGCACCGCTGCCGATCTCGGCTGGCGCCCGAGCGCGGCCGCCCGCTCGCTGCGCGCCAGCGCCCGCAGCGTGGCGCTCCAGGTCGTGCACGCGGCGGAGGGGGCGGCCGGTCCCGTACGCGCCCTCGCGCTGGCCGCCGGCATGCGCGCCGTCCTCGCGGAGCACGACCTCGCCCTCGGCCTCGAGGTCGCCGACGACCGCGACGAGGGCGCCCGGGAGCTCGAGGCGGGCTGGTCCGAGCGGCGGCACGCCGCGTACGTCGTGGTCGACGCCCACGCGCACGACCCTCGGGTCCGGATCGCGCGCGACGCCGCGATCCCGCTCGTCGAGGTCGCTCCCGGCCCGCCCGACCCCGACGCCCCGGGCGTGCGGACCTGGTTCGCGGGCGACGCGGACGCCCGCGCGGCCCGCTACCTCGTCGAGCTCGGCCACCGCCGGATCGCGGTCCTCGTCTCGGACGCGCAGGACGAGGTGGCGCGCACCCTGGTCGCGGCGACCCACGACGCGGGCGGCCCGGAGGCCCGGGTCGACGTCGTCGAGTGCCGCACGTGGGAGGAGACGCGCTCGCGCGCCGCGCGGCTGGTCGCGCACGACTCGCGCCCCACCGCCGTGCTCACCGACACGGACGTCGCGGCGCTCGCGGTGCTCGAGGCCGGGCGGAGCCACGGGCTCGAGGTGCCGTGGGACCTGTCGGTGCTGTCCGGCGAGGACTCCGCGACGTGCCGGCTGGTCGCCCCCGCGCTCACCGCCGTGCACCGGCCGTTCCAGCGGCTCGGAGCGCACGTCGCGGACGTCGTCGTCGCACGGCTGGGCCTCGGGCGCCCGGTCGCGCGCCCCGACGCCGACCCGGCCGCGACCCGTCCTGCCGTCGACCGCGAGCGCCCCGCCGCGCGCCTCCTCCTGCGCGGGACGACGGCGCCACCGCGGGACGCCTAAACGTTTCACGTGGTAGCCGACGACGGTCCTGGTTCGTCACGTTGTCCCCGCCGGGCAGAGCCGCCCGGTGCGCGGACCCGTCCGCGCCCCCGGACCCTTGGAGGACCACGTGCCATCCCGATCCAGCCGACCGCGCAGGGGCGCGGCCGTCGCCGCGTCGCTCGCGCTGCTCGCCGCCCCGCTGGTCGCGACCGCCGCGCCGGCGAACGCCGCCGAACCCCGCGTGAGCAACCCGTTCGCGGGTGCCACGCAGTACGTCAACGACTTCTGGTCCGCCAACGTCGAGGCCGCCGCCGACCGCGCCGGCGGCGACCTCGGGTCCCGCATGCGGGCGATCGCCGACGAGCCCACCTCGGTCTGGATGGACCGCATCAGCGCGATCGAGGGCAACGCCGACGGCCCGGGCCTGCGGCACCACCTCGACGCCGCGGTCGAGCAGAAGCAGCCCGGCGTGCCGATGGTGTTCAACCTCGTGATCTACGACCTGCCCGGTCGCGACTGCTACGCGCTCGCGTCCAACGGCGAGCTCAAGCCGAACGCCACGGACATGGCGCGGTACAAGACCGAGTACATCGACGTCATCGCCGACATCCTCGACGACCCTGCCTACGAGGACCTGCGCGTCGTCGCGACGATCGAGCCGGACTCGTTGCCGAACCTCATCACGAACATCAGCACTCCCGACTGCCAGGCGTCCGCGCCGTACTACCGCGAGGGCGTGAAGTACGCGCTGGACGCGCTCCACGACGTCGGCAACGTGTACTCCTACATCGACGCGGCGCACGCCGGCTGGCTGGGCTGGCCGAGCAACGCAGGCCCGGCGGCGAAGCTCTTCAAGGAGGTCGTGCTGTCGACGGAGGCGGGCTACGCGTCCGTCACGGGCTTCGTCACGAACACGGCCAACTCCACGCCGCTCCACGAGCCGTTCCTCGAGGACGTCCAGCTCGGCAGCACGCCCGTGCGCTCGGCCACCTTCTACGAGTGGAACGCCGACTTCGACGAGGCCGACTGGACGGCGCACCTCTACGACCTGCTCGTCGCGGAGGGCTTCCCGGCGTCGATCGGCATGCTCGTCGACACGTCGCGCAACGGCTGGGGCGGCGACGGCCGCCCGACGGCGGTGAGCACGTCGACGAACCTCAACACCTACGTGAACGAGTCGCGCGTCGACAAGCGCATCCACCGCGGCGCGTGGTGCAACCCGGCCGGCGCCGGGATCGGCGAGCGTCCGCAGGCCTCGCCCGCGGGCTTCCCGGAGTCGCACCTGCACGCCTACGTGTGGGTCAAGCCTCCGGGCGAGTCCGACGGCGCGTCGTCCGACATCCCGAACGACCAGGGCAAGCGGTTCGACCGCATGTGCGACCCGACGTTCGTCTCGCCCAAGCTCGCCAACCAGCTCACCGGCGCGCTGCCGGACGCCCCGCTCGCGGGTCAGTGGTTCGAGTCCCAGTTCCGGATGCTCGTCGAGAACGCCTACCCGGCGATCGAGGGCGACGGGAGCGGCGGCCCCGCGGACACGACCCCGCCGTCGGTCCCGACGGGCCTCACGGCCGGGGCGACCACGACGACGTCGGCGAGCGTGAGCTGGACCGCGTCGACCGACGACCGCGGCGTCACGGGCTACACCGTGCTCGTCGACGGCACGGCCGTGGGTACGACGGCCACGACCTCGTTCACGGTCTCCGGTCTCGACGCGGGCACGTCCTACACCGTGACCGTCCGGGCGCGCGACGCCGCGGGCAACGTCTCGGCCGCGTCCGCGCCGCTCACCGTGACGACGGACGAGGACGGCGGCCCGGGCGGCGACGACCAGGCACCGTCCGCCCCGACCGGGCTGCGGGTCTCGGGCGTGACGACCTCCACGGTCGCGCTCGCGTGGAACGCGTCCACCGACGACACCGGCGTGACGGGCTACCGCGTGTTCCGCGACGGGACGCAGGTCGCCCAGGTGACCACGACGTCGTTCACCGACACGGGCCTCGCGGCAGGCACGGCGCACGTCTACGCGGTGCGCGCCGTCGACGCGGCGGGCAACGTGTCCGCGACCTCCGGCACGGTGACCGGGACGACGACACCGGGGGGCGGCACGCCCGGCGCCTGCACGGTCGCGTACACCGCGAGCTCGTGGAACACCGGGTTCACGGGATCGCTGCGGATCACCAACGACTCCGCCGCCGCCCTGCAGAGCTGGACCCTGACGTTCGCCTTCGCGAACGGCCAGACCATCACCCAGGGCTGGTCCGCGCAGTACGCGCAGTCCGGCTCGACCGTCACCGTGACCCCCGCCGCGTGGAACACCACGCTCGGCGCGGGCGCGAGCGTCGAGGTCGGCTTCAACGGCTCCCACACCGGGACCAACACCGAGCCGACGTCGTTCACCCTCAACGGCGCGACCTGCACCGTCGCCTGACCCGACGCCGACGGCCGGGGCGCGCGCGCCCCGGCCGTCGGCGCGTCGAGGGCGGCGCATCACGGCGTCCCCGACGCGCGAGCGGGCAGTGCGTCCCGCACGATGACCGGGTGCGACTGCGTCGGGTGTCCGTGACCTCCCTCGGGTACTCGCGGCGCCCGAAGGGCGACGCCTGGGTGTTCCTCGACATCGAGGGTCTTCCGCTCACCGACGAGGACGAGCTCGCGCGGTGCACGCGCCTCGCGGTCCCGCCCGCCTGGTCCGACGTCTGGATCTGTCGCTACCCGAACGGGCACATCCAGGCGTTCGGGCGCGACGTCGCCGGTCGCGGCCAGTACCTCTACCACGAGCAGTGGCAGGTGCGGCGCGCGCGGCGCAAGCACGACCACGTGCTCGACGTCGGCCGGCGCCTGCCCGCGGCCCGGCGCCGCGTCGCGCGCGAGCTCGCGCAGCCCGGCATGGGTCGCGACACGGTGCTCGCCCTCGCGTTCCGGCTGCTCGACCTCGCGTACTTCCGTGCCGGGGGCGAGATCTACGCGAAGCAGAACAACAGCTACGGCCTGGCGACGATCCGCAAGGAGCACGCGCGGGTCCGGCGCGACGGGAGCGTGCACTTCCGCTACCCCGCGAAGTCGGGCCAGGTGCGCGACGTCGTCGTGGACGACCCGGTGGTCGCCGACCTGGTCACGACGCTCAAGCGGCGCCGCGGCGGTGTCGAGCTGCTCGCGTGGCGCGAGGACGGCCCCGACGGGCGCGCCGGGTGGCACGACGTCACGAGCGCCGACGTGCAGGCGGGGATCAAGGAACGGCTCGGCGACGACGCGACCCCCAAGGACTTCCGCACCTGGCACGCGACGGTCCTCGCGGCGAGGGCGCTCGCGGACGCCGGCGCTGCACCCGCCTCCGAGCGGGCGCGGCGCAAGGTCGTCACGGGGATCGTCAAGGACGTCGCGGAGGAGCTCGGGAACACGCCCGCCGTCGCGCGGTCCTCGTACATCGACCCGCGCCTGTTCGACCTGTGGGAGCGCGGCGAGACCATCGGGTCCACACGCTCGCAGACGCGGGCCGAGCGCGAGCTCCTGGAGCTCCTCTCATGAGGGCCGCCGTCACCGGGGTCACCGGGTACGTGGGCGGGCGGCTCGTGCCCGAGCTGCTGCGCGCGGGGTTCGAGGTGCGCGCGCTGGCACGCCACCCCGAGCGGCTCGCGGGGCGCGAGTGGGTGCACGACGTCGAGGCGGTGGCCGCCGACGCCGCCGACCTCGAGCAGACCCGCGCGGCGCTCGAGGGCGCCGACGTCGCGTACTACCTGGTGCACTCGCTCGGCACCGGCAGCACGTTCGAGGCGCGCGACCGCCGCACCGCGCTGACGTTCGCGCGCGCGGCGCGCGAGGCGGGCGTCGGGCGGATCGTGTACCTCGGCGGGATGTTCCCGGACGTCCCGGAGGGTGAGCTCTCGCGCCACCTGGCCTCGCGCAAGGAGGTCGGTGAGATCCTGCTCGCGTCGGGCGTCCCCACGACGGTCCTGCAGGCGGCGGTGATCCTCGGCTCCGGGTCCGCGTCGTTCGAGATGATGCGCTACCTCACCGAGCGGCTCCCGGCCATGACGACGCCGAAGTGGGTCGACAACCGCATCCAGCCCATCGCGGTGCGGGACGTGCTGCGCTACCTGGTGGGGTCCGCGACGATGCCGCCCGACGTCTCGCGCGCGTTCGACGTCGGCGGGCCCGACGTCCTCACGTACCGCGACATGATGCAGCGCTACGCGAGGGTGGCCGGGCTCCCCCGCCGCGCGATCGTCAGCGTCCCGGTGCTCACGCCGAAGCTCTCGAGCCACTGGGTCGGGCTCGTCACGCCCGTGCCGTCGGGCATCGCACGACCGCTCGTCGAGTCGCTCCAGCACGAGGTCGTGTGCCGGGAGCACGACATCCGGCAGTACGTGCCCGACCCTCCCGAGGGGCTCCTCGGGTTCGACCGCGCCGTCGGGCTGGCCCTGGAACGCATCCACGACGGTGAGGTGGTGACGCGCTGGTCGTCGGCCTCGGTCCCGGGAGCGCCGTCGGACCCGCTGCCGAGCGACCCCGACTGGGCCGGCGGCTCGCTGTACGTCGACGAGCGGCGGACCGTCGTCGACGCACCGCGCGACGTGCTGTGGCGCGTCGTCGAGGAGATCGGCGGGCAGGGCGGCTGGTACTCGTGGTCGCTCGCGTGGCGCGTGCGCGGGCTCCTGGACCGCGCCGTCGGCGGGCCCGGGCTGCGTCGCGGTCGGCGCGACGAGCGGCACCTGCGCGTCGACGACGAGCTCGACTGGTGGCGCGTCGAGGCGATCGAGCCGGGTCGTCGACTGCTGCTCCGGGCCGAGATGCGCCTCCCGGGGCTCGCCTGGCTCGAGCTGCGCGTCGACGAGGCCGCCGCCGAGCTCCCCGACGCGACCGACCCCGACGCGCCCGGACCCTCGCCCGAGGACGCGAGCGGGCCCGGCCGGACCTACTTCGCGCAGCGCGCGCTGTTCTACCCGCACGGCCTCGCGGGCCAGCTCTACTGGTGGGCGGTCAAGCCCTTCCACGGCGTCGTGTTCGGCGGGATGCAGCGCAACGTCGCCGCCGCCGCGGAGCGCGCCGCTGACGACGGCTAAACGTTTCGCCGTCGCGCACGTCCTTGACCCCGGCTCCGCCGCGTCCGGACAGTGGCGTCGGACCTGCGTCGACGCGGACGCAGCCGGACCGAGAGGCAGCCATGCACCCACGACCCACCGCGGCCCTCGCCGCGGGCGCCCTGCTCGTCGCGAGCCTCGCGGCCACGACCCCGGCCTCTGCCGCGCCGAGCCCGGCGTCGAGCCCACCGTCGAGCGCAGCGCCGGCCCACGCAGCGGCCACCGCGGCGGCCGCGGAGCCCAACTACGCCGAGGCGCTCCAGAAGTCCTTGTTCTTCTACGACGCGCAGCGTTCGGGCGACCTCCCCGACGACTTCCGGGTGAGCTGGCGCGGCGACTCCGCGCTCGACGACGGCGCCGACGTCGGGCTGGACCTCACGGGCGGCTGGTACGACGCGGGCGACCACGTGAAGTTCGGGCTGCCCATGGCGTTCACGACGACGATGCTCGCGTGGGGCGCGATCGCGAGCCCCGACGGGTACGCGGCG
Organism: Cellulosimicrobium sp. NPDC057862; assembly: GCF_042797035.1. Lineage (NCBI taxonomy): Bacteria > Bacillati > Actinomycetota > Actinomycetes > Micrococcales > Promicromonosporaceae > Cellulosimicrobium > Cellulosimicrobium sp. NPDC057862. The sequence goes on from NZ_JBHVMH010000003.1 coordinate 275,149, forward strand.
TCGGGCCAGCGGGACGAGCTGCTCGACTCGCTGCGCTGGGTCAACGACTACTTCATCAAGGCCCACCCCGAGCCGGACGTGCTCTACGCGCAGGTCGGCGACGGCGACGCGGACCACAAGTGGTGGGGCCCCGCCGAGGCGATGCAGATGGCCCGGCCGGCGTACAAGGTCGACCGGTCGTGCCCCGGGAGCGACGTCGCGGGCGAGACCGCGGCGGCCATGGCCGCGTCGTCGATCGTCTTCGCGGACTCCGACCCGGCGTACGCGGCCGAGCTCGTCGAGCACGCCGAGCAGCTCTACGCCTTCGCCGACACCTACCGGGGCAAGTACTCCGACTGCGTGCCCGTGGGCGCGTTCTACAACTCGTGGTCCGGCTACCAGGACGAGCTCGTGTGGGGCGCGGCGTGGCTGTACGAGGCGACGGGCGACACGGCGTACCTCGCGAAGGCCGAGCAGGAGTACGCCGGCCTCTCGCGCGAGAACCAGACGAGCACGCCGTCGTACCGCTGGACGATCGCGTGGGACGACAAGACGTACGGTGCGTACGCGCTCCTGGCCCAGGCGACCGGCGAGCAGCAGTACGTCGACGACGCGAACCGGTGGCTCGACTACTGGACCACGGGGTACCAGGGGTCGCGCGTGCGGTACTCCCCCGGCGGGCAGGCGTTCCTCGACTCGTGGGGCTCGCTGCGCTACGCCGCGAACACGGCGTTCGTCGCGCTGACCTACGGCGAGTGGCTGCGGGGTCGCGGCGACACGACCCGCGCGCAGACCTACCAGGACTTCGGCGAGCGCCAGATCGGCTATGCGCTCGGCGACAACCCGCGCGGCGCCTCGTACGTCGTCGGGTACGGCGAGGGCTCGCCGCAGAACCCGCACCACCGCACCGCGCACGGCTCGTGGCTCGACTCGCTCGCCGAGCCCGCGGCGACGCGGCACGTGCTGTACGGCGCGCTCGTCGGAGGTCCGGGTGCACAGGACGACGCCTACACGGACAGCCGCTCGGACTACGTCGCGAACGAGGTCGCGACGGACTACAACGCCGGCTTCACGTCGGCGCTCGCGTTCCTCGTCGGCGAGCACGGGGGTGTCCCGCTCGCCGACTTCCCCCAGCCCGAGACCCCTGACCAGGACGAGTTCTTCGTCGAGTCGCGCCTCAACCAGCCCGGCACCGCGTTCACGGAGATCAAGGCCGTGCTGCGCAACCGGTCGGCCTTCCCGGCGCGCGTGCTCGACGACGTCCGCCTGCGGTACTGGTTCACGCTCGACGACGGCGCCGACCCGGCGACCCTGCGCGCCACGACGAACTACTCCGAGTGCCCCGGCGCGACGGCGGGCGTCGGCCACGCGGGCGGCGACCAGTACTTCGTCGAGATCGACTGCTCGGGCTCGGTCGTCTACCCCGGCGGCCAGTCCCAGCACCGCCGCGAGGTGCAGTTCCGGGTGACGGCGGACGTCTGGGACGCCTCGGACGACTGGTCGTTCGCTCAGGTCGCGACCGGCGACACGCTCACGAAGAACGCCCGCATCACCCTCTACGAGGGTGCCGAGCTGCTGTGGGGCGACGAGCCGTCGTCCGGTCCGGTCGAGCCGGACACCACGCCGCCGTCGACGCCGGGAGCGCCGACGGTCTCGGGCGTCACCGCGACCGGGGCGTCCCTCGCGTGGGCGCCCTCCTCGGACGCGGGCAGCGGCGTCGCCGGCTACGACGTGCTGGTCGACGGCGTCCGGGTCGCGACCACGTCGGGCACCAGCCAGGCCCTGACGGGTCTCGCGCCCGAGACGACCTACCGCGTCGCCGTCGTCGCGACCGACCGCGCCGGGAACGCGTCGGCACCCGGTCCTGCGGCGACCTTCACGACCCCGGCGACGTCGACGGGTCCCGCGCCCGGCGCGTGCGCCGTCCGGTGGTCGTCGAGCGACTGGGGCTCGGGCGGGACCGTGACCCTCCGGCTCACGAACACCGGGACCACGCCGCTCGACGGGTGGACGCTCGCGTTCATCCTCCCGTCCAGGCAGACGGTGACGAACGGCTGGAGCGCGACGTGGACGCAGTCGGGCGCCGACGTCACGGTGCGGTCCGCCGCGTGGAACGGCACCCTCGCCCCGGGGGCGTCCGTCGAGGTCGGCGCGAACGTCGCGCACGGCGGGGTGAACACGCCGCCGGCGGGCTTCACGCTGGTCGGCGCGTCGAGCGGGACGGCGTGCGGCGTGGGGTGAACCCGCGCGGCGGCCGAGGATGATCGTCGCCTGCGTCGGGACGCTGCTCCCCGGCGCGGGCGACGGTCATCTCCGGCGGCGGAAGGTCAGCGGCTCCTCGACGAACGGTTCCCACGCCGCACGCTCGGTCTCCGTGATGCGGCGGGGTGAACCGGTCGCCGCGTCGACCACGACGATCGTGGTCACGGCCTTCGCGTAGGGGGCTCCGCCCGAGGTGGGACCGGTGCGCTCGAAGCGGGCGGCGCCGTCGTGCACCTCGTAGCAGACCTCCAGGCTCGCGCCGCCCAGGTGCCCGATCCACAGCTCGACCCGCACGGGCGTGCGCGTGAAGCCGAGCGGGCGCAGGTACTCGATCTCCTGCCGCGCGACGAGCGTGTGGCTCGTCGCGGCCGGCCCGGTCTCGAGGACAGCCGTCGGCCAGGCGTCCTCGCCCGCCTCGGGGTGGGTCCAGAACGCCGTGATGCGCGCGTCCTCGAGCAGCCGGAACATCTCGACGTTGTTCACGTGGGCGTACGCGTCGAGGTCCGACCACCGCAGGGAGACGGGGACGTGCAGGCGGGTCATTCGGAGGTCCTCTCGCTCGACGGGGCGCGGCTGACGTTACCTCGTGACCGGCGGGTCAGGAGGCCGCGACGAGGGCCGCGGCGCGACAGCTCGCGAGCGCGGACAGCTCCTCGCCCACCGGGAGCCGCACGAGACGGTCGGCGACCTGCCCGACGGCGTCGCGCAGGCGGCGTCGGGCCCGGGCCGCGCGGCGACGCCCGCCCACGGACGCGGCGGCGCGCGAGAGCAGGGCGACGAGGACGCCGACGACGATGCCGCCGAGCGCGAGCAGGGTCGGCCACGGCAGCTCGGGCGCGCCCGGCCCGCCGAGCGTCAGCACGGGCGTCGGCGGCTCGGGCAGGCGCAGGTACGTGAACCCCCACAGCGCGGCGAGCCACAGCAGCCCGACGACGAGCGCCGCGAGCACGAGCCACTGGAACGCGCCCACGACGCGCCACCACACGGGGCGGCGCGACGCCTCGAGCTCCGTCCCGGCCACCGCCTGGTCGAGCGCGTCGGCGAGGTCCGCGGCGCCCTCGGAGGCCCGACGGCGCACGGCGAGCGCCCAGTCGTCGGGAAGGCCCGCGGTGGCCTCGGCCGCGTAGTCGCGCACGGCCGTCTGCGCACCGGCGCGCAGCGCCGCGCCGACCGCGGGGAGCGACGTCCGGGCGAGCTCGGGGCGCACCTCGGCCTCGCCTGACCCGAGCTCCTTCGCGGTGCGTGCCCGCGCCGATCCCGGGGCGGGTCCGGTCCGCAGCCCGATGCGCCGCAGCGGGTCGGGGCGGAACCGCCCGACCCAGCGCGTGACGGGCCAGCCGGTCGCGGCGCGCGCGTCGCGGACCGCCGAGCCCCGCACGGCCGCGACGACCGTCGGTACGCCGGCGGCGGCCTCGAGCGCGTCCACGAGGCCGTCGCGCGCCCGGCGTGCGGCCCGCTCCGGGACGGGCTCGCCGCACGCGGCGGCGACGCGCCGGGCCACCGCGCGCACGTCGGCGGCGAGCCGGTCGTTCGCCGCACGGCGTCGCGCGGCGGCGTCCGCGAGCAGGCCGCGCAGCTCGTCCAGGCCCTGGCCCGTGCGCGCCGAGACCCCGAGGACGCGGGCGTCACCGAGCCCGTCCTCGGCGGCGAGGCGGCGCAGGTCCGCGAGGCACGCGTCCGCGTCGGCGGGCGAGAGCCGGTCCACCTGGTTGAGCACCAGCACGACGACCGAGCCGTGCCCCGCGAGCGGGCGCAGGTAGCGCTCGTGCAGCGCGGCGTCCGCGTACTTCTGCGGGTCGACGACCCACACGAGCAGGTCCGCACGCTCGACGAGGCGCTCCGCGCGCACGCGGTGCTCGACGACGACCGAGTCGTGGTCCGGCAGGTCGAGCAGCACGAGACCGCTCGTGACCTCTGCGGCGCGCCGGCCCTTGAGGAGCCCGCGGAGCCCACCGCCAGCCCGCGCGTCGTCGGGGTCCCCCGACGTGAGCGGCGTGCCCATCTCGTGCCGGCGCCGCACCTCGAGCCAGTCGAGGAGCGCCCCGGCCCCTGCCGCGCCGGGCGTGGTGCTGGACGGGCTGCCGCTCGCCGGGTGCGCCGCCCCACCGGTGCCCCACACGGCCGCCAGGGGGTGCGCCGTCGTCGGCCGCTGGACCCCGACCGTCGCGAGATCGTCCCCGGCGAGCGCGTTGAAGACCGACGACTTGCCCGAGCCCGTCGCGCCGGCGAGCGCGACGACGGTGTGGTCGGCCGAGAGGCCCGCCCGCTCGCGCGCACGCGCGACGACGGTGCGCGCGTCGGCGAGCAGGTCGGCGTCCACGCGCCCTTCGCCCGCGCGGACGGCGGTCTCGAGGGCGGACGTGCGCGCGGCGAGGTCGATCGTCATGCGCGCTCACCGCCCAGGAGCCGCCGCCAGAACCCGGGGCGCGGCGCGGGCGCCGGACCTTCCTCGCCCGGTGCGGCGACCGGATCGTCCTCCGGCGCCGCACGCCACCCCGCGCCGCGCAGGAGCCGTGCGGCGTGCCGTCCGACCGCGGCGCGACCCGCGTCGGGGGCCGCGCCTCGCGTGGAGCGCTCGACGCGCGCCGCCGCCTCGACCGCCCGCGCGGCCTCGCGCACCGAGCGCGCCGTCTCGTCCGCGTCGGCCGTGCCGAGCGCGTCGAGCTGGGCCGTGTAGCGCCGGGCCTCGTCGTCGAGCACGGCCCGCACCCGCTCGGCGAGGCGCTCGCGCGCGGTGCGCGTGAGGCGGCGCACCGCGTCGTCGCCGAACACGGCCTCGAGCAGCTTCTGCGCGAGGATCGCGGTGCCGCCGGCGATGCCGACCTCGGCCCCGGTGAGCCCGCCGGTCGACGCGAACACCACGACCATGAGGCTCAGCCCCAGGCCGTTGATCCCGAACGACAGCGCGCGTGCCGCCCCGCGCTTGCCCGCCCCCTGCTCGCGTACCAGGTCGAGGACGTCCGACTGCCAGCCCCGGATCTCCTCGGCGACCCGCGCCCGCACGCCCGCGGACGACCGCGAGAGGTCGAGCCCGTCCAGCAGCGCCGTGCCGGCCGGGTCGGCGCGCCACCCGCCGTACGCGCGCTCCGCGGCCGCGTCCGTCGCGTCGAGGACGACGGCCTCCAGCCCGTGCGCGATCGCCTGCTCCACCTGCGGTGCCTGCGCGGGTCGCCCGCGGAAGAACGCCGCGACGGCGTCGCGCACGCGCCCCACGCCCTGCTCCACGGACCGGAACAGCTCGCTCGTCCCGACGAAGTCCTGCCAGCGAGCGAGCACCTCACCGCGCAGCAGCGCCCCGTCGCTCGTCGCGGCGTCCACGGTCGCCGCGGCCTCGTCGTACGCGCGTCCGACGACGGCCCGCAGCCGCGCGTCGGACGTCGCCTGGGCGTCGGCCGCGCCCGCCACGAGGACGGCCCGCCGCACGAGGTCGTCCACGACGCCGTCCCGCGTCGCGGTCGCGACCCGGTCGCGCGCGTCGCCGTCCGCGCCGAGCGCGGACAGCCACGACGCGACCTCCGCGACCGAGGGCTCCGGGAGGAAGCCGTCCACCAGCTCCGACTCCCCCACCGCGAACAGCGGCGCGGCGTCCAGCCCGTTCTCGTCCATCATGCGGCGCAGGTCGTCGGCCACGGCCTCGGCGCCCGGGTCGACCCGGTCGAGCACGATCGCGACCTGCGCACGACGCTCGGCCGCGCGGTGCAGCAGGTCCCACGGGACCGCGTCGGCGTAGCGCGCGGCGGTCGTGACGAAGAGCCACAGGTCTGCGGCCGCGAGGAGCTGGGCGGCGAGCTCGCGGTTCGCCGTCTCCACGGAGTCGACGTCGGGCGCGTCCACGAGCGCGAGCCCCTGCGGCAGCGCGTCGCTCGCCACGAGTCGCAGCGTGCGCGTCGGGTCAGGCTGCCCCGCGGGCGCGGTCCCGCCCGTGGTGACGTCGGCGCCCGGGCGGGGTCCGTGCTCGCTCACGCGTGCGAGGCCCGGCAGGACGCGATCGGTGGAGAACCACCGCTCGTCGAGCGGGTGGTGGACCAGGACGGGCGCGCGCGTCGTCGGCCGCAGCACGCCGGGCGCGGAGACGTGCTCGCCCAGCAGGGAGTTCACGAGCGTCGACTTGCCCGCGCCGGTCGACCCGCCGACGACGACGAGCAGCGGCGCGGCGTGCGACCGCAGCCGGGGCAGCAGGTAGTCGTCGAGCTGGTGCACCGCCAGGTCGAGGTCCTCGCGCGCCGCCGCCGAGCCCGGCAGGTCCAGCGGCAGCCGCGCGGCCGCGAGCCGGCCGCGCAGGATCTCCAGGGACTCGACGAGCCCGGCCGTCGCCGCGGCGCCCGCGGCGATCGACCCGTCCGGGGCGGCGCCGTCCCGTGCCTCGGCGTCCCCTCCGGACGCGTCCGCGCGGACCGCGTCGTCTCCGGGGTCACCGCTGGCTGTCATCCCGCCAGTCTGCCGGAACGCCGCTGGTCAGGCCCGGTGTGACACGGCCGCCGCACGAGATCGACCCGCCCGGCACCAGATCGGCCCCCCGAGGGTCGATCTGGAACGCACGGGTCGATCTCGCGGTCGTGGCTCACTCCCTCAGGCGACGTCGGAGCCACGCGACCCCGACCTCGGCCTGCGCCCGCTGGAACGCCCGCACGTGCGGGATGCCCGGGGGCGCAGGGTCGAGCGAGGACGCGAGGAAGTACCCCGTGAGCGCCGCGAGGTAGCAGGTCACGGCGTCGGGCTCGACGTCGCGCGGCAGCGGGTGGCGCCGCAGCACCTCCTCCGGCGGCGGCCCGCCCTCGACCTGCACGGCCGGGAGCATGCCGACCGCGTCGCAGAACGCGGCGCCGCGCGCGGCGTACGGCCAGTCGACGGCGACGGCGACGGGCCTGTTCCTGGCGCGCTCGCCGCGGGCCGCGGCGCCGGGCGCCGCGCGCCCCACGAGCAGGGCGTTGTCACCCCGGAGGTCGCCGTGGACGAGGTGGTCGCCCGCCGTGGCCTCGGGCCAGGGCTCGGCGAGCGCCGCGAGGCGGTCGAGCCGGGCCGCGACCCACGGGTCGTAGGTGCCGAGGCCCTGCGGGCGGCGCTCCGCGAGGTCCTCCCACTCGCGCCACTCGACGGTCTCGGCGAACCGCGGGAGCGGTGTCTCCGCGGGAACCTCGACCTCAGCGACACGGCGCGCGAGGTTGGCCACCGCGGCGAGCTCGTCATCCCGCCACGGCGTGGCGACGGACCGGCCGGGCACGGCGTCGAACGCGAGCGCGACCCACTCGCCGGCCCCGTCGAGGTCGCCGTCGAGGACCCACCGGAGCGCGGGAGCCGGAGTCTGCGCGGGCAGCGCCGCGGCGACGCGCGCCTCGAGCCGGTACAGGTCGCGGGTGAACGCGTGCTCGGGCCCGACCGCCTTGACGAACACGTCCCCGCCGCTCGTCCGCAGCGTCGACGCGAGCCCCTGCGAGTAGCCGCCGTCGTGGCTCGTCCACCCCGAGACGTCGGCGCCCAGCCGGGACTCGACGGCGGCGCGTACGGCCTGCGGGAGGTCGGGCCAGGTGGGGCGTACGCGTGCGGGCGCCAGGTCGAGGGTCATGCCGCGCGATCCTGCCGAGGGCCCGAGGGCGGCGTCAACGGGATTCCGCGCCCCGGGGGCAGCGCGGGCGCGGGACCGCGGGCTCCGGGACCCACGGGCATCCGGACGCACCCGGACGCACAGACGCCGGGCGGGAACGCGTCCCGCCCGGCGTCGTGGTCGACCGAGGTCGCGGCGTCAGTCGCGCGTGAGCTTGCGGTACGTCACGCGGTGCGGACGCGCCGCGTCGGCGCCGAGGCGCTCGACCTTGTTCTCCTCGTAGGACGCGAAGTTGCCCTCGAACCAGTACCAGTTCGCCGGGTCCTCCTCCGTGCCCTCGTACGCGAGGATGTGCGTCGCGACGCGGTCGAGGAACCACCGGTCGTGGGACACGACGACGGCGCAGCCGGGGAACTCGAGCAGCGCGTTCTCCAGCGAGCCCAGGGTCTCGACGTCGAGGTCGTTGGTCGGCTCGTCGAGCAGCAGGAGGTTGCCGCCCTGCTTGAGCGTGAGCGCGAGGTTGAGGCGGTTGCGCTCACCGCCGGACAGCACGCCCGCGGGCTTCTGCTGGTCCGGCCCCTTGAACCCGAACGACGCGACGTACGCGCGCGAGGGGATCTCGACGTTGCCCACCTTGATGAAGTCGAGCCCGTCGGACACGACCTCCCACAGCGTCTTCTTGGGGTCGATGCCGCCGCGGGACTGGTCGACGTAGGAGATCGAGACCGTCTCGCCGACCTTGAGGTCCCCGCCGTCGAGCGGCTCGAGCCCGACGATCGTCTTGAACAGGGTCGTCTTGCCGACGCCGTTGGGGCCGATGACGCCGACGATGCCGTTGCGCGGCAGCGTGAAGCTCAGGCCGTCGATGAGCTGGCGACCGTCGAAGCCCTTCTGGAGGTTCGACGCCTCGAGGACCAGGTTGCCCAGGCGCGGGCCCGGCGGGATCTGGATCTCCTCGAAGTCGAGCTTCCTGGTGCGCTCCGCCTCGGCCGCCATCTCCTCGTACCGGGCGAGGCGGGCCTTCGACTTGGTCTGGCGGCCCTTGGCGTTGGACCGGACCCACTCGAGCTCCTCCTTGAGGCGCTTGGCGAGCTTCGCGTCCTTCTTGCCCTGGACCTGGAGGCGCTCGCCCTTCTTCTCGAGGTAGGTCGAGTAGTTGCCCTCGTAGGGGTACAGGCGGCCGCGGTCGACCTCGCAGATCCACTCCGCGACGTGGTCGAGGAAGTACCGGTCGTGGGTGACGGCGAGGATCGCGCCGGGGTACGTCGCGAGGTGCTGCTCGAGCCACAGCACGGACTCGGCGTCCAGGTGGTTCGTGGGCTCGTCGAGCAGCAGGAGGTCCGGCTTCTCCAGCAGGAGCTTGCACAGCGCGACGCGGCGGCGCTCACCACCGGAGAGCACGGACACGTCGGCGTCCGGCGGCGGGCAGCGCAGCGCGTCCATCGCCTGCTCGAGCTGGGAGTCGAGGTCCCACGCGTCCGCGGCGTCGATGGCCTCCTGGAGCGTGCCCATCTCCGCGAGGAGCGCGTCGAAGTCGGCGTCGGGCTCCGCCATGAGCGCGGAGATCTCGTCGAAGCGCTGCTTCTTGGCGAGGATGTCCGCGACGGCCTCCTGGACGTTGCCGAGGACCGTCTTCTCCTCGTTGAGCGGCGGCTCCTGGAGCAGGATGCCGACGCTGTAGCCCGGGGAGAGGCGCGCCTCGCCGTTCGAGGGCGTGTCCAGGCCCGCCATGATCTTGAGGATCGTGGACTTCCCGGCGCCGTTGGGGCCCACGACGCCGATCTTGGCGCCGGGCAGGAAGTTCAGGGAGACGTCGTCGAGGATGACCTTGTCTCCGTGCGCCTTGCGCGCCTTGTACATGGAGTAGATGAACTCAGCCACAGCCTGTCGTTCCACCGTTTCGGTCGGGAGAGGTACGGGATTCGTCGACCACTCAGCCTACGCGGTCGGGCCGCCGGGGCGCGCCCGACGGCGCCGCGACCCCCGCGGGCCGCGGCACCGCCCGCACGGAGCCGCTCAGGCGGACGCCAGCGCGCCGGTCTCGGCGTCGGCGTCGTCCTCGGACTCCTCGCGGGGCTCGCCCGCGAGCGCCGTGCCGGCGTCCGCGAGGGTCCACGGGTCGTCGAGCGCGCGCCCGTCGAGCGGTCCGCCCTCGAACGCGGTGCCGTCGTGCGCCGTGGCACCCGGTCCGCCGGACGACCGGTCCGCCCCGCCCCCGCCACCGGGGGACGCGGCGATGCCGGCCGCGTCGCCCCGGCGCGCGCCGTCGTCCTCCCTCCGGTGGACGGTGCGGGCGAACCGCGCCTCACCGAGCGTGAGGTCGGGGCCGAGCGCCGTGGCCTCCACGACGAGACTGGTGCGCGGGCCGTCAGGGCCGTCCCACTCGTCGAGCGAGAGCCGCCCCGTGACCACCACGGGGTCGCCCTTGTGCAGGGACAGCGCGACGTTGCGCGCGACGTGCTTCCACGCCTTCACGGTGAACCACAGCGTGCGGCCGTCGACCCACTCGCCGCGCTCGCGGTCGAGGTAGCGGCGCGTCTGGGCGATGCGGAAGCTCGTGAAGTCGTTGCCGGACTGCGAGCGGAACAGCGTGGGCGTGGTCGCGACGAAGCCGGACAGCGTGACCGTGACGTCACCGGGCATGGTTCCTCCTGAGGTCGGCGGCCGGGCTGGTCCCGGCCACCGCCTCAGGGTGCTGTCGGAGCGGCGGCGCCGTCCGTCGTCGTGCCCTCGCCTGTGGACGGGTCACCGAGATCCGGGCCTGTGGGTAGGCGTAGCGCCCCGGTGAGCGGCGCCGCCGGGGCCTTGTCCCGGGCGGACTGTGCCAGCTCGCGGACCTGGCGGTGGGTGTCGAGGAGCGCCTGGGTCGGCTTGCCCATCGCGTCCTGCACGACGCGCTCGATCGCTCCGCGGCCGGAGGCGAGCACCTGCTGCTCGCGGCGTCGCGCGAGGGTGCGCCGCACCTGGAGCGCGACGAGGAACGCGACCACCGCGCCGAGCACGGCGACCGCCGCGACGATCGCGCACACGGTGACGAGCGTCCGCCCGAGGTCGAGCACGCGCAACGAGCCCAGCACCGCGAGCACGCCCGCGACGACCCCGACCGCGAGGGCGACCCACGCCGCGCGCCGCGTCGGGCGCGACGACGACGGCCCGCGCGTGTCGAGGGGGATCTTCGCGAGTGCGGACCGCGTCGCCTCCGCGACCTTGCCCGCCGGCGCGACCGCGTCGTCGAGCGCCTTCTGCCACCCCGGTCGCAGCGACCGCCCCGCGCGGGCGAGCCAGCGCGAGCGCGAGAGCGCGACGGCGTCGGGCTGCGGGGGCGAGAACTCGGGCCTGCCGTAGCCGTTGCGCACGGCCGCGCCGACCTGGCCGGCGACGGCGGCGAGGCCGGTCGCGTCGGCGAGCGCGTCGACCTCCTCCTCGACGGCCGTGCTCATGGTCCACGGGACGTCGCCCGGGAGCTGCTCCAGCAGGAGCGCACCCGCCCGGTCGAGCTCGCCCGCGACGCGGCTCGCGGCGACGCTACGCCGCGCGACGGCCTGCTCGAGCAGCGAGCGCAGCTCGTCCAGCCCCTCGCCCGTGCGCGCGGAGACGGTCGTGACGTAGACGCCGTCGAGCCCGTCCTCCTCGAGCAGCCGCCCCATGTCCTCGACGAGCGCCGCGCGGCGCGCCTCGGGGACGGTGTCGATCTGGTTGAGCGCGACGACCATCGACCCCTCGAGCCCTGCCGACTTCTGGAGGTAACCGGAGTGCAGCGCGTCGTCCGCGTACTTCTGCGGGTCCACGACCCACACGAGCAGGTCGACGAGCGGGAGCACCCTGTCGACGACGTCGCGGTGCGCCGGCTCGATCGAGTCGTGGTCCGGCAGGTCGAGCAGGACGAGTCCGCCGAGCGCCGCCTCGTCCTCGGCGTCGAGCTCGCCGTCACGCGTGATCCGGCGCTCCGGGTCCACGGCGAGCCAGTCGAGCAGGGCCGTCGCCGCGCCGCTCCACGAGCACGCCGTGACGCGCGCCGTCGTCGGGCGCTTCACGCCGACGTCCGCGAAGTCGAGCCGGGACACGCGGTTGAACAGGCTCGACTTGCCCGACCCGGTGCCGCCCGCGAGCGCGACGACCGTGTGGTCGACGCCGAGGACGAGGCGCTCGCGCACGCCCCCGATCGCGTCGCGCACCTGGGCCGCGACCGCGGGGTCGAGGCGGTCCCCCGCGAGGTCCACCGCGCGCGCGAGGTCGTCGACCCGGGCACGCAGCTGGGCGTCGTGGGACGTCACATGAGCCTCCTCAGCTCGGCGAGCCGTAGGCGCAGCCCGACGGCGGCGTCCGCGGCGAGCGCGGGGTCGGCGAGCGCGGTGAGGACGGGCTCCGCCTCGCGCTCGACCATGGTGACGGCCCGGTCGGCCAGGTCGTCGCGCAGCGCCGCGAGCGCGTCGTCGCCCGTGTCGGCGAGCACGGTCCGCACCAGGCGGGCCGCGTCGTCGCTCCCGGCGGCACCTGCGAGCAGCAGCGCGGCCAGCCCGGTCTCGCCGAACGCCTTCACTGCGGCCCGGGCGGGCTCGCTCGCCGTCGACGCGGCGAGATCGGACACGACCTGCTCGGCCCGCCGGGACCACTGGAGCACCTGGGTCGTGGCCGAGGCCTCGCGGCGCGCCGCGGCGTCCTCCTCGGTCGGCAGGACGTCGGCGGCGCCCGGCAGCGGCCGGTCCCCGTCGAGCGCCGCGCGCAGCGCCTCGTGGGCCAGGACGCCGTTCGCGGCGAGCGTGCGGTGCGCGGCGTCGCGCGTCTCCTCGAGGAGCGGGGCGAGCACGAGGTCGCGCGCGCGTCCGCGCCGCTTGGACGACCGGACCACGCCGCCGCGCACCTTGACGCGGTCCACGCGCTCGGCGCCCGTCACCTGGGCCCACCGCGCCTCGAGCGACCCGTGCGCGACGGCACCGTCCAGCACGGCCTGCCGCGCGGCGTCGCGCACGGGCGGGACCGCCTTCTCCGCCGCCGAGCGCAGGTCGGCCGCGGCCTCCACCTGCTGCTCCACCGCGTCCGAGACGCCCGTGACCCACGCGGGCAGCGCACCGAGCGCACCCTTGAGCGTGCGCACGATCACCGCGCGCGACCGGTCCGGGCCCGCGAGCATCGTCAGCCAGCGCGCGACCGGCGCCACGACCGCGCGGTCGAGCAGCCCCTCGTGCGGGCCGACGTCGGGCACGACGAACAGCGGGGTCCCGTCCATGCCGTGGTCCCGCAGGCGCTGGAGCAGGTCGCCGCGGATCGTCGTCAACGTCTCGCGCGGGACACGGTTGAGCACCATCGCGACGCTCGCGCCGCGCTCCTTCGCGCGCGACAGCGCCTGCCACGGCAGCGCGTCGCCGTAGCGCGAGGCGGTCGTGACGAACAGCCACAGGTCCGCCGCCTCGAGCAGCAGGCTCGCCGTGTCGCGGTTCTCGGACAGGAGCGAGTCCAGGTCCGGCGCGTCGAGCAGGCCCGTGCCGCGCGGGACGCCGTCGTGGTCGACGACGCGCGCCACGCGCGTCACCGGGCCCTCGACGATCACGTCCGCGTCCAGCGGGTTGAACGCGAGCACCGGCTCGCGCGTCGTGGGCCGCAGGACGCCCGCCTGCGACACCTCCTCGCCGAGCAGCGAGTTGTACAGCGTCGACTTGCCGGCACCCGTCGAGCCCGCGATCACGACGATCGCCGGCGACGACAGCTCGCGCAGGCGCGGCAGCAGGTGCTCGTCGAGCTGCGTGAGGAGCCGGCGCCGCGAGGCGTCCGCCTCCGACGCGCTGTCGATCGTGAGCGGGAGGCGCACGTCCGCCACGTCGCGCCGCAGGTCGCGCGCGACGTCGTAGACCGTGACACCGAGCTCCTCGGTCGCCTTCGCGGGCCTCCACGAGCCCGGCGACCGGCCGGGCGCGGTGGGGCTCGCGTCGCTCGTGGCGGCGTCTGGGGTTCTCACTGGTTCATAGTGACGGCTGCCGGGGGCCCCGCCAAACGCACGCGCCGCACGACGCGCGACCATGCCACCTGCGGGTCCGTCACCACGGCCTCCACCTCCCGAGCACGCCCGACGCCCACTACGATGGGCGCGCGCCTCGATAGCTCAATGGATAGAGCAACGGCCTTCTAATCCGTAGGTTGCAGGTTCGAGTCCTGCTCGGGGCACCACTCCTCAGCCGAACGACGGCGCCGTCGCGTGGTCGATCTCGACCAGGTAGGCGTGCCGTTCCTCCCCGCGCGGGTAGGGGGCCGCCGGTGTAGAGGACGGAGAGGCGGTCGACGACCGCCCAGCCCGCGTCGCCGTCGAGCACCTCGACGACGCGCCCGCGCAGGGTCGCCATGACGTACGGGTTCCCGGTCTCCGTCACGGACACCGCGACGCGCGGGTCGCGCGCGAGGTTGCGGGCCTTGCGCGAGCCGGGGCCGGTGAGGAACGCGAGCCGGTCGCCCTCCCAGCCGACCCAGAGCGGCACGACGTGCGGGCCGCCGTCGGGCAGGACGGTCGCGAGGTGCGCGACGTGCGGGCCCGCGACGAGCGCGCGGGCGGCCTCGGGGACGTGGGCGGGGCCGGCGCTCACACGATCGCCCCGCACGAGAGGTCGACGACGACCCCCGTCGTCGCACCCGCGGCGTCGGACGCGAGGTAGACGGCCGTGCCGGCGACCTCGGAGAGTCGCGGCAGGCGGCCGAGCAGCGTGTCCTGGACGAGCATGGGCAGGTCGTCGTCCGACGCGCCGACGGTCTCGGGCGTGAAGTTGGGCCGGAGCCCGACGACCCGCACGCCGTGGCGGCCGACCTCGCCGGCGAGGCTGCGCACGAGCGTCTCGATCGACGCGCACGCGAGGCTGAACCCGCCCATCTCGTGACGCGACTCCCGCGCGGCCGTCGACGAGAGCATGACGATCGCCCCGGACCCCTGGGCGACCATGTGCCGCGCCGCGGCGGTCGCGGTGAGGAAGTGGGTGGTCGTCGCGGACACGATCGGCGCCACGAAGTCCTCGAGGGACATGTCGACGAGCGGGACGTTCTGGAGCACGTCGTAGGCGACGGCGTTGAACGACACGTCGAGGCTCCCCGCCTGCTCGACCACGCCGGCCGCGTGCGCGTCGACCGACTCCTTGTCCGTCGCGTCGACGACGGCGGCGTGCGCCTGCCCGCCGGCGGCGCGGATCTCCGCCGCGAGCGCGTCGAGCGTGGCGGCCGTGCGTCCCGCGAGGAAGACGCGCGCGCCCGCGGCGGCGAAGGCGCGGCTCACCGCCGACCCCATCGACCCCGCGGCCCCGTAGACCACCGCGTTCTTCCCGGCGAGCTGCATCTGACGTCCCTTCCTCGACGGCGGCGCGCACGTCCGCGGAGGGCGTGCGCAGCGAACTCTCGCAGACGGACGACGGCGCGGGCGGGCGGAACTCATCGGCCGCCCGGACGTTGGTTCTGGCATGGGGAGTTCTCACCCTCTCGATCCCCGGAAAGGGTAAAGATCGAGCCACCCGCCGTAGATATACTCGCCCGACCGGCGCAGGCCGGTTCCGCCCGGTTCGCCCGGGTCGAGGGGGAGCTCGCGAGGGCCGCCCCCACCCGCCACCGACGGCGTCCGACGGCACGCACGAGCGAAGGACCGACATGACCGAGGCAGCACCGCTCCAGCCCCCCGCCCCGACGGAGACGCTCACGCTCAGCGCCCCGGAGCCCGTCAAGCCCGTCGCCACCACGCAGGCGCCGTCGCTCGCGCCGCGCGTCGACGAGGCCGCGATCCCGGGCCTCCAGTCGAAGGTCTCCTCCTACCTCGACCAGCTCCTCGCGACGGACACGCGCTCGCCCGAGTTCGCGGCGAAGGCCGACGACATCCGCAAGATGGGCGACAAGGACATCCGCGCGGCCTCCGACGTCTCGAACCGCATGCTCGAGATGCCGGTCCGGGAGCTGCGCGAGGGCGGCGTCTCCGAGAGCTCCAAGGTGAGCAAGTCGCTGCTCGAGCTGCGCCGCACGGTCGAGGACCTCGACCCCAGCGAGGCGAGCATGGGCAAGAAGTTCCTGGGCCTCATCCCGTTCGGCGGGAAGCTCCAGGACTACTTCCGCCGCTACGAGAGCTCGCAGAAGCAGCTCAACGCGATCGTCCAGTCGCTCTACAACGGCCAGGACGAGCTCCGCAAGGACAACGCAGCCCTCAACCTCGAGAAGCAGAACCTCTGGGACTCGATGGCGCGCCTCAACCAGTACATCTTCATCGCCGAACGGCTCGACACCGAGCTCTCCACCAAGATCGCCGAGCTCGAGGCGAGCGACCCCGAGCGTGCCCAGGCGCTGCGCGAGGACGTGCTGTTCTACGTCCGCCAGAAGCACCAGGACCTGCTCACGCAGCTCGCGGTGTCCATCCAGGGCTACCTCGCGATGGACATCATCATGAAGAACAACGTCGAGCTCATCAAGGGCGTCGACCGCGCGACGACGACGACGGTCTCGGCGCTGCGCACGGCCGTCATCGTGGCGCAGGCGCTCGCGAACCAGAAGCTCGTGCTCGACCAGATCACGGCGCTCAACACGACGACGTCGAACATGATCGCCTCGACCTCGAAGATGCTGGCCGACCAGTCGGCGAGCATCCAGCAGCAGGCCGCGAGCGCGACCGTCGGGCTCCCGCAGCTCCAGCAGGCGTTCGCGAACATCTACGCGACGCTCGACTCGATCTCGACGTTCAAGACGCAGGCGCTCGACTCCATGGCGCAGACCATCGGCGTGCTCGAGACCGAGACGACCAAGGCGAACGAGTACCTCGACCGCGCGCGCCGCTCCGACCAGTCGCAGGTCGGCAACGGCTCGCTCGACATCGGGCGTCTGTGACCCCTGGCGACGTACGCGCCCCGTCCTCCCGCGGCCTGACCGCCGCTTCCCGCACCACAGATCGGACCCCGAGCTAGATGGGCTGGTTCTCCGACGTGATCGGCCGCCTCGGCGGCCGGTCCCCCGCGCCCGAGCCCGCGCTCGAGCTGCCCGCCCCGCCGACGTCTGCCGAGATCCTCGCCTCGGTCGAGCGCGTGGAGCAGCAGATCGAGGGGCGCGTGCCGCCCGCCGTCACGGCGCGCGTGCACCGCATCACCGGCACCGTCGAGGAGATGGTGCCGCGCCTCGACCGCCTCGGTGGCGGGTCCCAGCAGGCGCACACCGTCGTCGCGACCGCCACGAGCTACCTGCCCGAGGCCGTCGGCGCGTACCTGCGCCTGCCGCGCGACTTCGCCGACCGGCGGGTCGTCGCGCAAGGCAAGACGTCGCTCATGCTGCTGTGCGACCAGCTCGACCTGCTCGGCGTCACGCTCGACAAGATCTCCGACGCGGTCTCGCGCGCCGACGCCGCGGCGCTCGTCGCGCACGGCG
The DNA here is from genome assembly GCF_042797035.1 of Cellulosimicrobium sp. NPDC057862. Taxonomy (NCBI): domain Bacteria; kingdom Bacillati; phylum Actinomycetota; class Actinomycetes; order Micrococcales; family Promicromonosporaceae; genus Cellulosimicrobium; species Cellulosimicrobium sp. NPDC057862. The sequence continues at coordinate 292,295 of NZ_JBHVMH010000003.1, forward strand.
CGTTCCTCGCGGAGAAGTTCCGCGACTCGTCGATCGCGCTCGACCCCGGGGCCGGCCAGGGCACGCCCCAGCCGCCGAGCGGCCCGACGTCCGAGCCCGGACGACTGGAGGCGCCATGACCGGCCCGGTGACCCCGAGCCTCGCTGCGGCGCTCGACGCGCTCGACGCCGTGGCGCACGCCGCGGGCGTGGACGAGGAGGCGGCGCGCGACGAGGGCGCCCGCCTCGCGGCGGCCGTCGCCGAGTCCTCCCCCGGGGCGCCCGCGGCGTGGCTCGCGGCGCTCGGGCACGACCCCGCGGCGACGGGCGCGTTCTTCACCGCCGCGTCGAGCGCCCGGCGCTGGCGCACGTCACCGACGGACGTCCTCGCCGCCCTCGGCGCGGCGCGATCGAAGCACGCCGCCGCGTACGGGCGGGCGCTCGCCGACGTCGCGCGCGCGGCCGGGCGCCTCGGCTCCCCCGGCCCGCACGTGGCCGGGGCCGCCGCGGCCACCGCCGCGGTACAGCAGTCGGGCGGCGCCCCGGCACCGGCACCGGCACCGGCACCGGCAGCCTTCCCGGGTGCCGGTCGCGCGCCGTCGGGCCCGACGGCGCTGCCCGCCGCGGGCGGCCCAGTCGCTGCACGCCCGGCGACCGGCGGTGCGGACCCGTTCGACCTCGGCGACCTGCTCGCCGCGCAGGGCTCGCTCGACGCGCTGCGCCGCACCGCGCCCGAGGTCCCGTCCGTCGAGTCGATCCTCGACGCGCTCGGCGCACGCCCGACCGCGGCGCCGTCCGGCACGCCCGCCGCGCCGTCGGGCACGACGCCGGTCGGTGCGCCTGCGGGAGGCGCCGACGCCACCGCCACGCAGCCCGCGGCGACGACGACGACCGAGGCCGCGGTCGAGGAGGAGGCGCCCCGCTCGATCGAGGAGCTGCTCGCGGAGCTCGACGCGCTCACGGGCCTCACCCGCGTGAAGGACGAGATCCATCGCCAGACAGAGCTGCTGCGCGTCGAGAAGCTGCGCACCGAGGCAGGGCTGACCCGCCCGACGCTGACGCGCCACCTCGTGTTCCTCGGCAACCCGGGCACGGGCAAGACGACGGTCGCGCGCCTCGTCGCGGGCATCTACCGCGCGCTCGGGCTGCTCGAGAAGGGCCACCTCGTCGAGGTCGACCGCTCCGAGCTCGTCGCGGGCTACCTGGGCCAGACCGCGGTGAAGACGTCCGAGGTCGTCGCCACCGCGCTCGGCGGCGTGCTGTTCGTCGACGAGGCGTACGGGCTCGCGGAGGACCAGTACGGCGCCGAGGCGATCAACACGCTCGTCAAGGACATGGAGGACCACCGCGACGAGCTCGTCGTCATCGTGGCGGGCTACCCCGGGCCGATGGCGGACTTCCTCGCCACGAACCCCGGCCTCGAGTCGCGGTTCTCCACGACCATCACGTTCGAGGACTACGCCGACGCCGAGCTGCGCGACATCTTCGCGGGCATGGCGGCGAAGTCCGACTTCGAGCCGACGCCCGAGGCGCTCGACGTGTTCGCGCGCCTCGCCGCGGCGCAGCCGCGCACCGAGGGTTTCGGCAACGCGCGCTGGGCGCGCAACGTGCTCGACGCCGCGATCGCGCGCCACGCCTGGCGCCTCAAGGACACGGAGGCGCCGACGATCGACGAGCTCCGCCTCCTGCTGCCGGTCGACGTGGTCGACGGCGAGGGCGCCCTCGCGCTCCTCGCCACGCTCGACCCGCCGGTGGCCGACGACACCCAGGACGACGCCCCGACCCCGGGCGCCCCCACCGACGACGCACCGTCCTCCGACGTCGCGTCCGACGACGCGCCCGAGACCGCCCCCTCCACCGCCGAGGAGAACGCATGACGACCACCCCGGTCCGCCCTGCGGGCCAGCAGATCGTCCCCGCGGGCGGCCCCGCGCCGGGCAGCGCGCCCGGCCCGGTCGGCACCCCGAGCGGAGCACCGAGCGCCGGCGTGTCCCGCGCCCGCGGCGCGCTCCGCCGCACGCCCGGCAAGCTGCGGCTCGTCATGGCGCTGTGCGTGCTCGCCGCCGTCGCGCTCGGCGTGCTCGGTTTCCAGGCGGGCAGCGTCCAGTCCCGGGCGCTCGAGGCCGCGAGCGAGGACACCGCGCAGCTCGTCGGGGTCCAGGAGGTCCGCAACGCCCTCGTCGCGGCGGACGCGACGGCGACCGGCGCGTTCCTCGTCGGCGGCCTCGAGCCCGCCGACCAGCGTGCCCGGTACGACGACCTCGTCGACCAGGCTGCGAGCGGGCTCGCCACGCTCTCCGGGAGCAACGAGGGCGACGCGGAGCTGCTCGGCCAGGTCGCGGCCGACCTCACGGTCTACACCGGCCTCGTCGAGCAGGCGCGCGCCAACAACCGCCAGGGCTTCCCGGTCGGCTCGGCGTACCTCGACCAGGCGTCGACCATCCTGCGCGAGCAGATGCTCCCGGCGCTCGACGAGGTCGTGCTCGACGACGCGGACCGCGTCGCCGCCGACTTCTCCGGCGTCCGCAACGCGCTGTGGGTGCTCGCGGGCGGGCTCGTCGCGCTCGCGGTGCTCGTCGTGAGCCAGGTCTGGCTCGCGCGCCGCACGCACCGCGTGCTCAACGTCGGCCTCGCCGTCGCCACCGCCGTCGTGCTCGTCGTCGGCATCGTGTCGACGGTCCTGCTGGCCCAGGCGAGCTCGCGCGCGCAGGACGTCCGCACCGGTCCCTACGCCGCGACGCTCGCCGCGTCCCAGGCGTACTCGCTCGCCAACGACGCGAAGTCGATGGAGGCGTTCACGCTCATCAAGCGCGGGTCCGGGCAGGCGTACGAGGAGGCCTTCGTCACGGCGACGGATGACGCCGCGGCGCGGCTCGACACCGCGGCGTCCGAGGGGATCCTCGACGGGTCGACCGCCCAGGCGCTCGACGCGTGGGTCACCCGGCACGCGGACATCCGCGCGCTCGACGACGCAGGAGACTGGGACGACGCCGTCGCCCTCGCCACGGCGACGGACCCCGAGAGCCCCAACGCCGCGTTCGACGCGTTCTCCGCGTCCGCGCGGGACGACATCGAGACCAACGCGGCCGCGACGAGCCAGCGGCTCGACGGCGCGTCGACGACCGCGACCGTCGCCGGCTGGCTCCTGCTGGCCGCGGGCCTGGTCGCCGCCCTGCTCGCGTGGCGCGGCGTGACCGCACGACTGGAGGAGTACCGGTGACCACGACGCTCGCCACCCCCGACCGCAGCCGTCGCGCCGGTGCCCGTCGGCGCCGCAGCGGCGTCGTCGCCGCAGGGCTCGCCGCGGTGCTCGCGCTCGCCGCGTGCTCGGGTCCGTCCGGCGCGGACGACCTCCGTCTCACCGAGGCGCCGCAGGACGAGGCCGCCGAGGAGGCGCCGGCCGCACCGGCCGCCCCCGCGGAGTGCGCCGACCCCCTCGCCTCGTACGCGCCCGAGGGTGCGCTGCCCGGACCCGACGCCCTGCCCGGCGGCAGCACCATGGCCGCGATCCGCGACCGCGGCTCGCTCATCGTGGGTGTCTCGGCCGACACGCTGCTCATGGGCGCGCGCAACCCGCTGTCGGGCCAGATCGAGGGCTTCGACATCGACGTGCTCCACGAGATCTCGCGCGCGATCTTCGGCGACCCCGACCGGCTCACGTTCCGCGTGATCACGTCGGGCCAGCGCCTGGAGGTGCTCGAGAACGGCGAGGTCGACCTCGTCGCGCGAGCGTTCACCATCAACTGCGAGCGGTGGGAGTCCATCGCGTTCTCGGCCGAGTACTACCACGCGGGCCAGAAGGTGCTCGTCTCGCGGGACTCGACCGCCGGCGGGATCGCGGACCTCGAGGGCCAGCGCGTGTGCGCCCCCGAGGGCACGACGACGCTCACGCGCCTCGAGCAGTTCGCCGGCATCGAGCCCGTCCCGGCCACGACCCACACGCAGTGCCTCGTGCTGTTCCAGCAGGGCAAGGTCGACGCGATCACGGGCGACGACACGATCCTCGCGGGCTTCGCGGCACAGGACCCGTACGCGAAGGTCGTCGGCGAGGCGATCAGCGACGAGCCGTACGGCATCGGCGTCCCCGCGCAGAACGTGGACATGGTGCGGTTCGTCAACGGCGTGCTGGAGCAGCTGAAGTCCGACGGACGCTGGGCCGCGATCTACGGCGAGTGGCTCGGCGGCCTCGGCCCGGCACCCGCCCCGCCGACCGCGGTGTACGGCCGGACGCCGTGACCCGCACGACCGCACCCGAGGCGCCGGGGCGGCTCGGCGAGGCGATCCCCGCCGCCGACCTCCTGGCGTACCTCGCCGCGCTCGAGACCTGGCTCGACGAGCGGCGCACGGAGCTCGACCGGCTCGACGCCGCCGCCCAGGCGGCCGCGACGCCCGACGTCTACACGGCCGACCTCGTGCTCGCGCTCTCGCTCTGGCAGGCGATCCGCACGCGCGCGGACGAGATCCGGCCCGTCTGGGACTCGGGCAGGGCCGACGCCGTCGCGCGCGAGAAGATCTCCCAGCTCGTCTGGGGCCGGCTCGACTCCGGGTCCGGCGCCGCGCTCGTCTCGCTCGTGGAGGCGGTGAAGCTGTGCGACGCGCTCGTCGTCCAGCTCCGCACGCGACTGTCGTTCGACCCGCACACGGCCGACCAGGTCGCGCGCCTGCGCGGCGTCCGCGCCGAGCTCGTGCGCTGCGAGGACCTCGCGGGCTCCGACGCGGACGCGCGGGGCCGCGTCGAGACCCTGCGCGGTCGCCTCGACCACCTCGTCGCCCAGGCCGCGCGCGGGGCCGACGTCTCGGGCCCCCTCGCGGAGCTCGAGACCGAGGTCGCGCGGGCCGAGCGCGACCTCATCGTCGCGTCGGCGCAGCGCCGCGAGCTGCGCCGCGACCGCGCGCGGACCGAGGAGCAGCGCGACGCGCTCGAGGCCCGCGAGCCCGCGCTCCGCGAGCTCGTCGCCCGCTGCCGGCGCGAGATCGCGCACCCGCCGCGGCTCGCGGTCCCCGACGTCTCGCGACTCGGGCCCGTCCCCGACTCCCGGTTCGAGCTCGACGCCTACACGGCGCGGCTCGCGACCGTGGCCCGCGCCGTCGAGACCGTCGAGGACGCCTACACCCGCCCGCTCCGCGAGCGTGCGGAGCTGCGCTACAGCCTCGAGCGGCTCGCGGCGAAGGCTCGGGCCAACGGGCGCTCGGCGTCGCCCACCGTGCGCTCCGGACACGTCGAGGCGCGCGAGGCCGTCGAGGCCGTCCCGTGCGACGTGACGCTCGCCCGCTTCCTCGTCGAGCAGTACCAGTTCCTCACCCGCGACCTGCCCACCCCGGAAGGAGCGTCGTCGTGACCACCACCGCGACCGTCCCGTGCTCGGAGCCCGGCTGCCCGGGCACCATCGAGGACGGCTACTGCAACGTCTGCGGCGCGCCCGCGGGCGGCTCCGGCGGCACGCCGACGGGGACCTCGACCGGCACCACCGGCGCGCCGGCGCCGGGCACGGCCGCTGCCGCGTCGCCGTCCGCGATGCTCGGGACCGGCTTCGTCCAGGGTCGCCCCGGGACCGGGTCGGCCGCGGGCGCGGACCCCGACGCCGAGCGCTCGACCCGCACGGGCCGCACGAGCTCGAGCCGCCTCGCCACGGCCGCGCTCGGCTCGGCGCGCACCGCCGCGACCGGCTCGAAGGCGACGCGACGCGTCGGCACGTCCTCGACGCGCCTGCGCGGGCGCGGCCTCGGCGCGGGCCTGACGACCGTCCCGTCCGTCCCCGCGCGCGACCCGCTCCAGTCCGTCATGGCCGTGCCCGAGGTCGCGGAGCGCAAGCGGTTCTGCCCCGCGTGCGGCGAGAAGGTCGGCCGCGGTCGCGACGGGCAGCCGGGCCGCACGTCCGGCTTCTGCCCCCACTGCGGCAACCGGTTCGACTTCACGCCGCAGCTCCAGCCGGGCGACCTGGTCGGTGGGCAGTACGAGGTCGTCGGCTGCCTCGCGCACGGTGGCCTCGGCTGGATCTACCTGGCTCGCGACCAGAACGTGTCGGGCCGGTGGGTCGTGCTCAAGGGCCTGCTCAACTCGGGCGACCCGGACGCGTACGCGGCCGCGATCTCCGAGCGGCAGTTCCTCGCGGAGGTCGAGCACCCGCTCATCGTCGAGATCTACAACTTCGCCATGCACGACGGCGCCGGCTACACCGTCATGGAGTACGTCGGCGGCGAGTCGCTCAAGGAGATCCTCCAGGACCGCCGGGACGCCAACAAGGGCGCGATCGACCCGATGCCGGTGGACCAGGCGCTCGCCTACGTGCTCGCGATCCTGCCCGCGTTCGCCTACCTGCACGACCACAACCTGCTGTTCTGCGACTTCAAGCCGGAGAACGTCATCCAGCAGGGCGACGGGGTCAAGCTCATCGACCTCGGCGGCGTGCGGCGCAGCGACGACCTCACGTCGGCGATCTTCGGGACCGTCGGGTACCAGGCACCCGAGGTGGCGGAGGTCGGCCCGTCGGTCGCCTCTGACATCTACACGATCGGGCGCACGCTCGCGACGCTCGTGCTCGACTTCCGCGGCAACACGACGACGTACGTCGCGTCGCTGCCACCGGTCGCGGACACGCCGGTGTTCCAGCAGTACGACTCGTTCTACCGCCTGCTCGCCAAGGCGTGCGCGCTCGACCCGGCGGACCGCTTCGCGACCGCCGACGAGATGCGCACCCAGCTCCTCGGGGTGCTGCGCGAGGTCGTGGCCGCCGACGCGGGACCGGGCAACCCGGCGCTGCACTCGGCGGCGTCGGTGCTGTTCGAGGCCCCGGTCGCCGACGTGGCGGCCCGGCCGCTCGCGTGGGACGAGCTCCCCACGCTGCGCCGCGACGACCACGACCCGATGGCGAGCTGGCTCGCCGGCGTCAACGTCGTCGACCCGGACGCGCGCCTGGCCGCGCTCGCCGACGCGCCCGAGGACACCGTCGAGGTGCACCTCGCGCGCGCCCGCGCGGCGATCGAGGCGGGCCGCTTCGACGTGCTGCGCGGCACGATCGGCACGATCCTCGCGGACGACCCGTGGGAGTGGCGCGCCGCGTGGCTCGGCGGCCTGGGCGAGCTCGCCCAGGGCGACCCTGTCGCCGCGCGCGCCTCCTTCAACGCGGTCTACGGCCAGGTGCCCGGCGAGCTCGCGCCCAAGCTCGCGCTCGCCGCGGCCTGCGAGCTGAGCGGTGAGCCGGACATCGCGGAGTCGCTCTACGTGATCTGCGCCCGCACCGACGCCAACTACACCGCGCCCGCCGCGTTCGGGCTCATGCGCATCCGCGAGGCGCGCGGCGACCTCGACGGGGCGCTGCACGCGCTCGACCTCGTCGGGCCGACGCGCGGGTCGTACGTCGAGTCCCGCACCCTGCGCGCGCACCTGCTCGCCGAGTCGGGTCGGGGGCTGCCCGCGCTCGCCGACGCGATGGCGAGCGTCGCGGCGGTGTCGATCGCGCCGCGCGAGCGTGCCGAGCTCTCGGTCGGCGTACTGCGCTCCGCGCTCGAGACCGTCACGCGGTCCGGGCCCGAGCCGACGACGCGGATCGCGGGCGTCCCCGCCGACGAGCCTGCGCTGCGCGACGCCCTCGAGGGCGCGTACCGCGAGCTCGCGACGCTCACGGACTCGCGCGACGAGCGCATCACGCTCGTCGACCGCGCGAACGAGGTGCGACGGTGGACGGTCCGATGAGCGACGCCCCAGCACCCGTGCCCGGCAAGGCCGTGCCCGAGCTGACGGTCCCCGGCCAGGCCGCCCCGGCGCAGCCCGTGGTGCTCGCGTGCCCCGCGTGCGGCGAGCCGTCGCCCGAGGGTGCGCGGTTCTGCGAGGCGTGCGGAACGCCGCTCGCCCCGCTCCCGCAGACCGGGAGCCCGGAAGACGGGGGCCCGCAGGACGGGGACACGGCGGGCGGCGCGTCGGCCGGTCCCGGGGCGGAACGACTCGTGCCGCCGGACGGCTCGGCCGCGCACCCGGACGGCTCCCCGCTGAGCGGCGCGACCGCGCCGGGCACCGGAGCCCGGCCGTGCGTGCGCTGCGGTGGCCGCGTCGCCGACGACGGGTACTGCACCGAGTGCGGCGAGCCGGCCGCCTCCGAGCGCGACCACTGGGCCGAGCGGCCCGCGACGTGGGTCGCCGGCGTGTGCGACCGCGGCGTGCGGCACTCCCGCAACGAGGACGCGATGGCGCTCGCCGCCAGCCCGTCCGCCGCGGCGGACCGGGCGTTCGCCGCGCTCGTCGTGTGCGACGGCGTCTCCTCCGCACCCGACTCCGACGTCGCGAGCCTCGCGGCCGCGCGGGCGGCGCGCGACGTGCTCGCTGCGGGAGCCCCGGAGGGGGCCTCCCCCGTCGTCGGCGAGCCGACGGCGCGGGTCGCCGCCTGGTCGACGCTCGTCGGGGACGCCTCGCGCGCCGCGCAGGACGCAATCCTGACGACCGTCGGCGCGATGGCCGACCGCGAGAACCCGCCGTCGTGCACGTTCGTCGCCGCCGTCGTGGACGGCCCGCTCGTCGTCACGGGCTGGGTGGGCGACTCGCGCGCCTACTGGATCCCGGACACGGGCGAGGCGCACCAGCTCAGCGTCGACGACTCGTGGGCGCAGGAGATGATGGCGCAGGGCATCCCCCGCGCCCAGGCGGAGAGCTCCCCCCAGGCCCACGCGATCACGCGCTGGCTCGGCCCCGACGCCCCGGACCCCGTAGCGCGGACGGCCGCGACGTTCCCCGACCGCGACGGCTGGGTGCTGGTGTGCTCCGACGGCCTGTGGAACTACTGCTCCCCGGCCGCCGACCTCGCTGCGCTGCTCCACGCCGTCCAGGAGCGGGTCGGCCACGACCCGCAGACGGTGGCGGGCGCTCTCGTGGACTGGGCGAACGCCCAGGGCGGCCGCGACAACATCACGGCGACGCTCGCGCGGTTCGACCGGTCCTCGGACCCGGACTCCCCGGAGCTCGACCCGGACCTCGAGACGACGATCCCCACCACCTGACGCGGGCCCCGCGCCGCGGTGCGACCCCACCCACGCGCGACCCGCCCACGACCCGATAGCCTGCACGAACACCCGCACCACCGAAGGAGCCCCCATGGCCGAGTTCGCCGCCGAGGTCTACCAGAACGAGTTCCTGTCCGAGGGCGCGACGGACGTCCACGCGATCGTCACCGTGACGTGCACGGGGGCCGGGAGCGCGGGGAGCGTCGGCGGCGCGGGCGGGGTCGCCGAGATCATCATGGTCGACACGTCCGGGTCGATGTCGGGCCGGAACATGGAGGCCGCGAAGCACGCGGCCCAGGTGGCCGTGGACCAGATCCTCGACGGTACGTGGTTCGCGATCGTCGGCGGCAGCCACGTCGCCAACCGCGTCTTCCCCTACCCCAACGCCCGGATGGCGATGGTCCAGATGGAGCCGGGCGCGCGCGCCGAGGCGAAGCGCGCGATCTCGATGCTCACGCCCGGCGGCGGCACGGCGATGAGCACGTGGCTGCGCCTCGCGGACCAGCTCTTCGCGACCGTCCCGCAGGCCGCCCAGCGGCACGCGATCCTCCTCACCGACGGCAAGAACGAGTCGGAGCCGCGCGCGAACCTCTCCGCCGCGGTGCGTGACGTCACCGGCCACTTCCAGTGCGACGCGCGCGGCGTCGGCTCGCGCTGGCAGGTGGACGAGCTGCGCGAGATCTCGACCGCGCTGCTCGGCACGGTGGACCTCATCGCGGACCCGAACGAGATCGCGGCGGACTTCGAGAAGCTCATGCAAGCCTCCATGGCCCGCGGCGTGGCCTCGGCCGACCTCCGCGTCTGGGCCCCGCAGGGCTCCCAGGTGCTCTTCGTCCGGCAGGTCGCGCCGACCGTCGAGGACCTGACCCACCGCCGCGCCGAGGTCAACCCGCTCACCGGTTCCTACCCGACCGGCTCGTGGGGCGACGAGTCGCGCGACTACCACGTCGCCGTGCGCGTCGCGTCGAAGCCGGTCGGGTCCGAGCAGCTCGCGGCACGCGTCCAGCTCGCGGTCAACGGCGAGGTCGTCTCCTCCGGCCTGGTCAAGGCCAAGTGGTCCGACGACGAGTCGCTCACCACGCGCATCAACCCCGAGGTCGCGCACTACACGGGCCAGACCGAGCTCGCCGCGGCCATCCAGGAGGGCCTCGCGGCCAAGGCGTCGGGCGACGAGGCGACGGCGACCGTCAAGCTCGGGCGCGCCGTGCAGCTCGCCCAGCAGACCGGCAACGAGGAGGCGACGTCGCGGCTGCGCAAGGTCGTCGACATCGACAGCGAGGAGCAGGGGACCGTGCGCCTCAAGCGCAACACCTCGGCCCTCGACGAGATGGCCCTCGACACCGCCTCGACGAAGACGACGCGGGTCCGCCGGTGAGCGCCGTCGTCTGCCCCAACGGGCACCCGTCCGAGTCGACCGACTACTGCGACGTGTGCGGCGAGCCGATCGGCGCCGCGTCGACCCCGGCCGCGTCCGCGCCGAGCGGCTCGACGCCCGCGCCGGGCGGCGCCTCGGCCGCGCCCGCGACGACACAGCCCGTCCAGTGCCCCAACTGCGGGTCCCCGGCGCCCGGCGGCGCGCTGTTCTGCGAGAACTGCGGCTACGACTTCACGACGGGCTCTCTGCCCGACCCGGTCGAGCCCCCGTCCGCGCTCTCGCTCGACCCGCCGTCGCGCCCGACGCCGCCCGCGGCCCCCGTCCCGGGCACGCCCTCGGCGTCCACGCCGCCCCCGCTGCCGGCCTCCGCAGCGACGCCGGCGTCGTCGTCGACGCCGCCCCCGCTGCCCGCCTCGGCCGCGCCCACCGCACCCGGCGCGGGCGCCGTGGGCGAGCCGGCCGCCCCGGGCGAGCCCGCGACGTCGGGCACCCACCTGCCGACGCCGCCGGTCCCCGGGCCCGACCAGTGGGTCGTGGAGATCTGGATCGACCCCGACTGGTACACGGCGCAGCAGCCCGAGGACCCGATGCCCTCGGCGGGCCTCCCCGGCCTCGTCGTGCTGCGCGAGCGCAGCGTGCTCGTCGGACGCCCGTCGGTGTCGCGGGGCATCCACCCGCAGGTCGACTGCGGCGCGGACACGGGCGTCTCCCGACGGCACTGCCAGCTCAGCACGGACGGCCAGCGGTGGTGGGTCGAGGACCTCCAGTCGTCGAACGGGACCTACGTGAGCCCCGCGGGCGAACCGCTGCCGACCGACCCGATCCCCGCCGGGCAGCGACGCGAGCTGTCCGACGGCGACCGCGTGTACCTCGGCGCGTGGACGCGCCTCGTCGTCCGCAAGGCGCTCCCGGGCGAGGTCTGACCCGCTCCCCCGCACCATCGACGCCCCGCTTGGAGGTTTCCTCCGGGCGGGGCGTCGCCGTGTCCCGGACGCGTTGTGCGGAACCTCCAACCGGTTGTGCGAACCGGCAACGATCCGCGCACCGCGTGGTCGCGCCGCGCGTCGCCCGGCGGGCGTCGGGGACGGGAGAGTGGGGTCGACGGCGCAGGCGGTCACCCGCAGGGGGAGCCGGTCGTCGCCGTCTGACCCCGCACCCGACCCCGGACCCGACCGAGGAGCCGCACGTGACCGACGCCCCGCACGACACCGTGACCGAGAGCCCGACGCCCGCCCGCGCCGCGATGGCCGCCGGGGAACCCGCACGCCGCGGGCGGTTCGCTCTCGACGCGGCCGACGCCGCGCGCGTCGCCACGTTCGCGGCGCTGATCGCCGCGCTCGGCATGCCCGGGTCGGTCGCGCTGTTCGGGAACGCCGTCCCGATCACCCTCCAGACGCTCGGCGTCATGCTCGCCGGCACGATCCTCGGCGCGTGGCGCGGCGCGCTCGCCGTCGCGACGTTCCTCGCGCTCGCGGCGGCAGGGCTCCCGGTCCTCGCGGGCGGGCGCGGCGGCCTCGGGGCGTTCGTCGGCCCGTCCGCCGGCTACCTGGTCGGGTTCCTCGTCGGGGCGGCGGTCGTGGGCTGGCTGGTCGACCGGCTGCGCCGGGTGACGTTCGTCGGCGTGCTCGTCGCGTGCCTCGTCGGCGGGGTCGCGGTGGTCTACGCGTTCGGCGTGCCGGTCCAGTCGCTCGTCACGGGGGTGCCGCTCGCGACCACCGCGCAGCTCTCCCTCGCGTTCGTGCCCGGCGACGTCCTCAAGGCGCTGGCCGCCGCGGCGATCACCGTCGGCGTCGTGCGTGCCTACCCGGCCGCGCGGCGGTCGGGCCGCCCCGCAGGCCGTCCCGCGGCCGCCGACCCCGCCTTCTCCTGACACCTGCGAGAGTGTCCGCGTGCCCGTCGCCCACCAGGTCCTGACGCACGCCGCCGACCCGGCGGTGCGCGACCGTCCCGCCCTGCGCACCCCCGAGCGGTCGCGCACCTACGCCGCGCTCGCCGCGGACGTGCGCGCGGGTGCGACGCACCTCATCGCGACGGGCACGCGTCCCGGCGACCTCGTCGCCGTGTCGCTGCCCGACCCGCTGGACCTGCTGACGGCGGTCCTCGCCGCCGACCACGCGGGCGCGACGCCGCTGGTGTGCGACCCGGCGTGGCCGCGCGCGCACCGTGCGGAGGTCCTGCGCACGCTGGCCCCCCGCACGTTCGTCGAGGTGCCGCTGCCGCGCGGGACCGGCGCCGTCCCCGACCTCGTGCCGGGGCTCGTCCCGCAGGGGGGTGCGAGCCCCGGCACGGGCCACGTGCCCGCCCCGGACGACCTCGCGTGGGCGGGCTTCTCGTCGGGCAGCACGGGCCGGCCGCGCGCGGTCGTGCGCACCCGCGCGTCGTGGGCGGGGTCGTTCGACGACGTCACACGGCTCCTCGGCCTGCGCCCCACGGACACCGTGCTCGTCCCCGGGCCCCTCGCGTCGTCGCTCTACTGCTTCGCCGCCGTGCACACGCTCGCCGTCGGCGCGTGCGCGTACCTCACGCGCACCCCGGCGGCCACGACCTCCGCGCTCGCGAGCAGCGACGTCGTGCACCTCGTGCCGCAGGTCCTCGACGACGTGCTCGACGCCGTCGCGGCGGGAGCGCCGTCGCGGCTGCGGCACGCGGTCGTCGGCGGCGCGTCGCTCGCCCCGGGGGCGCGGTCGCGCGCGACGGCCCTCGGCATCGACGTGCTCGCGTACTACGGCGCGGTCGAGCTCTCCTTCGTCGCCTACGACCCGGACGGGTCGGGGCTGCGCGCGTTCCCGGGCGTCGACCTGGCCGTGCGGCCGCTGCCCGCGGCGAGCGTCGGCGAGGTCTGGGTCCGATCGCCCTGGGTCTCGCGGGGATACCTCGCGCGCGCCACCGGCCCGCTGCGCCGCGACGGCGCGTGGAGCACCGTCGGCGACCTCGCCGACCCCCTGCCCGAGCCAGCGACGGGCACCGCGCCCTCGTCAGGGTCCGCCTCGGTGCCGTGGCCGGCGACGTCGGCCGGTGGGACCGCCCGCGGCGCTCTCGTGCTGCGCGGCCGCGGGGACGGGGCGATCCTCACCGGAGGGTCGACCGTCGTGCCCGAGGACGTCGAGGTCGTGCTGCGCGCCGTGCCGGGCGTCCGGGACGTCGTCGTCCTCGGGACCGCACACCGCCGCCTCGGCGCGGTCGTGAGCGCGGTCGTGGAGTGCGACGACCGGCCGGGGCTGCGCGCCCACCTGGAGCGCGTCGCGCGTGCGGCGCTCGCCCCGGCGCAGCGGCCGCGGCGCTGGTACGGCACGCGCGCCCTCCCCCGGACCCCGTCGGGCAAGCCCGCACGCGGGGCCGTGAGCGAGGCCCTGCGCGGGCCCGAGCCCGCGCGGTCGGGCCTGGAGCCGCTGCGATGAGCCCGGCCCGGGGGACGCCGGACGACGCGCCCGTCGTGGTCGCGGCACGCCGCACGTGGGTCGGGACGGCCGGGCACGGGCACCGGTCGCTGTCCGAGGTCGACCTCGCGGCCGCGGCTCTCGGCGCGACGCTCGGCGACGCGCGCGCGCTGGGGGTCGAGGACGACGTCGCGGACGTCCTGCTGGGCTGCTGCACCGGGCCGGGCGGGAACGTCGCCCGCGTCGCGGCGCTCGCCGCGGGCCTGGGCATCACCGTCCCCGGCCTCACCGTCGACCGCCAGTGCGCCTCCGGTCTCGCGGCGGTGCTCCTCGCCGCACAGCAGGTCCGCGCGGGCGAGGCCCGCCTGGTCCTCGCCGGCGGGACCGAGAGCGCGTCGCGCGCCCCCGCCCGCGCCCACCGCACGGCCTGGGGCGACGTGCCGTACGCGCGGGCCGCGTTCGCCCCGACGCCGTGGGCCGACCCCGGCATGGGCGCGGCCGCCGACGAGCTCGCGCGCCGCCGCGGCGTGACCCGGGAGCGCCAGGAGGACTACGCGCGGCGCAGCCACGCGCGCGCCCTCGCGGCGCACGCGGGCGGGCGGTTCGCGGCCGAGACCGTCCGGGTCGGCGGGCCGGGGAGGTCGCTCGCGCGCGACGAGCGGGCGCGGCGCCTCGACGCCGCGGTGCTCGCCCGGCTGTCCCCCGCGTTCACGTCCGACGGCACCGTCACCGCCGCCACCGCGAGCCCGGTGAGCGACGGCGCGGCGACCGTCGCGGTCGTGCCCGAGCGCGTCCGACGCGGCCTCGGCGCCCCCGGCCTGCGCCTTCTCGCGTCGGCGACGGTCGGCTGCGACCCCGCGCTGCCCGGGTGGGGCCCGGTCCCCGCGGTGCGCGCCGCGCTGGACCGCGCGGGCGCGCGGCTCGACGACGTCGCGGCGGTCGAGGTCGTCGAGGCGTTCGCCGCGCAGGTCCTCGCGGTGACCGACGCGCTCGGCCTCGACCCGCTCGGCGACCCCGACGACGACGCGCGGGTCTGCGCCGACGGCGGCGCGCTCGCGCTCGGGCACCCGTGGGGCGCGAGCGGCGCCGTGTCGGTCGTGCGGCTGTTCTCCCGGCTCGTGCGCGCGGGCGCGCCGGCCGGGACGCTCGGCCTCGCGACGGCCGCGGTCGGGGGCGGCCTGGGCGTGGCGGCCGTGCTGGAGGTCGTCCGGTGATCGCGAGAGCCCGGGCCCGGCAGCGGCGACGAGACGCCGTCGGGGGCGCCCCGGTGGAGACGCCCGGCGCGACCGCCGGGACCGGCGCGTCGGGTACGACCTGCCCGGAGACGCCCGGGCCCGGCTGCGCGATCCGGCTCGAGGACGTGCACGTCCGCCTCGGCGAGCGGGACGTGCTGCGCGGGATCGACCTGGCGCTGCGCGAGCGGCGCGTGGGGATCGTCGGGGCCAACGGCTCCGGCAAGAGCACGCTCGCGCGCCTGGTCAACGGTCTCGTCGTGCCGACGTCGGGGCGCGTCCTGGTCGACGGGCTCGACACCCGCCGCGACGGCGCGGCGGTCCGCCGGCGCGTGGGGTTCGTGTTCACCGACCCGGACGCCCAGATCGTCATGCCGACCGTCGCGGAGGACGTCGCGTACTCGCTGCGGAGCCACGCTCCGGCCGAGCGCGACGCGCTCGCGCGGGCTGCCCTCGCCGCGCGCGGCCTGGCGGACCACGCGGACCACCCCGCCCACCTCCTCTCGGGCGGGCAGAAGCAGCTCCTCGCGCTCACGTCCGTGCTCGCCGCCGGGCCGCGGCTCGTCGTCGCCGACGAGCCCACGACGCTCCTCGACCTGCGCAACACGCGGCGGTTCGCCGCCGAGCTCGCGGCGCTCCCCCAGCAGGTCGTGCTCGTCTCGCACGACCTGACGCTCATGGACGCGATGGACCGCGTGCTCGTCGTCGACGACGGGCGGGTCGTCGCGGACGACGAGCCGGGGCCCGCCGTCGCGCACTACCTGCGCCTCGTCGACGGGGCGTCGCCGTGACCCCGGGGACGTACCGGCCGGGCCGGTCGGCGCTGCACCGGGCTCCGGCCGGGGCCAAGCTCGTGGGTCTCGCGGCGGCCTCGGCCGTCGTGCTCCTCGTGTCGTCGCCGGCGGGGGTCGGCGCGGTGGTCCTCGTCGTCGGTGCGCTCTACGCGGTCGCGGGCGTGGTTCCGCGGGCGGCGTGGGACCAGGTCCGGCCCCTGCGCGTGGTGGTGCCCGTGCTCCTCGCCGTCCAGTGGCTCGCCCTGGGGCCGGTGCCCGCGGTCGTGCTCACGACCCGGCTCGTCGCGCTCGTGGCGCTCGCGGGGCTCGTGCTGCTCACGACCCGGACGTCCGCCGTCCTCGCCGCGATCGAGCGAGGGCTGCGGCCGCTGCGACGCCTCGGCCTCGACGTCGACCGCGCGGCCCTCGTCCTGTCGCTCGCCGTGCGCTGCGTCCCCGTCGTCGCCGCCCTGGCGCAGCGCGTGCGCGACGCCTGCCGGGCCCGGGGCCGCGAGCGCGACGTGCGCGCCTACGCGGTCCCGCTCGTCGTCGGCGCCCTGCGCCAGGCCGACGCGCTCGGCGACGCGCTGCGCGCCCGCGGCCTCGACGACTGACGGCCCGTCCCGCCGTCGTGCCGAGGGAGAGCCGTGGTCTCGCGAGGTAGTGCCGTGGTCAGGACCAGACCTCTACCTCGCCGTACCAGACCTCTACCTCGTGGAGAGGACGCTCTCATCGGGCCGCAGGTTCGCCGGTGGCACGTCGGCCCCGGAGGGAGACGACCGCGGCGGCGAGGATGCCGACCACGGTCACGACGAGCAGGGCGCGGTAGTCGACGGCGCCCACGAGGGCCGCGCCGACCACGGTCAGCACGAGCTGCGGGACGTTGACGAGCAGCAGGCTCGCCGCGGCGACGCGCCCCTGGAGGCCCGGAGGCGTGCGGAGCTGGCGCTCGGTGACGAAGCCGACGATGGACCACGTCGCGCCGAGCCCGACCGCGCCGAGCCCGAGGACGATCGCCACGACGTTCGTCCCCGTCGCGGGGACGATGCCGAGCGCGAGCACGAGCAGTCCCAGGGCGACGAGCCGCTGCGCGCCCCACCGCGCGACGAGACGGGCCGCCGTGAGACCCGCGACGATCGCGGTGAGGGCCTGGACGGAGGAGATCGGGCCCAGCAGCGCCGCAGGCAGACCGAGCCCGTCCTCGACGATCGCGAGGCTGACCGCGTTCAGGAGCCCGACGCCCGCGAACGCGACGAGCATCGCGAGCGTGAGCACGCCGAGCGGTGCCGTGCGCACGAGGTGGCGGAAGCCCGCCGTCAGTTCGGCCAGGTACGGCTCGCGCTCGGCGGCGGGGGTCGGCGGCGTCTCGACGAGGCGGATACGGCCGATCACGGTGCCTGCGACCGCGAACGCGACCGAGGCCGCGACCACGAGCGGCCAGGCACCGGCGAGCGCGTACGCGCCCGCGCCGACGACCGGCATGAGGAGGCGGAAGACCTGGTCGATGGTCGTGAGCCGACCGTTCGCGGGGGCGATCGCCTCGTCCGGCAGCATGTCGCGCACGAGGCCCGCCTGGGCCGCCGCGGTCGCGAACCCGACGCCCGAGTAGACGACCGTCACCACGAAGACGAGCCAGACCTGCTCGGGCCCGCGGACCGCGAGGAGGGCGAGCAGGCTCACCGCGCCGACGACGTACGTGACGACGAGCATCCGACGGCGCGACACCCGGTCGGCGAGCTGGCCGAGGAGCGGTGACGCGAGCGCCGGCAGGCCGAGCGCCGCGAACACGAGCCCGGCCGCGCCGTTGGACCCGGTGAGGTCCTTCACCCACACGGCGAGGATGATCGCGAGGACCGAGTCGGCGAAGTTCGTGAACCCCCACGCGACCGACAGGAGGCGGAAGGGGCGGGAGCGCAGCGCGGCGCGGGGGTCCGGGACGCTGTCGGGGGCACCGGCGCGGGCAGCGGTGGGAGCAGCGGTGGGAACGGCCGCGGCGACGGTCTCCGGCGCCCCCGCGGGAACGTCCTCGGGCGCGGTCCGGGCGGTGACGGCCGTCGGCTCGGGGTGCGTGCTCATCGGGGGGCCTCCGGGAGGTCGGCGTTGACGATGGAGAAGAGGCGCGCGCGACGTGCCCCCGCGGGACGGAGCGACGGGTCGTCCCAGCGCCCCCGGAAGCGGTCCGTGAGCGCCTCCACCTCGCGGGCGAGCGCGTCGAGCTCCTCGCGCGTCGCGTAGAAGGACGCGCCGGTCATCGTCGAGGCGAGGAGCCACTGCGGGTCGTCGGCGGCGGACCCGGCGAGCCACGCCCGGACGCGCGCCGTCTCCTGGTCCAGCATGAGCGTCGCCACGGCGCCCGCGGCGTGCAGGGACTCCGGGACGTCGGGGTCGAACTTCGTCTGACGGCCGCGCCCGACGGAGCGCCACGGCCGCTCCTTGCCGCGCCGCTCCGCGGGCTCGACGTACCCGTACTTGGCGAGCATCCGCAGGTGGAACGAACAGCTCGCGACGGACTCGCCCGTCACCTCGGCGCACCGTGTCGCGGTGACCTCGCCCTCGTCGTCGAGCAGCGCGAGGATCCGCAGGCGCAACGGGTGGGCGAGCGCCCGGATGGTCGCCGGGTCGGTCGCGACGACCTGCCCCGGCTCGGGCCTCGGGCCGCGCGGGAGGCGTTCCGACGGCGCCGAGCCGGGGCTCGTCGGTACGACCGGGACGTCCGGCGGGCTGGCGTGCGGATCGGCTGGCGTGCTCATGCCGACCACGCTAGTTCAGGAAAGAGTTCTTGCGCAAGAGTTCTTTAGTGAGAATCGCCCGTCGCTCCGGGAGCCGCACGACGCGCGACCACGAGGTCGTGGACGCGGCTCACCGCGACCACGACCCCCAGCACCGCCACGGCGAGCGACAGGCCCGCCAGGACGTCGGTGAGGAAGTGGTACCCGAGGTAGAGCCTGCTCAGCGCGACGGTGCCGATCACGAGCACGGAGGCCGCCGCCCAGACCGCGAGGACCCGCGCGTCGTGATGGCGGTGCCACACGAGGTAGCCGCCCACCAGGACGAGCGTCGCCGCCCCGATCGTGTGCCCGGACGGGAAGGAGAACGACCGCTCCACCCCGGCGACGACCATCGAGACGTCGGGCGGTCGCGGCCGGGCGACCACCGCCTTGAGCACCGTCGAGACCAGCGTCGCGAGCACCATGGCCCCCGCGAGCAGCCCGGGTTCCCACCACGTCCCCGTGCGCCGCGCCCACACCACGCACCCCACCGCGACGAGGACGGGGAGCACGAACGGGCCGAACACGGTCGTGACCACGGTGAGGACGCCCGTAGCGACCGGGGTGCGGTGCGCGACCATCCACGCGAGCAGCGAGTCGTCGAGCCGCCACAGGTCCTCCTGGTCGCGGACCGCGTCGAGGAGGAGGGCGAATCCCGCGACCCCGGCGAGCACCAGGAGCACGCCCGGCCACACGCTCGCGAGGACCTCGCGCGCGGACGTGCCGCGCCGCTCGCCCGTCGTGCCGCCTGCCTGCCCGTCCCCCGCGCTCATCCCCGGAGGCTACGCAGGGCGAGCCGACGGCGCAGCGCGGCCGGCCGCCGTCGTGCGCCCGGCCCCCGACGCTCGTGGCGAAAAAGGGATGCACCGCCCACGACGACCGTGGTCGTATGTACCCACACCGCGGTGACGTCCGTCCGGTCCGTACCGGGCGGTGGAGGGTCCGGCCAGACCCACGAACCCAGCGTCACGAGAGCAGACCATGCATCCCTTGATCACGTACGACGTGGCGGCCCTCAGCCGTCGCGAGCAGCTGCAGGAGCAGACCCTGCGCCGGTCGCAGCTGCGCCGCACCACGACCCGCGTCCCGGCGAACACCCGGCAGGCCCGCCTGCCGCGCCGTACCGCATGACGCGCACCGACCGCTCGCCGGGCCGGGGACCCTCCCCGACAGGCGACGGCGCACCTCGCCGAAGGCCCCGACCGTCCGGACCCCCGTGGACCGGACAGCCGGGGCCTTCGTCGTGCGCGCCGCGGCTAGGCTGTGGCCCGTGAGTCCTGTGAACGCGAACGAACGCATCGTCTGGATCGACTGCGAGATGACCGGGCTGGACCTGGGCGCCGACGCCCTCGTCGAGGTCGCCGCCGTCGTCACCGACTCCGAGCTCAACGTGCTCGGCGACGGGGTCGACGTCCTCGTCCGGCCCCCGGCCGAGGCGATCGAGCAGATGGGCGACTTCGTCCGCCAGATGCACACGACCTCCGGGCTGCTCGACGAGCTCGACGAGGGCCTGACGCTCGCCGAGGCCGAGCAGCGCGTCCTCGACTACGTCCGCACGTGGGTCCCCGAGCCGGGCAAGGCACCGCTGGCCGGCAACTCCGTCGGCACCGACAAGGGCTTCCTGGACCGCGACATGCCCGCGCTCATGAGCCACCTGCACTACCGGATCATCGACGTGTCGTCCGTCAAGGAGCTCTCGCGCCGCTGGTACCCGCGCGCCTACTTCTCGTCGCCGGAGAAGCACGGCGGTCACCGCGCGCTCGCAGACATCCTCGAGAGCATCGACGAGCTGCGCTACTACCGCGCCGCCGTGTTCGTCCCCCAGCCCGGTCCCGACTCCGCGACGGCGCGCAAGGTCGCCGAGCAGGTCGTGGCGACGAGCGTCACGCGCGGCCGGACCCGACCCGCCGACGACGACGCCGCGACCTCCGTGGCCACCGTCACAGGGTCCGCCGACTCCTGACCTCGAAAAGCGGTCCGGGAGCCCCTCCGGAACCAGGTACACTTTTCGACGGCCGGTGCTTCACGCGCCGGTCATGGTGGGTATAGCTCAGCTGGTAGAGCACCTGGTTGTGGTCCAGGGGGTCGCGGGTTCAAGTCCCGTTACTCACCCCAGACGGACGAGGCCCCGGGCCCGCGTCGAGGAGTCCTCGACGTCGGCCCGGGGCCTTTCCGCGTTCCGACGCGACCCGTACGACGACGCGCCGGGCCGCAGCCGTCCGTGCTCAGGTCGTGCGGTGCGAGGCGACGGCGAGCACCCCGCCCAGGCCGATCATCATGCCGCCGCCCGTCGCGCGGACCGCGCTCAGGCGGCGCGGCGAGGAGGCGAACCACGACCGTGCGGCTCCCGCCGCGAGCGCCCACGCGCTGTCGCAGACGAACGCGATCACCGTGAAGACCAGCCCGAGCACCATCATCTGGGCGGGCACGCGCCCGGCGTGGAAGTCCGTGAACTGCGGCAGGACGGCGACGAAGAACACGATGGTCTTCGGGTTCGTCACCCCGACGACGTAGCCCTGCCGCACGACGCGCCACCACGGCTCGCGCACGGGCACGACCGCGACGGCGACGGCTCCCTCCCGCCGGTGCCGGACCGCCTGGACGCCGAGGTAGACGAGGTAGGCCGCACCGACGAGCTTGACGACCGTGAACACCGCGACGGACGTCGCGACGACGGTCCCGACCCCGAGCGCCACGGCGGCGACGAGCGTCAGCGCCCCGAGCTCGTTGCCGAGGACGCTCAGCACCCCGCCCCGGTGCCCGAGCGCGAGCGACCGGCCGACGACGAAGAGCACGCTCGGACCGGGGATCACGACGAGCACGAGCGAGGCGAGCGCGAAGGCGAGCAGGGAGTCGAGGTGCGGCACAGCGCCACGATAGGCCGATGCGTGACGCACGTCACGAGAGATACCTCGGTGCCGTGCCGAGCGCCCGACGGCGCGAAGCCGACGTACCGGTGCGAGTGCGACGTGTCGGTGGTTCGACGTACGGTCGGTGGACGCGTGGCAATGCGCTCGGCTGGCCGGCCACGGTCGTGGTTGGGTGGGAGGCCGGTTCACCGACTGTCGGGAGGCAGCGCCCCATGATCGAGTTCCGATCGGTCACCAAGACGTACCCGGACGGCACCGCAGCGGTCGCGGACTTCGACCTGGTGATCCCGCCCCACCGCACGACCGTGCTCGTCGGGTCGTCCGGGAGCGGCAAGACGACGCTCCTGCGCATGATCAACCGCATGGTGGAGCCCACGTCCGGCACGATCGAGATCGACGGCGCCTCCATCCTCGACCGGGACCCCGTGAAGCTGCGCCGCAGCATCGGGTACGTCCTCCAGAACGGCGGCCTGCTCCCCCACTACAAGGTCGTCGACAACGTGACGACGGTCCTGCGCCTCGAGGGCACGCCGCGGCGGCAGGCGCGCGAGCGGGCCCTCGAGCTCCTCGACACCGTCGGCCTCGACCGGGCGCTCGCCGACCGCTACCCGAGCCAGCTCTCGGGGGGCCAGCAGCAGCGCGTCGGCGTGGCGCGCGCGCTCGCCGCGGACCCGAACATCCTGCTCATGGACGAGCCGTTCGGTGCCGTCGACCCGATCGTGCGGGCCGAGCTCCAGACCGAGACCATCCGGTTGCAGCGCGAGCTGGAGAAGACGGTCGTCTTCGTCACCCACGACATCGACGAGGCGTTCCTGCTCGGCGACCAGGTCGTGATCCTCGAGAAGGGGGCGCAGGTCGCGCAGATCGGGTCCCCGAGCGAGATCCTGGAGAACCCGGCGAGCGACTTCGTCGCGAGCTTCATCGGGGCGGAGCGCGGCACGCGCGCGCTGCACACGAAGCGCACCGACCACGGGACCGTGCTCGTGGACGGCACCGGCCGCACGCAGGGCGTCCTGGTCGACGACCTCGTCGAGGGCAGCGCATGACCTGGGTCCTGGACAACCTCGACCTCATCGGCCGTCTCACCGTCGAGCACCTGAGCCAGTGCGTCGTGCCCATCGTGCTGGGGTTCCTCGTCTCGATCCCGCTGGGCTGGCTCGCGTTCCGGTTCCGCCTCACGCGGGGCCTCGTGCTCACGCTCGTCGGGCTGCTCTACACGATCCCGTCGCTCGCGCTGTTCGCTCTGCTCCCGCCGCTGCTCGGCATCAGCTTCCTGTCCGAGCTGAACCTCGTCGTCGCGCTGACCATCTACGCCGTCGCGATCATGACGCGGTTCGTCGCCGACGCCCTCGCCTCGGTCGACCCGACGGTCCGGCAGGCGGCCCTCGCGGTCGGGTACGGGCCGTGGCGACGCTTCTGGCAGGTCGACCTCCCGCTCGCGGGACCGGTCGTGCTCGCCGGGCTGCGCGTCACCGCCGTGTCGACCATCTCGCTCGCGACGGTCGGCATCCTCATCGGGATCGACAACCTCGGCTACCTCTTCACCAACGGCTACCAGCGGCAGATCGTCGCCGAGATCCTCTCCGGCGTCGTCGCGGTCGTCGTCATCGCGCTGCTCGTCGACCTGCTGCTCGTGCTCGCCGGACGAGCGGTCATGCCCTGGTCCCGGAAGGTGCGCGCATGAACCTGTTCTCCGACGCGATCGCCTGGATCTTCTCCCCCGACCGGCTCACGGGCGCGCTGCCCCTCCCCGAGGCGATCTGGACCCACCTCGCGTTCACGTTCGTCTCGGTGCTCATCGCCGCGGCGATCGCGATCCCCGCGGGCTGGGCCATCGGCCACACCGGACGCGGGCGGGAGCTCGCCGTCGCCCTCTCGGGCGCGGCCCGTGCGGTCCCGTCCTTCGGGCTCGTCCTCCTCCTCGTCCTCGTCCTCGGGGTGACGCACAAGATCGCCGCGTCCACGACGGCGTTCGTCCTCCTCGCGATCCCGCCCATCCTCGCGGGCGCCTACGCCGGTGTGGAGGCCGTCGAGCGGCGCGTCGTCGACGGTGCCCGGTCCGTCGGCATGACGGGGTGGCAGGTGCTGCTCAAGGCCGAGGTGCCGCTCGGGCTCCCGCTGCTCATCGGCGGGCTGCGCTCCGCGACGCTCCAGGTCGTCGCGACCGTGACCCTCGCGGGGTACGTCGGCAACTGGGGCCTCGGCTTCTACATCGTGCAGGGCATCCAGATCCGCGACTTCTCCCAGATCCTCGGCGCCGCCCTCGTCATCGTCGTGCTGGCCGTCGTGCTCGACGCGCTGTTCGCGATCCTCCAGCGGGTCGTCGTGCCGCGTGGCGTGACCGCCGGCCGCTCCTCGGACGACGAACCTGCCCGGCGGCGGCGCCGCCGGGCCCCCGAACCGACCACCGCCTGACGCGCCCGGAGCTCCCGACCGCGGTCCCCGCGCGCCCGACCCATCCAGAACCTCCCGGCCCCCGGGACGGCCCTCAGAAAGGCAGACACATGCGCACCACCCGACGCACCGCCGCCCTCGTCGCCGCCGCGGCGACCGCCGTCCTCACGCTCAGCGCCTGCGGCGGCGGGGACGACCCGCTCGACGCCGACACCGGGACGTCCGGCGGCAGCGCCTCGTCCGACACGATCGTCGTCGGATCCCAGGCGTACTACTCGAACGAGATCATCGCCGAGATCTACGCCCAGGCCCTGGAGGCCGAGGGCTTCACGGTCGAGCGGAACTTCTCGATCGGCCAGCGCGACGCCTACATGCCGGCGCTCGAGAGCGGCGAGGTGCAGGTCTTCCCCGAGTACACGGGCAACCTCTTGCAGTTCTTCGACCCGGAGACCACCGCGACGTCGCCCGACGACGTGTACGCGGCGCTCCAGGACGCCCTGCCCGACGGGCTCACGGTCCTCGACCAGTCGAGCGCGACGGACCAGGACTCGTACAACGTCACCGAGGCCTTCGCGACCGAGAACGGGTTGACGAGCATCGCGGACCTCGCGGGCCTGGACGTGCCGCTGACGCTCGGCGGTCCGGCGGAGCTCGAGCAGCGCCCCTACGGCCCGCAGGGCCTCAAGGACGTGTACGGCGTCGACGTCTCGTTCGTCGCGACGGGCGACACGACCGTCCAGGACCTCGTCGCCGGCACGGTGAACGTCGCGAACGTGTTCAGCGCCGACCCGCGCATCCAGACCGAGAAGCTCGTGACGCTGGAGGACCCCGAGGGCCTGTTCCTCGCCTCGAACGTCGTGCCGCTCGTCAACGCGGACGTCGCCGAGGAGATCGCGGACGTCCTCAACCCCGTCAGCGCGGCGCTCACGCCCGAGGGCCTCGTCGCCCTGAACGTGGAGTCCACCGAGGGCCAGCGCTCGCCCGAGGACATCGCGGCGGACTGGCTGTCGGAGAACGGCCTGGCCTGACCTTGGGCCCGATCCCTCGCCCCGGCGCGACCGTGGCCCCGTCCCGACGTCGGTCGGGGCGGGGCCACGGTCGTGGACCTGGTGCGCGGAGCGACGTCAGCGCGCGACGCGCGCGGCGATCGCGTCGGCGAAGCGGTCGAGCGACCCCGGCGCGAGGGCGAGGAACAGCGACGGCTCGGTGAGCTCGAGCTCGATGACGACGACTCCGCCGTCGTTGCCCGTCACGACGTCGACGCGCGCGTACAGGAAGCTCGCCGCGTCCCCGCCGCCGACCGCGTCGGCCGCCGCCGCGAGCGCCCGGCGCGCGACGTCGAGCTGCTCCTCGGTCGCGGTGAACGGGCTCATCTCCTCCTGCTGGTACAGGCCGCGGGTCGGGCGGTGCGGGCCGGTGAGGAGCGCGTTCTTGCGCACGGCGTGGGAGAACTCCCCGTCGACGAAGACGAGGCCCGTCTCCCCCGCGGTGTCGACGCTCGTCACGTACGGCTGCACCATGACCTCGCGGCCCGAGACCAGCAGGTTCTTGGCGTGCTGGATCGCGAGCCCGCGCGAGTGCGCCTCACCCGCCTGGTAGCGGCCGGTGTCCTTGGCGCCCGCGCTCACGACGGGCTTGATGACGAAGTCGCCCTGGGCGGGCAGGCGCGTGTGGATCGCGCGCGAGGAGAGGTTGCGCGCGGGGTCGAGCCACAGCGTCGGGATGACGGGGATGCCCGCGCGCTCCAGCTCGCGCAGGTAGCCCTTGTCGGTGTTCCAGCGCAGCACGGCCTCCGCGTTGAGGATGCGCGGGACGCGCGTCGCCCACGCGACGAACTCGTCGCGCCGGGCCGAGTAGTCCCACGTCGAGCGCACGACGACGGCGTCGAACGTGCCCCACTCGACGTCCGGGTCGTCCCAGACGGCGGGCTGCGCGGCGACGCCGCGGGCGTCGAGCGCGCGCACGAGCGGCGCGTCGTCGGGGTCGAGGTGCGGCAGGACGGAGCACGTCGCGAGAGCGACGCGCGGGGCTGAGGTCTCGGTCGTCACGCCCCGAGCCTAGGCCCTGGCGGGCACGGGCGGCCTCCGAAGTACCGCGGGCGGCGCTCAGACGTCCGGCCGGACGGACTGGTGCAGGAACTCGAGCACCGCGGCCACGCGATGGTTGGCGCCCTCGGGCAGGTCGAGCAGGCGGTAGATCACCGTGAGCTGCGCCTCGACGGCCTTCGGCGTGATCCCCAGCTCGGTCGCGACGGCACCGTTCGCCCGGCCCTCGGCCACGAGCTGGAGGACGCGGAACTGCGCGACGGACAACCCTGCGAGCGGGGTGTCCGTGCGGGGCACCGACCGCCGTACGAGCGCGGGATCGATGACCACCCGTCCCTTCGCGACGTCGGCGAGCGCGCGGACGAGCTGGCCCGGCCGGGCGGAGGACCGCTTGGAGAGGTAGCTCCACGGGGTGGGCGCGCTCGCGCTGATCGACCGCACCAGGGCGAGCAGGTTGTGGCTCGACACGAGGAGGATCCGGAGACGGGGATCGCGTTCCTGCAGCGCCCGTCCCAGAGCGATGCCGTTGCCGTCCTCGAGCTCGATGTCGAGGATCGCGACGTCGACCTCGCCTGGCGAGACGACGGCGAGCGCCTCGGCCTGGCCGGCGGCGTCGGCCACGACGTCCATCCCGGGCTGTGCCCGGAGGAGGGCCAGGACCAGGCCCCGCACCATCGCCTCGTCCTCGACGACCGCGACGCGCAGGCGGGGCGCGGTGCTCACGACCGCTCCTCGGCCTCGGCCGCGGGACTCAGCACCGGGATCCTCCCGGCGAGCCGGGCTCCTCCCCGCGCCGACGGACCCAGCACGAGGTCCCCGCCCCGCGCGCGGACGCGGGCCTGGAGGTGCGCGACCCCGGAGAGCCGCGGCTCCGCGGAGAGGCCGGCGCCGTCGTCGTCGACCACGACGTGCGCGAGGCTGCGTCGCTCCGTGAGCGGCTCACCGCGCAGCACCACGCTGATCGCGTCGGCCCGACCGTGCAGCATCGCGTTGTTGACGCCCTCCTCGACGATCGAGAACAGCAGCACCCGGTCGGCAGGAGGCAGGGAGTACCCGGCGAGGACGGCGTCGGCCACGCCCTCGAAGCGCACATCCATGTGCACCGAGGGCGGGAGCCGGTCGGCGAGGAGGAGCAGCGCGGTCGACAGGGAGAAGTCGCCCGCCAGGGGGTAGAGAGAGTGCGCGACCGCGCGGACCTCGGACTCGCGGAGCCGGTCCAGCCGCTCGGACACCGCCTCCAACGAGTGGGCGGCGCGCTCCTGGCCGCCGAGCTCCAGCTCGTCACGGATCGCGTCCACCTCGTGGATCGCGAGGACGAGGCGCTGCTGGAGCCCGCCGTGCAGCTGGCGCGAGACGTCGCGCCGGACCCGGAGCTCCTCCTCCTCCGCCTCGGCCCGGGCGCGCTCGGCACGATACGTCTCCTCGAGGCGGCGGCGCTCCTCCGCACGGATGCGGCGACGTGCCCCGACGTAGTAGAGCGCGACCGAGATCGCGAAGCACGCCTCGAGCGTGCCGAGGGCGACCTGGGCGGCGACGAACTGCCCGGGGGCGCCGCGTGGGAGGGTGAGGTAGAGGGCGCCCGCGCGCACGGCGCCGATGCCGAGGCTCATCCCGAGCACGAGGGCGACCTGCCGCCGCAGCGGCCACGCGAGGACGTGCAGCCGCACGAGGACAGCGGCTGCGAGTCCGCTCGCGGCCGCGACCGCGAGGACCAGGGCGAGGGCGACCTGCGCGACGCGGTCCAGCTCGGCCCCGGCGAGCATGGGCTCGCCGTCGGGGGCGACCGGCCCGAAGTCCTCGATGGCCCACAGGACGAGCTCGACCGCCGGGACGGCAGCGATCAGCACGACGCCTGCCATCGCGATGAGGGCGACGGCGCGGCGCTCGGCACGGTCCCCGTCGCGCACCACGTCCTAATGCTGGCAGAGGCGCGCGCACGTCACCCGTTCAGGCGAGCACCGCGTGGATCACGAGGTTCTCGCGCGCGGCCCCGGACGTCCCCGCGCGCTGCAGGCACGTGAGCACCACGAGGCGTCGCGCGCCGTCCGGGCGGCGCCCCCAGACGTCCGGCGAGACGGCCGCGGCGCCCTTGGAGAGGACTTCCGTGCCCTCGACCACGTACGTCGCCCCGTCCACGCGCAGCACGTCACCGGGGGCGACCGTCGCGGCCGGGTCCCGCGCGCCGCGCTCGAAGAACGCGTTGCCAGGAGCGCGACCGTCGCGCACCGCGTGCATCGCGACGACGAGCGGCCGCACCTCCGCGTCGGTCGTGCGGCCGGGGTCGTCGAGCACGAACGCCTCGGTCAGGGTCGGCGGGTCGAGCACACCGTCCGCCCCCGAGGTCACGCTGAGCGGCACGTCGAGGCCCTGCGCGGGGGCCTCGAACCGACCGCCGGTCGGGCGCGCGTCCGGGGCTGCGGCGCCGGGCGGCGCGTCGAGCCGGACGCACCGCCCGTCGAGGTCGCGCAGGGTGGCGGAAGCGCGGCACGCGCCGCCGTCTCCGAGCCCGAACCACGTGACCGCGCCCGCGCCGAGGAGCGCGAGCACGAGGACCACGACCCAGCCGGCGCGGCCCGCCACGCTCACGGCCCGGTCCTGACCGACCCGTCCGGGACCCCTCCCGGACGCCGCCCGTCCGGACCGTCGGAGCGCCGCCGCAGGGCGCGGGCCGCGCCCGCCGCGACGAGCACGAGCCCGCCCGCGGCCGCAGCCCACCAGGGCGCACCGTCCGGCTCGGCCGCCCCTCCGGTCCGGGCGACGAGGCCGCGCGCGCGATCGACCGCCGTCCCGCCGGAGGTCGCGTCGTCGCCGTCTGTCGCGGAGACGTCCCCGCCGATGCGCACGAGCAGGTCGAAGGAGAACAGCCGCTCGCCGACGAGCGCACGGTTGCCGGTCGTCACCTCGGCCGGGACGTCGTAGGTGACGGGGACGTCGACGCTCCCCCCGCGCGCCAGCGCCGCCTCGTGCACCACCGTCCGGCGGCCCTCCAGGCGCGAGGCGGGGACGCCGTTGACCGTGAGGTCGTCGTAGAAGGCGTCGTCCGCCCAGCCGTCGCCGCCGGGGTCGCGGTGCGCGACCGCGTCGACGACGCTGACCGTGAGCGTGCCCCCCGTCGGGCCCTCGTTGCGCACGCGCAGCACGGCCCCGCCGGAGTCGCCCGGCACGACGACGACCTGGCCCAGCAGCGAGCCGTCGACGAGCACCGCGTCCTCCGGGGTCACGGGGCCGGTGAGGCGCAGCAACGGCGTGCCGTCGGCGTCTCGCTCCAGCCCGACCGGGTCGGCTCCGGTCGACCGTGCCACCCCGGCGACTGCGCGGGAGGCGGGCGCCGGCGCGTCGGCCACGCGCGCGGTGGCGACGACGGGCACGGCCACGGCGGTCGTGGCGGGGACGGCGAAGGGCGTCAGGGTGAGCGCCGCGACGAGCGCGGCGGTGCGGGTCCTGACCATCACGAGGCCTCCTGTCGGGAGCTGGTACCGGCCGGGTCGGTGCGACGCCGGCCGTGGCGGCGGGAACCGTGCGGCGTCACGACCGCGACGACGCCGTAGAGGAGGAGCGCGACCGCACCGGCCCTGAGCACGGTCGGGCCCCAGGAGGCGTTCGTCAGATGACCGACGAGCGGCACCGAGTAGGCCACGCGTCCCTGCACCTGGTCCGGCACGATCGGGTCGTCTGCGGCGTCGTTGGCGTCGCCACGCGTGGTGAGTCCGGCCACGCCCTCCGCGCCCTGCGTGACGCCGACGACGCGGTGGGTCACGAGCGACGGGTCGTCGGAGACCGGCTGGAAGGTCACGACGTCGCCCACGTGGACGTCCGCCGGGTCGACGGGCCGGACCACGACCACGTCACCGGGTGACAGCGCCGGCTCCATCGAGCCGGTGAGCACCGTGAGCGGCGCGGCGCCGAGGAGCGCCGGGAGCACGACGACCGCTGCGACCAGCGCCAGCAGGACCGCCATGACGGTGCCCACCACGACGGACCACGCCCGGCGGAGCGGGCCGCGCGTCGCGCGGTCGGCCGTCGCGGTCCCGGCGGCCGGCGCGGCGGAGAGCGTCGCGGCGCTCATGACCTCGCCTCCTCGAGCCAGGCGAGCAGGTCGTCGCTCGCGACGTCGTGCGCGGCCGCCCAGTCGGCGATCTCCGTGGGCAGCGGGTCGAGGTCGAGCGTGACCGGGTCCAGCCCGGCGTCCCCGAGCAGCTCCCGGAGCTCCGGCGCCCACGACGGTTCCGCCCCGGCGCCGGTGCCCGTGGGGGCCTGGGGGTCCGTCTCGCCGTCCGTCTCGACACCGGTGCCCGCCTCAGCCTGGACGTCCGTCTCGCCGCCCGCCTCGGCGTCCGTGCCCGTGGCCGGGTCGGCCTCGGGAGCCTGGACGGGGCCGCCCGGCGGTTCGTCCGACTGGGCCTCCACCCCGAGGGTGCCGGTCGCGACGGCAGGTGCGGGCGCGGTCTGCGCGTCGTGCCAGAGCCGCCCGGGCCCGATCGCCTCGCCCGGGCGGGTCTGCCACAGGTCCGCGACGAGCACGGCGTCCGGGAGCCGTCGGCCCTGGTACTCGTTCCCGGCCCACGGGTGCATCCGCACGGTGAGCGTCACGGCGAGCTCGTCGGTGCCGTGCGACGGGCCGACCGGGACGTCGGGCGACCCGTCGAACAGCAGGCCCCCCGACGGGTCGAGCGTGCCCGTCGCGACCACGCCTGCGTCCCGCGTGATCGTGACCGTGACGTCGAGCGTGTCGAGGAGCGGGTCGTCGTGCCACGCGGGCACGGACAGCCGCAGGACGGCTTCGAGGTTGTCCCCGGTCAGCGTCGTCCTCAGCCGGTAGGCCGTCGACGCCTCGACCCCCGGTTCGAGCAGCACCGGAGCGGCGCCGTCCGGCTCGAGCGCGACGTCGAGCGCTCCGGCCGCCACGACGGCGCCGCCCGGGGACGACTCGTCCCGCCAGGCGGCGGTCGTCGTCCCCGTCCCTCCGACGAGCAGTGCGACGACCGCCCCCGTGGCGAGGATGGCTGTGCACCTCATGGTGGTACTCCTTCCCGTCTTGACGACGGCTGCCGGGGCGCTCCCGGGGCGGACGCGGTGCCCAGCCCGGGAGCGGCGCCGGCGTGCGGCGTCGGTCAGCGGTCCTGCTCCAGCCGCACCTGGAGGCCGTCCAGGTATGCCTCGGCGGCGATGAAGTCCTGCGCCTGGATGCCGTGCGGGAAGGTCACGAGGACGAACACCTGGAGCTCCTGGAAGCCCTCGTCCTCGAGCACGAGGCCGACGGGGTAGTCGATGTCGTGCGCCTGGTCCCTGGGGGTGCCGTCCTGGTCGGCGACGATGACCTTCACGCCGAGGGCGTCGGCGAGGTCGCCGCTGTGCGCGCCCGCGCCGTGGAGGGAGAGCACCGCCCGCATGTTGTCGCCCTCGGTCCTCGCGGTCACCCGCGTCTGGCCGAGGACGTAGTCGCCGGGAACCGCCTGCCATGCCCCGAGGTCGTCGATCGGGTGACCGACGACGTCGCCCGTGCCGGAACCCGTCCCGTCCGGGTCGAGCCGCTGGAACTCGGTCGGCACGCCGTTCCACACCGTCTGCTCCGGACCGAGCCAGCCCGTGTCCCAGCGCAGTCCCGGGCCGACCTCCCCCACGAGGTCGGCAGCGTCGCCCTGGTCGGGCGAGACGTCGAACCAGCGGGTCTCCTGCGTCTCCACGTCGAGGAGGCCGCTGCGGATCGTCCCGCCAGCGACCCCTGCCTCGTCGTGCCACAGCGCGAACGTGCCGCCCGCGCCGAGGAGCAGCGCACCCCCGGCGACGCCGGCGACGACTCCCTTGATCTTCGTGTCCATGATGGGCGATCCCCTTCGTGCGTCACGTTGCGCGTCCCGCGAGGGTGCTCGCCACCGGAGATCTGCTCCGTCTCGACGACTCGCCGCCGCAACGGTCCCCAGTCTTCGGCGGCCCCGGAGCACGCCCCGGCGCGGGGTAGGGGAAACCCCAAGAGGGCTCGGGCCCACGGGTGCCGGACACCCCGGACGCGACGGCGGGCCGCCGTCCCGCGGACGACGACCCCGACGCGTGGTGGCGAGGTGGGCTACAGCCCGTACTCCTCCAGGAAGCGCAGCCAGACCTCGCTCACCGTCGGGTACGACGGCACCGCGTGCCACAGGCGGCGCAGCGGGACCTCGCCCACGACGGCGATCGTCGCGGCGTGCAGCATCTCCGCCGCGTCGGGGCCGACGAACGTGGCGCCGACGACGACCTCGCGCGCGGCGTCGACGACGAGCTGGGCGCTGCCGGCGTAGTCCTCGGCGCGCACTGCGGCGCCGGAGACGTTCGCGAGGTCGTACCGCACGACCCGCACGTCGATCCCGGCCTCGCGGGCCGTCGCCTCGGTGTGCCCGACGGACGCGACCTCGGGACGTGTGAAGACGACCTGGGGCGACGCGACGCCGTCGGCCGTCGCGGCGAACCGCGACCACGGCTCGGGCGTCGCGCCGACGGCAGGCGCGCGCTCCCCCGCGGTCGGCGCCCCGTCGGCGTCCGGGTCGCCGAACCGGGCCGCGACGACGTCGCCCACGACCCGGCCCTGGTACTTGCCCTGGTGGGTCGTCGCGACCCTCCCGGTGACGTCGCCCGCGGCGTACAGCCAGCCGCCGGCGTCCTCGGCGCCCGGCGCGACCCCTCGGACGAGCATCGTGTCGTCGACCTCGAGCGCACGGCCCGCGACGAGCCCGACCGCGTCGACGCCGAGGTCCTGGGTCCGCGGGACGCGGCCCGTCGCGACGAGCACGCGCTCCGCGGCGACGGGCGACAGGTCCGGCGCCTCGTCGTCGCCACCCCGGTCCCGCCGCGACCCCGCGGCCGACAGCGCGAGCCGCGCCCCGCCGTCGGGCAGCGCCTCGACCGAGGCGACGCCGACGCCGATCCGCACGTCCACGCCCAGCGCGCGCAGAGACTCCGCGACCGCCTCCCCCGCCCAGGGCTCCGTCCGACCGAGCAGGCCACCACGCGACAGCACCGTGACGCGGGCGCCCAGGTCGGTGAACGCGACGGCCATCTCGGTCGCGACCACTCCCCCGCCCACGATCGCGAGCGACTCCGGCACGTCCTCGACCGCCGTCGCCTCGCGGCTCGTCCAAGGGTTCGCGTCGGCGAGGCCGGGCACGTCCGGGAGCAAGGGGACGCTCCCGGTCGCGACGATCACGGCGTGCCGGGCCGCGATCCGCCGCACGCGCGGGAGGCCGTCCGGGTCGGCGTCGGGCTCCTCCGCGACGACCTCCACGAGGCGCGGTCCGACGATCCGCCCCAGCCCGCGCACGAGCGCGATCCCCGCGCCCTCGACCCACGAGACCTGGCCGCCGTCGTCCCAGTCCGCGACCATCGCGTCGCGGCGCGCGAGCACCGCGGGGACGTCGAGCGCGTCGTCGATGCCCACGCCGGGGACGCCCCGCGCCTCGGCGCGTGCCGCGCCGGGCCGCAGGAGCGTCTTGGAGGGGATGCACGCCCAGTACGAGCACTCGCCGCCCACGAGCTCGGCCTCGACGAGCGCGACGCTCAGGCCCGTGCGCCCGGCGCGGTCGGCGGCGTTCTCCCCGACGGGCCCGCCGCCGATCACGATCACGTCGTAGGTCTCGTCGGGCGCGGTCTCCTGCTGCGGGTCGCTCGTCATGGGCCCATCCTCACGCGGTGTCGCGGTCGTCGCTCAGCGGGACGTCGACGGCCTCAGTCGACGCGCGCCTCGTCGAGCCGGTCGAGGACCTGCCGGACGGTCTCGGCGACGGACCACCCGGTCGTGTCGAGGTGCAGGCCGCCGGGCGTCTCCCGCGCGGCGGCCGCGAACTCGCCCGGAGTCCAGTCCCCGTACCCCTGCTTGTGCCGGGCCGCGTCGCGCGCGGCGAGCGTCGCGGCGTCGGGCGCGAGCACGACGGCGTAGCACGGGCGGGTGCGCACGCGCGCCGTGAACCGCTCCAGGTCGGGCCCGAGCAGGATGTCCTGGACGACGGCGACCACGCCGGCCGCGGCGTACGTGTCCGCGGCCTGGGCCGCGAGCTGCTGCCGCAGGTCGAGCTGGGCGCGGGCAGCGGGCGACAGGGGCGGCGCCATCGACGCCTGCCCGCTCACGACGAACCGCCGGAACAGGTCGCCGCGCACGTGCGCCGCGAGCGGGAACGTCCGCGCGAGCGCCTCGGCGACGGTCGACTTGCCCGAGGCCATCGCCCCGGTGACCACGAGGACCGGCGCCGGCGTCCCCGTGCGAGCGGCCGCGGCGGGTGGGGTCGGAGACGTCATGGCGCGACCGTACGTCGCGCGCCGTGCCCACGGCGACGGGATTGCGGCGCGAGGGCCGTCGACCGGCGGGACGGCAGCCGCGCACGTCGACCGGGCCACCGGACGCGCGGACGCCCCCGGCCCGGGCGGACCGGGGGCGCCGCGTGCGGAGCGGAGGAGCGTCCCGCTAGTGCGTGACCGCCTTCTCGGCGCCCGCGCCCGTGAGCGAGCGGACCTCCATCTCGGCGAACTTCTCCGGGTGCGGCTTCTCCTTGCTGAGCAGCGTCCCGACGATCCCGAGCAGGAACGCGAGCGGGATGGAGATGATGCCGGGGTTGCTCAGCGGGAAGATCGCGAAGTCGATGTCGGTGTTCTTGATCATCGACAGGCTCGCGCCCGTGACCGGGTCGACCTTGCCGGAGACGACGGGCGAGAACGCGATGAGCACGACGCACGAGACGAGCCCGCCGTACATGCTCCACAGGGCCCCGGACGTGTTGAAGCGCTTCCAGAACAGCGAGTAGAGGATCGTCGGCAGGTTCGCGCTCGCCGCGACGGCGAACGCGAGCGCCACGAGGAACGCGACGTTCTGGCCCTGCGCGAAGATGCCACCGAGGATCGCGAGGATCCCGATGACGACGACGGTGATCCGCGCGACCTTGACCTCGCCGTCGGGCTTCACCTCGCCCCGCTTGATGACGTTGGCGTAGATGTCGTGGGCGAAGCTCGCCGCCGCGGTGATCGTCAGGCCCGCCACGACGGCGAGGATCGTCGCGAACGCGACGGCCGAGATGAAGCCGAGCAGGATCTCGCCGCCGAGCGCGAACGCGAGCAGCGGTGCCGCCGAGTTCACGCCGCCTGGTGCGGCGCTGATCGTCTCCGGCCCGACGAGCGCCCCGGCGCCGTACCCCAGCACGAGCGTGAACAGGTAGAAGATGCCGATGAGCCAGATCGCCCAGACGACCGAGCGGCGGGCCTCCTTGGCCGACGGCACGGTGTAGAAGCGCATGAGCACGTGCGGCAGCCCGGCCGTGCCGAGCACGAGGGCCAGGGCGAGCGAGAGGAAGTCGAGCTTGGTGGTGCCCGTCGCGCCGTACTGCTTGCCCGGCTCGATGAGCGCCTCGCCGCCTGCCCCGGCCTTGTCGATCGCGCCCTGGAGCAGGTCGGAGAGGTTGAAGCCGAACTTGGCGAGCACCCACACCGTCATGACCGCGGCGCCCGCGATGAGCAGCACGGCCTTGATGATCTGCACCCACGTGGTGCCCTTCATGCCGCCGACGAGCACGTAGAGGATCATGAGCGCGCCCACGACCGCGACGACGACGCTCTGCCCCGCCGTCGAGGAGACGCCGAGCAGGAGGGCCACGAGCCCGCCCGCGCCCGCCATCTGGGCGAGCAGGTAGAAGAACACGACGGCCAGGGTCGCGAGGGCCGCCGCCATGCGCACGGGGCGCTGCTTGAGCCGGAAGGACAGCACGTCGGCCATCGTGAACTTCCCGGTGTTGCGCAGCAGCTCGGCGACGAGCAGCAGCGCGACGAGCCACGCGACGAGGAACCCGATCGAGTAGAGGAAGCCGTCGTACCCGTTGATCGCGATGGCCCCGCAGATCCCGAGGAAGCTCGCGGCGGAGAGGTAGTCGCCCGCGATGGCGGTGCCGTTCTGCGGGCCGGTGAACGAGCGTCCGCCTGCGTAGTAGTCCGCGGCGGACTTGTTCTGCCGCGACGCGCGCAGCACGATGACGAGCGTCACGGCGACGAAGACGCCGAAGATCGCGACGTTGACGACCGGGTTACCGACGTCCGTGGCCTCCGCGGCCAGGAGGTGAGCGCTCACAGCTCGTCCTCCTCGATCTCCCGGCGCAGCTCGTCCGCCGCGGCGTCGAAGCGCTTGTTGGCCCAGCGCGCGTAGATCATGGTGATCGCGAACGTGGACAC
Source organism: Cellulosimicrobium sp. NPDC057862 (assembly GCF_042797035.1). Taxonomy (NCBI): domain Bacteria; kingdom Bacillati; phylum Actinomycetota; class Actinomycetes; order Micrococcales; family Promicromonosporaceae; genus Cellulosimicrobium; species Cellulosimicrobium sp. NPDC057862. The sequence continues at coordinate 328,274 of NZ_JBHVMH010000003.1, forward strand.
GAACTGGCCGAGGCCGAAGAGCAGCCCGACCGTGATGTTCCCCCACACCCGGATGCTCATGAAGTCGTGCGCGTAGTTCGCCAGCAGGACGTAGACGAAGTACCACACGAGGAACAGCGCGGTCATCGGGAACACGAAGTTCCGGAAGCGCCTACGTAGGTCCTGGAACTCGGGCGAGCGTTGTACGCGCTGGTAGTCGGTCTCTTCGGCGGGCCCCGTTCCGGGGTCGGCCGTCACGTCGGTCATGACGCCTCCGTTGGCTCATTCCGTGGACTGACACAGAGCCCGCACCCGCAGACGGCCACCTGTCGACGCGACCGCACGCGACACTGCGTGCCCGGGGCGACGTTCCACCCCCGGCACAATGTGCCGTAGATCACTTCTGTCCGCAAGAACCTGGCGCGGCCGGTCGGGCGCCGGTCCCCGACGCGTCAGACGCGCACGTACTCCAGGTCGGTGATGACGCGGCCGGCGTTCTCGCCCTTGCGCTCGAACCCGGTGAGCACGCGGCCCTCGAAGCGCGGCGCCACGCCGCGCGGGCCGTGGACGTTGCGCAGCCCGGGCGCGGCGTCGAGCACGTCGATCATCTGCTCCGCGTACTCGGCCCAGTCCGTGGCGAGGCGCAGCGTCCCACCGGGCCGCGCGCCGTCCGCCTCGCCCGGGGCCCGCAGCACCCGCTCCGCGAGCGCCGCGAACGACGGCGCCACGAGGCGCCGCTTGTGGTGGCGGGACTTGTGCCACGGGTCGGGGAAGAAGATCCACAGCTCGTCGACGCTCCCCGCGGGCAGCGTCGTGGCCAGCAGCTCCGCCGCGTTCGCCTGGACCAGCCGCACGTTCGGCAGGTCGCGCTGGGACGCGCGCAGCACGGTCTGCGCGAGGCCCGGGGCGTAGACCTCGACCGCGAGGAAGTCGGTGCCCGGCTCGCGCTCGGCCGCGGCCACCACGGCCTCGCCCTGGCCCGAGCCGATCTCGACGACGAGGCGCGCCTCGCGCCCGAACGTCCCCGCGACGTCGAGCACGTACGCCGGGTCGACCGACGTCCGCGCGACGTCACGGGGCACGTCGACCACGTAGCGGTCCCGGTGCTCGTCCCACGCGCGCTGCTGGCGCGGGGCGAGGCGCCCGCTGCGTCGCACGAACGACACCGGCTGCGTGCGGTAGCGCGGGCGGTCGTCGAGGGTGTCGGGGGTCGGGTCGGGCATCGCACCAGGGTACGGGCGCCCCGCGCGGGGACCTACCGCGCGGGGCGCCCGGGCGTCCGTCAGACGTACGCCGCGTACGCCGGCAGGTCGAGGACGCCGTTGCCCGACAGCCCGAGCACGATCACCTCCGCCTCGGTCGCCGCGCGCGCGTGCGCGACCGCCGCCGCGACCGCGTGCGTCGACTCCGGCGCGGGGATGATGCCCTCGCTGCGCGCGAACAGCGTCCCGGCCGTGAACGCCTCTTCCTGGTCGACGGCGACCGCGTCCATGAGCCCGAGGTTCACCGCGTGCGACACCATCGGCGACATGCCGTGGTAGCGCAGCCCGCCCGCGTGGATCGCCGGCGGGACGAAGTCCTTGCCGAGCGTGTGCATCTTGAGCAGCGGCGTGAGGCCCGCGACGTCGCCGAAGTCGTAGCGGTACTCGCCCTGGGTGAGCGACGGGCACGCGGCGGGCTCGCACGCGACGAGCCGCGTCGTCGTGCCCTCGCGCAGGTTGCGGCCGAGGAACGGGAACGTCAGGCCCGCGAGGTTGGACCCGCCGCCCGCGCACCCGAAAACCACGTCCGGCGCGCCCTCGCCCGCCTCGTCGAGCTGGACGAGCGCCTCCTGGCCGATGACGCTCTGGTGCAGCATGACGTGGTTCAGCACGCTGCCCAGCGCGTAGTGCGCCGCGGGGTCCTTGGCCGCGGTCTCCACCGCCTCGCTGATCGCCATGCCGAGCGACCCCGTCGTGTCCGGGTCGGCGGCGAGCATCGCGCGGCCGGCCTCGGTGAGGTCCGACGGCGACGGGTGGCAGATCCCGCCGTAGACCTCCATCTGCGCGCGGCGGTACGGCTTGGAGTCGTACGACGCGCGCACCTGCCACACCTCGACGTCGAGCCCGAGCAGCGCGCCCGCGAAGGACAGCGAGGCGCCCCACTGGCCCGCACCCGTCTCGGTCGTGAGCTTCGTCGTGCCCTCGAGCGCGTTGTAGTACGCCTGCGCGACCGCGGTGTTCGGCTTGTGCGAGCCGACCGGGCTCACGCCCTCGTACTTGTAGTAGATCCGGGCCGGGGTGCCCAGGGCTCGCTCGAGGCGCCGCGCGCGCACGAGCGGCGACGGCCGCCACAGCGCGTAGATCTCGCGGATCGTCTGCGGGATCTCGACGTAGCGCTCGGTCGTGACCTCTTGCTGGACGAGCGCGAGCGGGAACAGCGGCGCGAGGTCGTCGGGCGTGAGGGGCTCACGCGTGCCGGGGTGCAGGTGCGGCGGCACGGGCTCGGGCAGGTCCGCGGCGAGGTTGTACCAGTGCGTCGGGACGGTCGAGGGCACCTCCGCGCCGGTCGGCTCGAGGGACCGGACGGGGACGGGAGACTGCTGTGTCGTCATTCTGGGGGCTCCAGCTCAGGTACGGCCGCTGGGCCGACGACGCGTGCTCCGGGGTCCGCCGAGGCCGCCCACGTCGTCGGGGCACGGCCGGATGAGGTCACCGGCCGTCAGGCGGCCGGCCACCAGGGGGTCACGGACGGGTGCGTCACGCCGCCGACCCTACCCCGGCGTGCGCGGCCGGGACACCACCGGTAGGGACCACCGGCACCGGCCCCGGGACGATCGGCCCTCGCGCGCGCGAGGAGAGGCAGATGGGATGGGACCAGGACGCCGGACGACGGCAGTGCCGGCGCGGACGGAAGGAGCCGTCATGGTCAGCAACCACGTTCCCGGCCGGTTCGAGGGCCGCACCGCGATCGTCACCGGCGCGGGCGCCGGCATCGGGCGCGCGACGGTCGAGCGGCTGCTCGCGGAGGGCGCGCGCGTCGTCGCGACGGACGTCCGGGAGGACCGCCTGGAGAAGCTCGTCGCGGACGTCGGGACCGACGCCCTCGTGACGGTCGCGGGCGACGTGAGCGAGCAGACGACGGTCGACGCGGTGGTCGCCGCCGCGGACGGTCGCGTGGACGCGCTCGCCAACGTCGCGGGCATCATGGACGGCTTCCTGCCGAGCGCCGAGGTCGACGACTCGACCTGGGACCTCGTCATGGCCGTCAACGTCACGGCCGTCATGCGGCTCACGCGCGCGGTGCTCCCGCTCATGCTCGACGCCGGGAAGGGGTCGATCGTCAACGTCGGGTCCGAGGCGGGTACGCGCGCCTCGGCCTCGGGCACCGCCTACGCGACGTCGAAGCACGCGATCGTCGGCTTCACGAAGAGCACGGCCTTCTTCTACACCCCGCAGGGCGTGCGGGCGAACGTCGTCGCGCCGGGCGCCGTCGCGACGAGCATCGAGGCGCCCTTCCGCTCGCAGCTCGCCGGCGAGCGGCTCGGCCCGATCATGGCGACGACCGTCCCGCCCGCCGCGAGCGCCGACGAGCTCGCCGCGGCGATCACGTGGCTGCTCTCGGACGACTCGGCGAACGTCTCCGGCGCCGTGCTGCACAGCGACGGCGGCTGGGCCGCCGTCTGACCACGACGGCCACCGGGCCGAGAACGGAGAAGCGGCCCCCGAGCGCGCGTGCTCGGGGGCCGCTTCTCACCTCTCGACGCCGCGCGTCACCGGGTCACGCCGGTCACGCGCGCGGCGCACGCGTCAGCCGCACGACAGCGCGTCGAACGCGGCGTCGCCCGCGAACGTGCGGCCGTCGCCGGTCGCAGCCACGTGGGCGCTGCCCGCGGCGACCTGCGTCGAGCGCACGGCGAACGACTGGTACGCCGACGCGCCGGGCTGCACGCCCGCGACCGTGCGCTCGCCGTACGGCGTGGTCAGCGTGACGTCGACCGGCACGGTGTCGGCGTTGGTCGCGCGGACCGCGACGTACGCCTTGCCCGCCATGCACTGGCTGCGCGCCGTCGTCGAGACGACGAGGCCGTCCTGGTCGGGGGCTGTCGTGAACGTGGTGACCGGCGAGACCGCCGTGCCGCCGCCCGCGCTCGTCGCCGTGACGACCCACGCGTGCAGTGCCCCGCCGTCGAGACCGTCCCAGGTCACGCGCGCGACCTCGCCCGACGGGACGGAGACGCTCCCGATCTCCTCGGCCGGGGCGTAGAGCGCCACGGCGTCCGTCACGAGGGTGGTCGTGCGGGTCGTCAGGTCGACCGGCACCGTGAAGTCGTCCTCGAGCCCGTTGTAGCGCTGACGGTCGTCGTACTCGGTGGCGCCGAAGTTCTCGAGCCACGGCGAGTACGTGTCGACGACGAGCTCGGAGCGGTCGACGTCGAACTGGAGCAGGCGCAGGTAGCTCGACCCGAGCCGCAGGCCCTGGTCGGGCGCGTACCCGCCGATCTCGGTGAGGCCTGCCTCCTCCGCGGTGACCTCGTAGAACTGGTAGTCCGCGAGCAGCTCGACGACGCCGTTGCCGGGCGTGCCGACGTCGCGCTTCACGTTGATCCCCACGCCGTGCTCGTGGCCCGAGAGCACGAGGAAGACGTTCGGGTTCGGCTCGACGACCTTCGAGTACAGCAGCCGCCCGTCGGGCGTGGAGAACGGCGCCCCGCGGCCGTCGGGGTTGGTGCTGGGCGCGAGGTAGTCGTGCGCGAGCAGGATCGCGTTGCGGTCAGCGAACTGCTCGAGCACGCCGTCGGCCCAGGCGGCCTCCTCGTCGGTCACGCCGTACGAGAGGTACACCGCGACGAAGTCCAGGCCGCCGGCCGTGAACAGGTCGTAGTGGTTCTGGTTGTCGCCCTCGCGCCAGGGCCCGCCGTAGACAGCGTCCTGCCAGCCGGCCGACAGCGCCTCGTACCGGTCCGGGCCGTAGTACGCGTTGTAGAGCGCGCCGGGGCCGTTGTCGGCGCCGGTGAGGTTGTCGTGGTTGCCCGCCAGGACGCCGTTGGGGATGCCCGCGTCGTCGAGCAGGCGCTGGGCGGACGACGAGAACTCGTACTCGCCGCGGACCTGGGCCGCCATCGCGTCGTCCGCCGGCGTGCGCGTGTAGTTCTCGATGATGTCGCCCGTGTGCGCGACGTACTCGATGCCGCGCTCGTCGGCGTTGTCGACGACCCACTGCACGAGGTCCGTGTAGGTCTTCGCCCAGACCGCGCGCTCCTCGGCGGTCTCCTGCTCGACCGCCCCCTCGGACAGGTACTGCGTGTCCGTGAAGTGGACCATCGAGAAGTCGTAGGCGTCGCGGTCCGCGAACGACGTCGGTTCCTCGGTGCCGACGCCGTCGTCGATGTCGTCGGCGAACGGGTCGGTGCCGGTGACGAGGACGTGGACCGTCCCCTGCGTCGCGTGCCGCGCGGACAGCGTGGCCGTCAGGCTCGTCGCCCCCTCGACGGCACCGCGTGCGGAGACGAGCGCCTCCCAGGCCGCGCCGTCCCAGACGTGGAGCGTCGCGAGTCGCTGCGGGTCGATGACGCCGTCCCACCGGACGGTCTGCCCGGCCACGTCCCCCTCGGCCGGGATCTCGAAGCGCTGGAACGCGACGTCGGCGGCGGGCGCCGCGTCGAGCGTCGCGCCGTCGCCCGGGACGAGCGCGTCGACGTCGGCCGGGTTCTCGCCCTCCACGTGCAGCACGTCGGTGGGCACCGTGGCGGTCTCGCCCTGCGCCGCGGCGACGGGCGAGCGCACGTCGGCGCGTGCGAACGTCGCCGTGACGTCGCCGCCGCCGGGGGCGCTCACGCGCGCCCCGAGCTCGACGGCGCCCTCGACCCCGGTCGTCCCGGTCGCGGGGGTGATGTCGGTCGGGACCTCGGGGACCCCGAGGCTGGTGAAGCCGATCTCGTGGGTGCTCTCGTTGCCGAGCACGTCCGTCGCCGTGACGACGAGCGCGTGCGCCCCGGGCTCGAGGCCCGGGCCGACGAGCGCGCCCGCCTCGACGGCCTCGCCGTCGAGCGTGACGGACGGGCCCTCGAGCACGCCCGAGGCGTCCGTGAGCTCGACCGCGAGGCTGGTCGCCGTGGCGAGCTCGGCCCCGGCGGCGGGCGTGCTCGACGCGACCGCGGGTCCCGTGTTGTCGGTCGTGACCGTGCGACGGGCCGTGGCGCCCGCCGCGGTCGAGGAGGTCAGGACGTGCTCGCCGTCGGTCAGGGTGGCGGTGTCGAGGTCGGCGCGCAGGCCGGGCGCGGGGGCGTCGGCGGCGGGGACGACGTCGAACGTGAGGACGGCCTCGCGCGGCTTGGTCGCGCTCGAGCCGCAGTCGCCGTCACCGAGCGAGTACGACGACGCGACGTCGACCGGGGTCGCGGTGCCGTGGCTCGGCACGAGGCCGATGCCCGAGATCGCGAAGTCGTCCCGGTTGTCGCCGCACGAGGTCGGGTAGGTGCCCGTGACGAACCGGACGGTGTTGCGCCCGGCGCCCAGGTACGCGTTGGGCACGTCGACGCGCACGGTCTCGCTCACGTAGTCCCGGTCGACGAGGTCGATCCGCTGGCCGTTGACGAGCAGGTGGTTGGCGTAGCGGGCCTCGATCGAGTTCGAGCCCACCGTGAAGACGAACTGCGACGAGCCGGCACCGAGGGTCGCGGTCGTGGTGAGCGGCAGGCCGTCGACCTCGATCCCCGTCGGGGCGTCGCCCCCGGCGGGCGGGGTCGCGAGGACGGTCCGCGCGCCGTTGAGGAGCTCGCCGTCCGCCGGGGTGAGGGCCGGCGCGCCGGGCGCGGAGTTGTTCACGGTGACGCCGCTCGTCGCGGTCTGGCCCGAGGCGGACGTGGCCGTGAGGGTGTGCGCGCCGTTCTCGAGCGTCGTCGTGTCGAGCTCCGCCGCGAGGCCGGTCGTCGCGGCCGGGTCCTGGGCGACCGTGAACGTCAGGTCGGCCGTCAGGACGCGGGACGTGTTCGTCCCGCACGAGCCGTCGCCGAACTGGTAGGTGAAACGGTTGCCGGAGCCGTCGGCGACCTCGCCGAGCAGCTCGAGCGAGACCTCGGTGAGGTCGAAGTCGTCGTAGTTCGAGCCGCACGACGTGGGGACGGCGCCCACGACGAACCGCACCGCGTTCTCCCCCTGGACGAGCAGGTCGTTCGGCACGTCGAGCGCCACGCGCTCGGAGACCATGTCGCGGTCGAGCTCGAGCCGCGTGCCGTTGACGAGCACGTGGCTGCCGTAGCGCTTCTCGATCGAGTTGCTGCCCACGTCGAACAGGAGACGCGACGTGGCGGGGGTCGCCGTGGCGCCCGCGAGCGGCTGGCCGTCGACGGCCAGCTCGCGGACCGGGTCGCCGGCCAGGACGGGGTGCGCCGTGACGGTCACGGTGCCGTCCAGGTACGTCCCGGAAGTCGGGTGGAGCACCGGCGTCCCGCTCGGCTCCTCGGCCGCCGCGGCGGCGCGCTGCGTGGGCGCGCGGTCGGCGGCCACGGCCGCCGTCACGGGGAGCGCGGTCCCCACGGCGAGGCTCGCGCCGACCACGGCGGCGAGCCCTCGGCGTCTTCTCCGGGTGCGGGGCGTGTGCACGGGCGTGCGCATCGGTGTGTCCTTTCGTCGTCGACAGGCGAGGGCACGACCGGTCCGACGTCCGCGGCGGGCGCACCCGTACCGGACCATTCCGGGCACGGGTGAACTCTCGGACGAGACGGGACGAACGCGATCCGAACGCCGGGAGACGGTCCGGTGCCCCGGCACGGTGACGGGGCAGATGACAGGACGCCTGGCCGGAGCGGCGCGCGACGGTGGCGGCGCGGGCCCGGGACGACGCAGGCCGCCCACCCGGAGGGTGGACGGCCTGGTCAGGAAGGGTGCGCCATCAGGGACTCGAACCCCGAACCCGCTGATTAAGAGTCAGCTGCTCTGCCAATTGAGCTAATGGCGCGCGAGAGGGAACACTACCAGCGGCCGCGGGTCGTCCTGCACGAGGAGTTCCGCTCCCGCCGCCGCCCCGGCCCCTCGACCGGCACGGCTCAGGCCGCCCGCCATGCGGACGGCCCGATCGGTGGTGGTGCGCCATCAGGGACTCGAACCCCGAACCCGCTGATTAAGAGTCAGCTGCTCTGCCAATTGAGCTAATGGCGCGCGAGAGAAAACACTAGCAGCCGTGGGCGCGCCGGGAAAATCCGTTCCGCCCGCACCCGTGTGACGTCGGCGACAACGCCCGGCGCCCCGTCCTGCGGCGGGCTCACGGCCCGGTTCAGAGGTACAGCCCGGTCGGGCCGTCCTCCTCGAGCTCCTGGGAGACGGCGTGCACGTCGCGCTCGCGCAGCAGCACGAGGTCCCGTCCCCCGAGCTCGACCTCCGCGCGGTCGTCCGGGTCGAACAGGACGCGGTCGCCCACCGAGACCTGGCGCACGTGCTCACCAGCGGCGACGACGACGGCCCACGCCAGGCGCTTGGGGCCGACCGCCGTCGCGGGGATGACGAGGCCCGCCGAGCTCTGCCGCTCGCTCGCGTCGACCTCCGGATCGACGAGGAGCCGGTCGTGCAGCATCCGGATCGGCAGGTCACGGGCTGCAGGCCGGGCCGAGGACGGGCGGGTCGAGGACGCGGAGGGGGCGGACGTCGTCTTGCTCACAGCCACAACGCTACCTGTGCCACGACACCTCACCTACGCTCGAACCCTCACCCTGGCCGGACCGAAGGAGATCCATGTCCACGCGCCTCACCGTCGGCGACACCGCTCCCGACTTCACCCTGCCCGCCGCCGACGGCAGCACCGTCACGCTCTCCGAACTGCGCGGCAAGCACGTCGTCGTGTACTTCTACCCGGCCGCCGGCACCCCCGGCTGCACGACCGAGGCGTGCGACTTCCGCGACAGCCTCGCCTCGCTCCAGGGCGCGGGGTACTCGGTCGTCGGCGTCTCCCCCGACCCGGTCGAGAAGATCGCGGCGTTCGTCGAGGCCGAGCACCTCACGTTCCCGCTCGTCTCCGACGTCGACAAGACGGTCCTCGAGGCCTACGGCGCGTGGGGCGAGAAGAAGCTCTACGGCAAGACGGTCGTGGGCGTCATCCGCTCGACGGTCGTCGTCGACCCGGAGGGCAAGGTCGAGCTCGCGCAGTACAACGTCAAGGCGACGGGCCACGTCGCGAAGCTGCGCCGAGACCTGGGCATCGACCCCAGGTAGTCGCCACGGCGCGGGCGCTGCGTCCCCTCACGGGTGCTCGGCGCTCGCGCCGTAGACTGACGTCCGCGCGCGAGTGGCGTAACTGGCAGCCGCGCCAGGTTTAGGTCCTGGTGTCCTCGGACGTGCGGGTTCGAGTCCCGCCTCGCGCACCCTGGGCGACGCCCACGCTTTCACCCGGCCATCAACTGGACGCTCGTCCAGTTGGACGGCTAGCCTGACCTCAGAGCCGGTGCCCGCACCATTGCCCCCTGCCGGTGCGGGCACCGGCTTCTTCCGTCGAGGCGCATCCTGCGCGCGCACGACGGCCTCTGACCGAGACGCGAACGGCCCGGCACCTCGAGGTGCCGGGCCGTTCGCGTGCGCGGAGGCGGGTCAGGCGTCCTGCGCCGGGGTCCCGTCGTTCGCCGCGGCGATCTGGCGACGCACGTCGTCCATGTCGAGGCCCTTCACGGCGTCCACGACCTGCTTGAGCGCGGGAGCGGGGAGCGCGCCGGGCTGGGAGAAGACGAGGATGCCCTCGCGGAAGGCCATGAGCGTCGGGATCGACGTGATGTTCGCGGCCGCCGCGAGACCGCGCTCGGCCTCGGTGTCGATCTTGCCGTGCACCACGTCCGGGTTCTCCTCCGAGGACGCCTCGAACACGGGGGCGAACATCTTGCACGGGCCGCACCAGTCGGCCCAGAAGTCGACGAGGACGATGTCGTTCTCCGTGATCGTCTGCTCGAAGGTGGACTCGGTGAGCGTCTGCGTGGCCATGGATGATCCTCCTGGGACGGTGGGGGTGTCTGCCTCGTAGAGCAACGATCCTCCCCCACGTATTCCCCTCGCCGCCCTGGTGCGGCACGCACCCGGGCCGCCCCGCGCCCGACCAGCCTCTACGCTGCCCCTGTGACGAACGCCACCACCACACCTCGGCTCTCGCGCGCCACGATCGCCGGCTACGCCGCCGGTTCGGTCGGCACCGGGGGCTTCGGCACCCTGCCCGGGCTCGTGCTGCTCGTGTACCTGACCGACGCGCTCGCGGTCCCCGCCGCGGTCGCGGGGCTCATCGTGACCGGGGCGAAGGTCTGGGACGTCGTGATCGACCCGTTCATCGGGTACGGCTCCGACCGCGACCTCGCCCGCACCGGCTCGCGCCGGCGCTTCATGACGATCGGCGCTCTCACCCTGCCCGTCTTCTTCGCGTTGACGTTCGCCGTCCCCGCCGCGGCGGGACCGACCGCCGCGGCGATCTGGGTGCTCGTCGCGTTCCTCCTCGCCGCGACGTCGTTCTCCCTCTTCCAGGTCCCCTACATCGCCCTGCCGGCCGAGCTCGACCCGACCTACGACGGCCGCACGCGGTTGCTCGCGTGGCGCGTCGCGGCGCTCGCGTTCGCCATCCTGCTGTTCGGCGCGGGCGGGCCCGCGCTGCGAGGCGGCGGCGACTCGACCTCGGGCTACCTCGTCATGGGCGTCGTGTCCGGCGTGGTCATCGGCGCGGGCATGCTCGTCGCCACCCGCGTCGCCCCCCGGACCGGCCGCTCGGCCTCCACGGAGGACTCGGCGCCGGTCGCGGGCACGACGCCCCTCGCCCCCGCCGCCTCGACGTCCGCCGCGCGCGCGTGGACCCTCGCGGTCCGCGAGGCGTTCGACGCGCTGCGCCGCTCGCGGCCGTTCCGCACGCTGCTCGCCGCGTTCTTCCTCCAGGCGGTCGCCACCGGCCTCATGCTCGCCGGGGCGGCGTACGTCGCGCGGTACGTGCTGCACGACGAGGCCGCGGTGAGCTACCTCTTCGCAGCCCTCATCGCCCCCGCCCTGCTCTGCATGCCGCTGTGGACCCGGCTCGCGCGCCGCGACGGGAAGGAGCGCGGGTTCGTCGTCGCCACGGTGCTCTTCGCGGTCGCCGCGCTCGGCATGGTCCCGCTCCTGTGGGCGCCCGGCGCCTGGGTGTACGTGCCGACGGCGCTCGCCGGGATCGCCTACGCGGGCATGCAGGCGCTCCCGCTCGCCATGCTCCCGGACGTCATCGCCCACGACGCGCGCACGCACGGCGAGGGCCGCGGCGGGGCCTTCAGCGGCGTCTGGACGGCGGGCGAGACGACCGGCATGGCGCTCGGCGCCGCCGTGCTCTCTCTCGTCCTCGGTGTCACGGGGTACGTGTCGACGCGGGCGGGCGAGACGGTCGCGCAGCCGGACGCCGCCGTCGACGGGATCGCCCTGTCGTTCTCGGTCGTCCCCGCGGTCCTCGTGCTGGTGAGCCTCGTACCCCTCGTACGGTACGGTCTGCGCAAGGGGGACATCGACGACACAGCACCGGAGCTGCCGCGTGACCACGCCCCCACCGACCGAGCCCACGACTGACCTCTCCTCGGAGCGCCCCGGGGCGGCGCCGTCCGGCGACGTCCCCCTGCGCACGGACGGGATCCTCGACCGGCTCGCCACGCTCCGCGCCGCCGACGCCCCGACGCACGGGGGCCGCGTCCTGTCCTACGTCTACGACCCGGGACTCGCCGAGCTCGACGAGCTCGCCGCCGCGGCCGCTCGCGCGGTCCAGCCCGTCAACGGCCTGGACCCGACGACCTTCACGTCGGTCGCCGTCATGGAGTCCGATCTCGTCGCCTTCGCCCGGAGCATGCTCCGCGGTCCCGCGACGGGTCCGGACGCGGTCGTGGGCTCGGTGACCTCCGGCGGGACCGAGAGCTGCCTGCTCGCGGTGAAGATCGCCCGCGACGCCGCGCGCGCGGCCCGGCCCGGCGTTCGCCCCCGCGTCGTCGCCCCGGTGAGCGTGCACGCGGCGTTCCGCAAGGCCGCGCAGTACCTCGAGGTCGACCTCACGCTCGTCCCGGTCGACCCCGCGACCGGGACCCTCGTGGCCACCGACCTCGTCGCGGAGCTCGACGACGACGTCGCGCTGGTCGTCGTGTCCGCGCCGTCGTACCCGCACGGCGTCGTCGACCCGGTGGCGGACGTCGCCGCCGCAGCCGCCGCGCGCGGCGTGCCGGTGCACGTCGACGCGTGCGTCGGCGGGTGGGTCCTGCCGTTCTGGGAGGGCGCGGGCGGCGACCCGGTGCCGGCGTTCGACTTCTCGGTGCCGGGCGTGACGAGCATCTCCGCCGACGTGCACAAGTACGGCTACGCGCCGAAGGGCACGTCGGTCCTGCTCGTCCGCGGCCGCGACCGCCAGCGCCGCCAGTTCTTCGCGACGACGGGCTGGCCCGGCTACCCGGTGGTCAACCCGACGACGTCCGGCTCGCGCTCGGCGGCCCCGCTCGCGGCGGCGTGGGCGGTGAGCCAGGCCCTGGGCACGCCCGGGTACACGGCCCTCACCGCGCGGTGCGTCCGCGCGACCCGGGCCCTGCACGAGGCGATCGAGGGGATCGACGGGCTGCGCGTCGTCGGCCGCCCCACCGGTCCCCTGGTCGCGGTGGCGTGCGACGAGACGGTGCCGCTCGCGCGGCAGGTCGACCCGCACCAGTGGGCCGACGCCGTCCGATCGCTCGGCTGGGTCCTCCAGCCCCAGCCCGGCCTCGCCCAGGACGACGGGACCCACCTGCCGCACACGACCCACCTCACGGTCACCCCGGTGACCGAGGCCGGCCTCGACGACCTCGTCGCGGCGCTCGTGCAGGGTGCCGACGCGGTGCGCGGCGAGCCGCGGCCCGACGTGAGCGCCGTGCTCGGCGCGCTCGCCGGGGCGTTCGCCCCCGGGCCCGACGCCGACGCCCCTCTGCCGGAGCCCGGCGCCGACGCCGTCTGGGAGGCGCTGCTCGCGGCGCTCTCCGCGGACGGTGGCGAGCCCCGCGGGACGACCCGCTCCGTCCTGCCCGACCGGCTCGCACCGCTCATGGCGGTCATGGAGGTGCTGCCCGCCGCGGTGGCCGAACGGGCGCTCGTCGAGATCGTCGCGCGGGTCGCCGAGCCGCCCGCCGGTCCCGGTACGCCGTGAGCGGACTCGCCCCGGCGCACCGCACGGGGTAGAACAGTCGCGTGACCGACACCGCCGACTTCGTGCCCGACGACTTCTCCCACGAGAACCCGCAGCCTGCGGGCTGGCTCAGCCCCGAGGAGATCGCGGTCGCGCGCGCGCAGCTCCCGCTCGTCTACGTGGACGCCGTCCCGGTGCGGGTCGACGACTCCGGCGACGTCGTCGCCGTCGGTCTCCTGCTGCGCGTCACGCCGGAGGGCATGATGACGCGCGCCCTCGTCTCCGGCCGCGTGATGTTCCACGAGCGCATCCGCGACGCCCTGCTGCGCCACATCGAGAAGGACCTCGGCCCGGTCGCGCTCCCCCAGGTCCCCGCGTCGCCGCAGCCGTTCACGGTCGCCGAGTACTTCCCGACGCCGGGCATCACGTCCTACCACGACCCGCGCCAGCACGCGGTGTCGCTCGCGTACGTCGTGCCGGTGACGGGCGACTGCCGCCCGCAGCAGAACGCGCTCGAGCTCGCGTGGCTCACGCCCGAGCAGGCGTGCAGCGACGAGGTACAGCTCGAGATGCGGGGCGGCCAGGGCGTGCTGCTGCGCCAGGCGATGGCGTACGTCGGCCGGTTGCCGTGACCGGCCCGGCAGACCGCTCGGTCGCGACGGCGACGACGACGGCGCGCGGGCGCGCGACGGGAGCACGGTGGTGGCACGGGGTCGTCGCCGCGATGACGCTCGCCGGCGTCGTCTGGGAGCTCGGAGCCACGCTCTCCCGCGGCCCCGTCGACGGGACCGGGTACGCGGAGCTCGTCGTCCGGTTCTTCAGCTACTTCACGATCCTGTCCAACATCGCGGTGGGCGTGACGTCGACGATGCTCGTCGTGGACCCGCGGCGCGACGGTCGTCTGTTCAGGGTCGCGCGCCTCGACGCGCTGCTGTGCATCGCCGTCACCGGGATCGTCTACAACACGGTCCTCGCCGGGCTGCAGGAGCTGAGCGTGGCCGGCATGGTGACCAACCTGTTCATGCATCAGGCAGGGCCGCTCCTCGCGGTCGTCGGGTGGCTCGTCGTCGGTCCTCGACCACGGATCGACACGCGGACCGTCTGGTGGTCGCTCGCCGCGCCGCTCACCTGGATCGTCTACGTCTTCGTCCAGGGAGTGCTCACGGACTGGTACCCGTACCCGTTCATGCGGGTGACCGACATCGGCTACCCCCGGGCGCTGCTCAACACCGCGGTCGTCGCGGTGATCTTCCTCGCGCTGGCCTGGCTCCTGCGCTGGGTCGACACGCGGTTGCGCCCGGCGCCCTGACGCCTCCGTCCGAGACCCCGCGACGGTCGCGCGGACAGCCGCACCACGAAGGACCAAGGGCCTCCGTCCTTCGTCCGCTCGACCCTGGGTCGGGCACGCCCCCGCCCGGACGCTGGAGGGAGGGGACCCGTCCGGCCCGGACGGGCGTACGACGAAGGGGCGCGCCATGGATGCCGCAGTGGTCTACGAGTCGATGTACGGGAACAGCGAACGGGTCGCGCAGGCCGTCGCCGAGGGGCTGGGCGAGACGGTCCGCGTGACGGTGGTCGACGTGACCGACCCGGCGGCGAGCCCCGAGGCGCTCCGGCACATGGGCCTCGTGGTCGCCGGCGGCCCGACGCACGCGTTCGGCATGACCCGGCCCGCGACCCGCGCCGAGGCCGTGCAGCGCGCGAGCGGGGACGTGTCCGACCGCGCGACGGGTCTGCGCGAGTGGGTCGAGTCCGTCCCGCGCCAGGACGAGGCGCGGCTGGCCGCGACGTTCGACACGCGCGTCACCAAGGTCAAGCCCCTGCCGGGCTCCGCCGCGCGCGGGGCGGCCAAGGTGCTCCGCCGGGCCGGCTTCCGCCTGGTCACTCCCCCGGCGTCGTTCTACGTCGGGGACGTGGAGGGCCCGCTCGACGACGGCGAGCTGGACCGCGCGCGGGCGTGGGGCCGCGCGCTGGGCAAGCTCCTCGTCCCGGCGGGCAGCCCGGTCGAGGGCCGCTGAGGGAGCGCCCCGCGGGGTCGGCGCGGTCCGCCGCCCGGGTCAGCCCGCGAGCTCGAGCCGCGGCCAGTCCTCGAGGTCCTCGCGCATGCGCCGGTCGTGCGTCGCGACGACCACGGCCGCGGGCGTGACCCGCAGCGCCTGCGTGAGCTCGTCGACGAGGTCGATCGAGAGGTGGTTGGTCGGCTCGTCGAGGATCAGCACGTGCGGCGCGGCCAGGAGCGCCCGGGCGAGGTCGAACCGGCGCCGCTGCCCCGCGGACAGCTCGCGCAGCGGGCGCTCCAGGTCCTCCTCGGTGAGCAGGCCGAGGAACGCCACGGGCACGAGGTGGTCCGGGTCCAGCCGGTTCGCGTCGAGCAGCTCGAGGGCCTCGCGCGCGTACTCGTCGAACCCCGTGCGGTGCTCTGCGTCCGGCGGCAGGGCGGGTCCCTCCTGCGCCACGACGCCCAGGCGCACGCCGTCGACCACGGATCGCGTCCCCCGGTCCAGGGCCACGAGGCCCGCGAGCGCCGCGAGGAAGGTCGACTTCCCGCTCCCGTTCGGCCCGGTCACGAGGAGCCGCCCGCTGGGCGGGAGCGCGACCCGGTTCCCGGGCAGGTCGAGGCGCGCGCCGCCGTCGGGCCCGACGCGCGGGCTGCGCAGCTCGAGCACCGCGTCGCCCGGGTCCCAGCCGGGAGACATCGCGGGGAGCTCGGGGAAGACGAGCTGGAGCGGTGGCACCGGAACCTCGACGGCCTCCGCCTCGAGCTGCTGGAGTCGCCGGTCGGCGGCCTTGACGTGGAGGCGGGCGCGCGTGGCGCGGCGGTGCTTCTGGCTGCCCTTGGGCGGGCGCCACTCGTCGGACAGGCCCTCGTACGACGCGTCGAGCACGGCGGCGAGCTTCTCCGCGCGCTTCTGCTCCGCCCGGAACCGCTGGCGCCAGCGGTGCAGCGCCTGGTTCTTCGCGAACCGGTAGGACAGGTACCCCGGCTGCCCGTAGAGCACCGGCTTCCCGTCCATGGCGGGGTCGAGGTCGAGGATCTCGGTCGCGACGTCGTCGAGGAGCTGGCGGTCGTGCGTGACCATGACGACTCCCCCGCGCCACGCGACGAGCTCGCCCGTGAGGAAGTCGATCCCGCCCGCGTCGAGGTGGTTGGTGGGCTCGTCGAGGAGCAGCAGGTCGGCGCGCTCGGCGAGCCGGCACGCGAGCCGCACGCGGTAGCGCTCGCCCACGGACAGCGTCGCGAGCTCGCGGTCCCGGTCCCTGCACGCACCGAGCCGGGACAGCGCGACGTCGACGCGGCGGTCGGCGTCCCACACGGCGAGGTGCTCGGCCCGCGCGAGGATCTCCGTGAGCTCGGCGAGGTCCCCGGCCTCGTGGTCGAAGTCGCGGGCCGCGGCCTCGAGCTCGGCGGCGACCGCCCGCAGCCCGCTCAGCGTCGCGGCGACGAGCGTGCCGACGGTCTGGCCCGGCTCGATCGCGAGCTCCTGCTCGACGAGCGCGAGCGAGCCCGCGCGGCGCACCTCCCCGCGGCCGGGGGTCAGGTCACCCGAGAGCACGTGCAGCAGCGTCGACTTGCCCGTGCCGTTCTCCCCCACGACGCCCAGCCGCGTCCCTCCGGCCACGCGCAGGCTCACGCCGTCGAGGACGGGACGTCCGGGGTAGGCGAAGGCGAGGTCGTCGGCGGCGAGATGCACGGGGACCACCCTAGGTGGCGACGTGGCCTCCGCGAGATCGACCCCCGCGTCGCGAGATCGGCCCCCTGAGGTTCGACCTCGACCGTCCGGGTCGATCCCGCGGGCGGGGTACGGTCGTGAGCATGACCGACCCCGCGCCCACCGGAGCGAGCCCGCGCCGTCCCGGGCTCGTCCTGCTCGCCGCCCTCGCCGACGTCGCGTGCGTCCTGGCGCTCGCGAGCGGCGGCCTCGCGACGCACTCCGCCGACGAGGGCATGGCCCGGCTGCTCGTCGTCGCCTGGCCGTTCGCGGCAGGCGCCGCGCTGGGCTGGCTCGTCACGCGCGCGTGGCGCCGCCCGTGGGCCCTGTGGCCGGCGGGAGTGGTCATCTGGGCCTGCACCTGGGCGCTCGGCGTCCTCCTGCGCGTCCTCACCGGCCAGGGCGTCGCCCCGGCGTTCCAGCTCGTGTCCTTCGGGTTCCTCGCGGTGACGATGCTGGGCTGGCGTGGCGTGGTCGCGCTCGTCGGCGTGCTCCGACCGGGAGACCGGCGGCGGCGCGCGCGCGACCTCGCCGGCGGCCCGCTACCGCGCTGACAGGGCGGCGACGACGTCCGGGGCGAGGGCGCGGAACGCCTTGCCCCGGTGGCTGATCGCGTTCTTCTCCGCCGGGCTCAGCTCGGCCGCGGACCGGGCACCGTTCTCGACGCCGCCCGGCTGCTCCTCCGGCAGGAGGATCGGGTCGTACCCGAACCCGTTCTCGCCCCGCGGCGCGGTGAGCAGCGTCCCGCGCATCTCGCCCGTGCGCACCACCTCGGTACCGTCGGGCGTGACGAGCGCCGCAGCGCACACGAAGCCCGCGGCCCGGTGCTCGGCGCGCACGTCCCCGAGCTGGGCGAGCAGGAGCTCGAGGTTCGCGACGTCGTCGCCGTGCCGCCCGGCCCAGCGGGCGGAGAAGATGCCCGGCGCGCCGCCCAGCACGTCGACGGCGAGACCGGAGTCGTCCGCGACGGCCGGCAGCCCGGTGGCCGCGACCAGGGCGCGCGCCTTGATGAGCGCGTTCTCGGCGAACGTCACGCCGTCCTCGACGGGCTCGGGCGCGCCGACGTCGCCGGCACCGACGATCGCCCCGGGCGCCAGCTCGAGGCCGGGGTGCGCGTCGAGCTCAGCCGCCAGGATGGCGCGCAGCTCGGCGATCTTGCCCGGGTTGTGCGTCGCGAGGACGAGGCGCGCGCCGTCGGGCACGACGACGCCCGTCGCCTCGGGAGCGCCGCTCACCGCGCGTCCGTCGCGAGCGCCGCGCGCTGGATCGCCGTGAGGTCCGCGGCGCCCGCGACGGCGAGGTCGAGCAGCGCGTCGAGCTCGGCGCGGTCGAACGGGGCGTGCTCGGCGGTGCCCTGCACCTCGACGAACGTGCCCGAGCCCGTGACGACGACGTTCATGTCCGTCTCGGCGCGCACGTCCTCCACGTAGGGGAGGTCGAGCATGGGCGTGCCGTCGATGATCCCGACGCTCACGGCGGCGACGGAGTCGGTCAGCACGGGCTTGCCGCCCTTGATGTGGCCGTGGCGTTGGCCCCACGCGACCGCGTCGGCGAGCGCCACGTAGGCTCCGGTGATCGCGGCGGTGCGCGTGCCGCCGTCGGCCTGGAGGACGTCGCAGTCGAGCACGATCGTGTTCTCGCCGAGCGCCGAGACGTCGATGATCGCGCGCAGGGACCGGCCGACGAGGCGCGAGATCTCGTGCGTGCGGCCGCCGATCTTGCCCTTGACCGACTCGCGCTGGCTGCGCTCGTTGGTCGCGCGCGGGAGCATCGCGTACTCGGCGGTGACCCAGCCCTCGCCCGACCCCTTGCGCCAGCGCGGCACGCCCTCCGTGAACGACGCCGCGCACAGCACGCGCGTGCGGCCGAACTCGACGAGCACGCTGCCCTCGGCCTGGTCGAGCCAGTGGCGGGTGATGGTCACGGGGCGGAGCTGGTCGGGCGTGCGGCCGTCGGCGCGCACGACCGCGGAAGAGGCAGGGGTGGTCATGCGGCCACCTTACCGACCCCCCGACACCCGCTGAGTGCATGAAATAGTCGCGCCGATCGGCCTGCGGCGCGACTATTTCACGCACTCACGGTCAGAGGTCGAAGACTGCGCCCGTGGTCGCCACGTCGACTCGGCCCGCGTACGACTCGCGGGCCTCCGCGCGCGAGCGCTCGGGGTCGTTCCACGCGGGGAGGTGGGTCAGCACCAGGCGGTGCGCGCCGGCCGCCGTCGCGACCTCGCCCGCCCGGCGCCCCGTGAGATGGATGCCGCGCTCGACGCCGTCGTCCCGGCCCTCGTGGAACGCTGCCTCCGACAGCAGCAGGTCGGCGTCGCGCGCGAGCTCGACGACGCCGTCGCACGCGTCGGTGTCGCCCGTGTACGCGAGCACGGCCTGCTCGCCCGGCCGCAGCGACGACGGCCCCGTGACGCGGACGCCGTACGCCTCGACCGGGTGGAACACGCGGTACGGCTCGAGCGTGAGCGGTCCCACCCGCACGGGCGTGCGCGGGTCCCAGACCCGCACGTCGAGCTCCTCGCTCATCCCGTCGCCGGGCTCGGCCCCGTACGCGGCCTCGACGCGCGCCGCCGTCCCCGACGGGCCCAGCACCGCGAGGCGGCTCGGCACCCCGGTGCGGGTCGAGCCGCGCTCGGGGTGGTAGCGCAGGTACACGTACAGCCCGCAGACGTCGACGAAGTGGTCGGGATGCAGGTGCGACAGCGCGACGGCGTCGAGGTCGAGCGGGTCGACGAACCGCTGGAGCGCGCCCAGAGACCCGTTGCCGAGGTCGAGCACGACGTTCCAGTCGCGCGCCTCGAACCCCGCGGCCTCGGCCTCGGAGGCCGGGACCTGGACGAGGTACGACGACGCGGGCGACTCGGGCCCCGCGAACGACCCCGAGCACCCGACCGTGACGAGGCGCATCAGGCAGCCTCCACGCTGAGCACCTCGGGGCCGAGGAACCGGCGCGCGAGGTGCTCGAACGGCTCCGCGCTCCCCGTCGCGAGGAAGCGGTGCCGCGGCGGGCCCGCGTCGCGCGAGCGCTCGAGGTCGTGCGCGACGAGCGTGCGGTAGACGTCCTTGGCCGTCTCCTCCGCGCTCGACACGAGCGTGACCTCCTCGCCCATGACGTACGAGATCGCGCCCGTCAGCAGGGGGTAGTGGGTGCACCCGAGCACGAGCGTGTCGACGCCCTCCGCCTTGACGGGGTCGAGGTAGCGGTGCGCGACCTCCAGCACCTCGGGCCCCGACGTCACGCCCTGCTCGACGAGGGGCACGAAGTCCGGGCACGCCTGGGTCGTCAGGTGCAGGCCCGGCGTGACGGCGAAGGCGTCCTCGTAGGACCGCGACGTGATGGTGGCGCGCGTCCCGATGACCCCGATCCGCCCCGAGCGCGTCGCCGCGACCGCGCGCCGCGCCGCCGGGAGGATCACCTCGACGACCGGCAGGCCGTGGCGCTGCGTGTACCGCTCGCGCGCGTCGCGCAGGACCGCCGAGGAGGCCGAGTTGCACGCGATGACGAGCATCTTCACGCCGTCGTCGACGAGCTGGTCCATGATCGCCAGCGCCATCGCCCGGACCGCCGCGAGCGGCTTGGGCCCGTAGGGGCCGTTCGCGGTGTCCCCGATGTAGAGGAGGGACTCGTTCGGGAGCTGGTCCAGGATCGAGCGCGCGACGGTCAGGCCGCCCACGCCCGAGTCGAAGATCCCGATGGGAGCGTCGTTCACCCGCCCGAGCCTACTGGCGCGCCCGCACGCGAGGCGCACCGAACCGCGGCTCCCGTCTGTGGCAGCGCCCACAGGGGGCCGTGCCGAGTCCGACGCGCGGGCCGACCCTCAGGACCCGCCGCGCCCCGCCCGGAGGTCGGCGAGCATGCCGTCCACGAGCGACTCCTGGAGGAGGCCCGTCAGCAGGAACACGCTCACGAGGAAGCGGCGCGGCGCGCCGCCCACCTCGCCGTCGTCCGGGCCGTCGTCGCCCTCGCGGTCCAGCTCGTCGTACAGGCCCTCGACCTGCTCGTCGGTCCGGAGGCCGAGCCGCTCGGCGAGCACCAGGCGCACGTCCGTCAGCGCCCCCGCGACGTCCTTGGCCTCCTCGCGGGCGACCGCGAACGGGGCCGCCTCGGACGGCTCCGAGTCCACGAGCATGCGCGCCAGCAGCACCAGCCGCCCGACCTTGCGCGCCGCCAGGTCGTCCTGCGTGAACCGCCGGAACTCGGCCGCCACCTCGACGTCGTCCGACGCGTCCGGGAGCAGACGCCGCACCGCCGGGTCGGGCGGCGGCGTCGCGTCCGTCGCGTGCCCGCCGGGCACCGGGCCCGTCCAGCCGGGGGGCGACCACGCGTCGTCGGGCACGGGCGGCCCGGGCTCGCCCGGTGCCCGCCCCGGCACGCCCTCCTGGAGCATCTGCGCGACGTCGCCCGCGAGCTGCGCGAGCACGATCCGCTCCGACGGCTCGAGCTCCGCGACGTACCCGTGCGCCTCGGCGCGGAAGGGCTTCACTGCTCGCCGTCCTTCTGGAGCGTCGCCCACAGCCCGAACGAGTGCATCGCCTGCACGTCGACCTCCATGCGCTCGCGGTCGCCTGTCGACACCACGGCGCGACCCTCCTGGTGCACCTGGAGCATGAGCTCGTGGGCGCGCTCCGCGGCGTACCCGAAGTACGACTCGAACACGTACGCGACATAGCTCATGAGGTTGACCGGGTCGTTCCACACGAGGGTGACCCACGGGCTGTCGGGGAGGACGGTCTCGTCGACCCGCGTCGCCTCCTCGGGCACGGTCACGGACGCCCGCGCGCCGGTGGCGCGGGTGAAGATCGGCTGGGGGCTCACGCCACCACTGTATTCGTGGGCCTGTCGACGCCCGTCGCGCCGGCCGCTGCCCTACCGTATTCCGCATGAGCCTCGCCGACCCGGGCAGCGTCGCCCTCGCCCCCACCGACAGCGCTGCCTCGCTAGGACGACAGGCCGGCCCGGCGACGCAGCGCCCGCCCTACCAGCCGGTCGCGTCGACCGCCCTCCTCACCGACCGCTACGAGCTGACGATGCTCCAAGCCGCGCTCGCGGACGGCACCGCCGACCGGCACTGCCTGTTCGAGGTCTTCACGCGCCGACTCCCCCCGGGGCGCCGGTACGGGGTTCTCGCGGGGACGGGACGCGTCCTCGAGGCGCTGTCGTCGTTCCGCTTCGGCACCGAGGAGCTCGACTGGCTCCACGCGCAGTCGGTCGTCGACGACCGCACGCTCGAGTACCTCGCCGGCTACCGGTTCACCGGGACCGTCTCCGGGTACGCCGAGGGCGAGGTCTTCTTCCCGCAGTCGCCCGTGATGAGCGTCGAGGGCACGTTCGCCGAGGCGGTCCTGCTCGAGACGCTCGTGCTGTCGATCCTCAACTACGACTCCGCCGTCGCCTCCGCCGCGTCGCGCATGACGAGCGCCGCCGTCGAGCGCCCGTGCCTCGAGATGGGTGCGCGGCGCGCGCACGAGCAGGCCGCGGTCGCCGCGGCACGCGCCGCCGTGGTCGGCGGGTTCGCCGGGACGTCCAACCTCGAGGCGGGACGCCGCTACGGGCTGGCGACCATCGGCACCGCCGCGCACGCCTTCACGCTCCTGCACGACGACGAGGAGGCGGCCTTCGCCTCGCAGGTCGCCTCGCTCGGCCCCGGGACCACGCTCCTCGTCGACACCTAC
This sequence comes from Cellulosimicrobium sp. NPDC057862, assembly GCF_042797035.1. NCBI lineage: Bacteria > Bacillati > Actinomycetota > Actinomycetes > Micrococcales > Promicromonosporaceae > Cellulosimicrobium > Cellulosimicrobium sp. NPDC057862. The sequence continues at coordinate 350,730 of NZ_JBHVMH010000003.1, forward strand.
GACGTGCGCAGAGGCGTCCAGAACGCCGTCCGCGCCGCCGGCGGTCGCCTCGGTGCGGTCCGCCTCGACTCGGGCGACCTCGGCGTGCTCGCCGTCGAGGTGCGCCGCCAGCTCGACTCCCTCGGCGCGCACGACACGAAGATCACCGTCACGTCCGACCTCGACGAGTACGCCATCGCGTCGCTCGCCGCCGCGCCCGTCGACTCCTACGGCGTCGGCACGTCGCTCGTCACCGGTTCGGGCGCGCCCACGTGCGGCATGGTCTACAAGCTCGTCGCCCGCGCCGACTCCTCCGGCGTGCTCCAGCCCGTCGCGAAGGCGTCCACGGCCAAGACCAGCACCGGCGGGCGCAAGGTCGCCGCGCGCCGGTACGACGTCGACGGGCGCGCGGTCGAGGAGGTCGTCGTCACCGGCGCCGACCTCGCCGTCCGGGAGTGGGAGGCCGACGACGGCGACCTGCGCCCGCTCCAGGTCCCCCTCGTCGTCGACGGCGCGGTCGACTCGCGCTGGGTCGGGTCCTACGGCGTGCAGAACGCGGCCCTCCGCCACCGCGAGGCCCGCGCCGAGCTGCCGCGCGGCGCCCGCCGCCTCTCAGCGGGCGACCCGGCGATCCCGACGGTCGTACGCACGCTCCCCTGACCTGCGGTGATCGGCCGGGCGGGCGGCCGGCACGCCCCCGGGCGCCGAGGCCGCCACGCGACGTCGCGTCCCGGAGACGTGGGGCGCCGCGAGCTCTTCCCGTAGCCGCCACGCTTCGCTAGCATCGGCGCTGGCCGATTCGTTATGGACGCGCACTAATGACGGTGCCGGACGGGTCGGAGGTAGGGGAACCAGAATGAAGAAGTCCGTCCAGGCCGCCGTCGTCGCCCTCGCCGTCGCGGTATCTCTTCTTTCCGGCGCGAGCACCGCGTCCGCCAACGTGAACGCGTACCCCGACACGAGCTGCTCGGCAGCATCGGGCGGGTCGTGGGTCGCCGGCACCTCGAAGTACAGCGTGAGCATCTGGGCTCCGGGGCGGAGCCGGATCGGCGCCCCCTCGGGCAAGTACGACTGGGGCACCTCCGCCACCAAGACCTACCGCTACAACGCCTACGGCGTCCGCTCGGGCGAGTGGCTGGTGTGGGGCGGCGGATCGACCCTGTCGATCAGCAAGGGCTGCATCTACTGATGCGCCGTCCGCCACGAGGGCTGTCCGGGATCCGCGGATCCCGGACAGCCCGGCGGGTCGGGCACCGCCTGCCCACGACGGTGGGGGCGGCGGCCCTGCTCCTCACGGTCGTGGCGTGCGGCAGCGGCTCGGAGCCGGTGGAGCCGGCGCGCACCGCGACGGCGTACGAACGCCCAGCCTGGATGGACAACCAGCTCGCCGAGGACGCCGACCTGGTCGCCCGACAGTCCCGCTGCCTCACGGAACGTGGTCTCGACTTCCGCACGGACGAGCTCGGTGGCTTCTACTCGATCGACCCGGCCCTCGACTCAGCCCTCGGTGAGGCGCTGGGTGAGTGCACCCGTTCCATCCTCGGCTCGGCCTACCGCGCCCCGTTGACCACGAGCCAGCTCCACGGGCTCTACGACCGCCAGCTCGACACGAGGGAGTGCCTGCTCGCCCAGGGCTACTCGATCCCCGAACCGGTGAGCGAGTCGGACTTCGTCGCGTCGGAGGGAACGGCGTGGAGCGCCTACGAGGCGTTCGTCGAGGCACTCGGCGCGCTGCCCGCCGAGAGTGCCGACGCCGAGCAGGTGCGGATGAACGCCGAGTGCCCACAACCCGGCCTCGCCGGGCTGTGATCCCGGTGTCCGGCCGCGTCGTCCCGGCCGGGCACCGGGTCCACGACGGCCCTATCGCTTGCCGACGAACCAGCCTCGGACGGTAGCGACGCGCGCGTCGAGCTGTTCGACCGTCGCGAGCGGCACCTCGGGTCCGCCGCAGCGCCGCCGCAGCTCGGTGTGCACCGAGCCGTGCGGCTGCCCGCTGCGGCGCGACCAGGCGGACACGAGCTGCTGGAGCTCCTTGCGCAGCTCGGCCGCGCGCCGGTGGTCCATCTCGGCCCGCTCCCGCTCCGCCGATTGCGTGTTCTTCGAGCGAGCGCTGAGCTGGTCGGCCTGGCGCTGGCGCAGCAGCGTGGTGACCTGGTCCGCGTCGAGGAGGCCGGGGAGACCGAGGAAGTCGAGCTCCTCGTCCGACCCGACGTCCGCGCCCGTCCCGAACTCACCGCCGTCGAAGAGCACGCGGTCGAACGACGCCTGCGCCTCGAGCGCCTCGAACGAGCCCTGGACGAGCTCGCCCGACGCCTTGTCCTCGCGGTTCGCCTCCGCCAGGAGTGCGTCCTCGGGGTTGAAGCCCTCGCCCTGCTCCTCCGCCGTGAGCGGGCGGTCGAGCGCGTGGTCGCGCTCGATCTCGAGCCCGTTCGCCAGCTCGAGCAGGTGCGGCACGCTCGGCAGGAACACCGACGCCGTCTCACCGCGCTTGCGCGCCCGCACGAACCGTCCGACCGCCTGCGCGAAGAACAGCGGGGTCGCCGTCGAGGTCGCGTACACGCCCACGGCGAGGCGCGGGACGTCGACGCCCTCGGAGACCATGCGGACCGCGACCATCCAGCGCCCGTCGCCGTCCGAGAACTCGTCGATGCGGCTGCTCGCGTCGTCGTCGTCGGAGAGGACGACCGTCGGTGACTTCCCCGTGATGCGGGCGAGGTGGCCCGCGTAGGCGCGGGCGTCGGTCTGGTCGGTCGCGATGACCAGTCCCCCCGCGTCGGGGATCGCGCGCCGCACCTCGCTGAGCCGCTTGTCCGCCGCCGCGAGGACCGACGGGATCCACTCGCCGTTCGGGTCGAGCGCCGTGCGCCACGCCTGGCCGGTCATGTCCTTGGTCAGCGCCTCGCCGAGTCGCGCGCTCACCTCGTCGCCGGCCTTCGTGCGCCAGCGCATGTTGCCCGAGTACGACAGGAACAGCACCGGCCGGACGACGTGGTCGCGCAGAGCGTCGCCGTAGCCGTACGTGTAGTCCGCACGCGAGCGGCGGATGCCGTCGGGTCCGCGCTCGTACTCGACGAACGGGATCGCCGCGGTGTCGGACCGGAAGGGCGTGCCTGTGAGGGCGAGGCGGCGCGTCGCGTCCTCGAACGCCTCGCGCACCGCGTCGCCCCACGACAGCGCGTCGCCGCCGTGGTGCACCTCGTCGAGGATGACGAGCGTGCGGTCGGCGGTCGTGCGTGCCGCGTGCAGCGCGGGCTTCGCGGCGATCTGCGCGTAGGTCAGCGCGACACCGTCGTAGTGGGCACCGTGCCGGCCCTGGCTGTTGCGGAAGTTCGGGTCGATCCGGATGCCGACGCGCGCGGCGGCGTCGGCCCACTGGTGCTTGAGGTGCTCGGTCGGCGCGACGACCGTCACCCGCCGTACCACGCCCTGCTCCAGGAGCTCGGTCGCGACGCGCAGCGCGAACGTCGTCTTGCCCGCTCCGGGGGTCGCGACGGCGAGGAAGTCGCGCGGCGCACGTGTGCGGTAGAGCTCGAGAGCCTCCGCCTGCCACGCGCGCAGCTTCGACGCCGAGCCCCACGGGGCACGGCGCGGGAACGCGGGCGAGAGGTGCGACGCCGCGGCCGACGACGGGCTCTGCGGCGCGGGTGGGGTGGTCCTGCTACGGGTGTCGGGGACGGAGTGACCGGTGGACGTCGTGTGGTGCTCCGCGCTCACTTGCCGGAGTCACCCTCGCCGTCCTGCGGGTCCCGCAGACCGTCGTAGATCTCCTTGCACGTGGGGCACACGGGGAACTTGTTCGGGTCGCGCCCGGGCACCCAGACCTTGCCGCACAGCGCGATCACCGGCTTGCCGGAGAGCGCGGACTCCATGATCTTCTCCTTGCGCACGTAGTGCGCGAAGCGCTCGTGGTCGCCCGGCTCGGTCTGCTCGCGCGTCTCCTCGCGCTCGAGCACCCCGGTCGACGTGCCGGTCGTCGGCTCGGTCGCGGGGTTCCGGAACGGGTCCTCAGGACCCCCGGGGGGCGTGCTCGCACGGAGTTCGATCATGGAGGGAAGTCTACGTCGGTGCGCCGACACCCGTGCGGCGCGGCGTCGTCCGCACGTGCCGCCCACCGCCCCGGACGGGCGACGACAAGAGCCCGCCGGCGCGGCGGTCCAGGGGCGTGGACCGCGCGCCGGCGGGCGGCTGCGCGTCGCGGGCGACAGCCCGCGAGAGTTCAGTGGCAGATCGGCTACAGGCCCTGCCAGTCGGGCTTGGACGCGTACGTCTGGCGGTAGTAGTCCCCGAGCTGCAGGCGCGAGGCCGCAGCGTCGTCGACCAGCACCGTGGCGTGCGGGTGCATCTGCATGATCGTCGCGGGCCACAACGCGCTGATCGGACCCTCCACGAGCTGGTGCACCGCCTCCGCCTTGCCCTTGCCCGTGGCCAGCAGCACCAGGTGCCGCGCCGACATGATCGTGGCCAGCCCCTGCGTCAGGCAGTGCCGCGGCACCCGGTCCACGTCGTCACCGAAGAACCGCGCGTTGTCCACCCGCGTCTGCGCCGTCAACGTCTTGATCCGCGTCCGCGACGCCAGCGACGAGCCCGGCTCGTTGAACGCGATGTGCCCGTCCGTACCGATCCCCAGGACCTGCAGGTCCACACCCCCGGCCGCCGCGATCGACTCCTCGTACGCCGCGCACGCCGCGACCAGGTCCTCAGCGTTGCCGTCCGGGCCCTGGACCGCGCCCGGGCCGAAGTCCACCCGCGAGGCGATCTCCGTCTCGATCACGTTCCGGTACCGCTCCGGGTGCTCCGACGGCAGGCCCACGTACTCGTCGAGCATGAACGCCCTCACCCCCGCGAACGACAACCCGTCCTCACGGTGACGCCGCGCCAGCTCGTCGTACACCCTCAACGGCGACGAACCCGTCGCCAGCCCCAGCACCGCCTCCGGCCGCGACCGCACCACCTTCTCGATCGCGTCCGCAGCCAGCACCGCCAACCGCTCCGCAGGAGCGATCACGACCTCCATCACTTCACCTTTCGACGGCCGACGAGGGCAGCACCCACCGCGGCGACGGGCACGTCCGCCGGAGCGAGCGAGACCCGCTCGGCGAGACGCAACGAGGACAGGAACGGGGACGTGCTCGACTGCGCGTCGAGCGCGGCGCGCACGGCGTCGAGGAGCGGCTGCCCCAGGGCGGACACACCGCCACCGAGGACGACGTGCCGGACGTCGACCGTCAGCTCGAGGATCCGCACCGCGGAGGCGACGGCGGACGCGAAGTCGTCCTTGATCCGGATCGCCTCCGGGTCGCCCGCCGCGGCCGCGTCGAAGAGCTCCGCGGGCGCGGGCCGGCCGTGGCGCGACGGCCACCGGGCGGACACCGCGGAGCCCGAGGCGTAGACCTCGACGCACCCGCGCTGGCCGCACGCGCACTCGGGGCCGTGCGGGTCGATCGGGATGTGACCGATCTCGCCCGCCGCGCCGCTCACGCCCCGGCGCAGCTCGCCACCGAGCACGATCCCTGCGGCCAGACCGGTCCCCAGCGCGAGGAACGCGAGGTCCGACCCGTCGTCCCCGCGCAGGTGCGAGGCACCGAGCGCGGCGACGTTGAGGTCGTTGTCGACCTGGACCGGAAGGCCGCCGAGCTCCGCCGACAGCGCCTCCGCCAGCGCGAAGCGCCCGCCCTCGATGCCGAGGTTGACGGCGTGCATGACGGAGCCGTCCTCGGGGTCCACCAGTCCCGGCACGCCGACGCCGACGCCGTCGACCTCCGCGAGCTCCACGCCCGCACGGCGCACCACCTCGCGGACCGCGCGGGCCGCGCTGGACACCACGCCCTGCGGACCGCGGACGGTCGGCAGGCGCAGGGTCTCCCGCGCGACGCCGTCGGGTCCGAGGAAGGCGGCGAGCACCTTGGTCCCGCCGATGTCGAGACCGACCGCGTTCCCGGTCGCCGCGGAGTCGCATCGCGGCGTGCCACCGGGACCGGGGCTGCCGGCCAGGGCTGCGGCTGCCTCGCCGTTCAGCGAGGCAGCCGTGCTCAGGTCGCTCACGTCAGCCCTTCACCGCACCCGAGACGAGGCCACCGGTCATCCGACCCTGGACGATGAGGAAGAAGACCACCACGGGAATGGCGATGATCACCGAACCTGCCATGAGGGCTCCCCAGTTGGTCGCCTGGGTCGCCTGCTGGAACGTCCGCAGCCACACGGGCAGCGTCATGGACTCGGGGCGGTTCATGATGATCAGCGCCATGACGAACTCGTTCCACGCCTGGATGAAGGCGAACACGCCCGTCGCGACGAGGCCCGGTGCGAGGAGCGGGAAGGTGATCTTCCAGAAGGCCCTGCCGCGCGAGCAGCCGTCGATCATGGCCGCCTCCTCGAGCTCCGCGGGCACGCCGTTGACGAACCCGCGCAGCGTCCAGATCGTGAAGGGCAGGACGCCGGACACGTAGACGATGCCCAGACCCACGATCGTGTTGAGCATCTGCCAGCCGTCGATGATCCGGAAGATCGAGATCATCATCGCCTCGCCCGGGATCATCTGGACCACGAGGATCGCGATGATGAAGGCGCGACGACCGGTGAACCGGAACCGCGTGACCGCGAGCGACGCGAGGAAGCCGAACACCATCGCGATGACGAGGGTGAAGAACGTCACCATGATCGAGTTCCCCATCGCCGGCGGCAGCGGGGCGCGCGACGTGTCGGTCCACGCCGACACGTAGTTGTTCAGGGTGAAGACGTCCGGCGTCGGGAAGAAGTGCAGGTCCGTGCCGCGGATGAGGCTCGACGGCAGGAACGAGGTGTTGATCATCCAGTAGACCGGGAAGATCGAGGCGACGAAGACGATGATCGCGAGGATCGCGAAGCCGACGTTGGCGGCCTTCTTGCGCTGCGTCTCGCGGTTCTTGCGCGGAGCCGGCTTGCCCGCGGGCGAGGCGTGCCGCACCGAGGTCCGGGGGGTGGTCGAGATGGTGCTCACAGTTCTTCCTCCCGGATCGTCTGGCGCACGTAGTAGAAGGAGATGGCGAGCATGATGAAGACGAAGATCACCGAGATCGCGCCGGCCAGCCCGTAGTGCCCCTGCGCCATGCCCATCTGGTAGATGTACACACCGATGGTGTTCGTCTTCTCGCGGTCACCGCCCACGCCCTGGAGCGCGTAGATCTGCGTGAACACGCGCAGGTCCCAGATGATCGAGAGCACGATGAGCACCGTGATGATGCTGCGCACGTACGGGATCATGATGAGCCGGAAGCGCTGGACCGGACCCGCACCGTCGAGCTGCGCGGCCTCGAGCACCTCGCCGGGGATCTGCGTCAGGCCCGCGTACATCGTGAAGGCGACGAACGGGATCGCTCCCCACACGATGATGATCGTGGCGATGAGGAAGAACTGGAGGGGGTTGAGAAGCCACGAGTGACCCATCCAGTTGTCACCCGTGATCTTCGTCAGGAGGTTGTTGATCACGCCGTACTGGGTGTCGAAGATCCAGCCCCAGACGATCGTCGCGGCGAGGGCGGGCATGGCCCAGGCGAGGAGCAGGCCGACCGAGACCAGCAGGCGGAAGCCCTTGCCGAGCCGCATCATGAGCAGCGCGATGAGCGTGCCCAGGACCATCGTCAGCGCGACACAGACGACCATGAAGATGAAGCTGCGCAGCAGCACGGTCCAGAAGCCGTCGACGTCCGTGAGGACCTGGACGTAGTTGTCGAAGCCGACCCACTCGGCGGGCTGCCCCATGAGCTGGGCCCGCTCGTACTCCTGGAACGACATGACGATCAGTCGGACGATCGGGTACCCGACCAGGACCCCCAGCACGACGAGGCTGGGGACGAGGAGCGTCCAGGGCAGGATCGGTGGACGCCGCTTCTTGGGTGGCCGCACGGCGCCGGGGCGCTCGGTGCGGGGTTCGAGGGTGGTTGAGCTCATTTCCTCACTCCGTCAGGGGTGCGCGGTGGTGCGCAGGTGACGTGCCGACGGCCCGTCATGGGAAGGGGTGGGGGCTCCCCACGAGGAGACCCCACCCCTGACGGCTCGAGCCTCCGGTGGCGCCCGGACGAGCCGGGCGCCACCGGACGGGCTCAGCTGTTGAGGATCTCCTCGATCTTCGCGTCCAGGTCGGTGGCGACGGTCTTGACGTCGTCACCGTTCGCGATCCGCGTGAAGGCGGTCTGGAGCACGTTCTGCGCCTCGACGTCGGCCCACTTGGGCGACGGCGGGGTGAGGCGCGTGTTCGCCGCGGCGGCGACACCGGCCTGGGCGATCGCGTTGTCCTGCGGGACCTCGCTCGAGAGCGAGACGCGGGCCGGGATGAGGCCGTTCTGCGCCAGGATCGTCTGGTACTCGTCGCTCATCATGATCTCGAACGCCTTGAACGCGAGCTCAGGGTTGTTCGACTTCTGCGCCACGGCGATGTTCGAGCCACCGGCGAAGACCTGCGCGGTCGTGCCGGCCTCCTTGCCCGGGAGCGGGAAGGCGGTGAGGTCGGCGCCGTAGGTCGAGGCGCAGCCCGGGACGCCGTCCGGCGTCTCGGGCTCCTCCGGGGCGTTGATGGACCACTGGATCCACGTCGGCGCCGAGAGGAACGCGACGTTGCCCTCGCAGAACGGCACCTGGAGGTCGGTCTCCTGCCCGTCCTTCGGCGCGAGCGACGCCTTGAGCATGAGGTCCTGGACCTGCGCGAGACCGGCGAGGCCGCCCTCGCTCGAGAAGCCCGCCTCCCACTCGCCGGAGTCGTTCTGCTCCGCGATGAAGCCACCGTTCTCCCACACGAACGGGAGCGCGTTGTACCAGTCCTGGCCGGGCCAGTAGACGCCCGAGCGGGTGTCCGTCTTGAGCGACGTGCCCAGCGTGACGTACTCGTCGAGCGTCGTCGGGACGGTGATCTCCGAGCCGATGGCCGACGGCGAGTAGAAGACGGCGCGCGAGCCCGCGTAGTACGGCAGGGCGTAGTGCTTCTCGTCCCAGTCGCCGGCCTCGACGAAGCCCTTGAGCAGGTCGTCGCCGCCGAAGGACTGGAACTCCTCCTCCGTGATCTCACGGAAGTAGCCCGCGGACGTGAACGCCGGGGACTGCGTGTTGCCGACCTCGACGACGTCCGGGCTGTCCGACCCGGAGAGCGAGGTCGTGAGCTTGTCGACGAGGCCGGTCCAGGACTGCTCCTCGATCGTGAGGGTGCTGCCCGGGTTCTCCTCCTCGAACGTCGTCTTGAGGTACTCGCGCGCGGCGTCGGGCGTGTCCGAGCCGTTGAGCCAGACACGGATGTCGCCGGTCGTGGCCTCGGTCTCGCCGGAGCCGTTGTCGCCGCTCCCGCCGGTGCTGCAGGCGGTCAGCGCGAGCGCCAGGGTGATCGTCGACGCCACGGAGGCGGCGACGAGACGGTTCCTCTTCACTGGGTGCTTCCTCTCGGTGTTTCTTGGTGGCGGCGTCGGTGACGCCACCGGAGGTGTGGCAGGAGTCCTGCGTAATCGAGCACGTGCAGGGGTACTGCATTCCTGGGGATGCTGCTCTGGGGTTCCCAGGAGGTCTGAGGGGGCTGGGTCGGGACCCGGCCCCGGTCGGGCGTGGAGGTCAGTCCGAGCGTCGTCGGCTCAGGAGACCCCCAGCTGTCCGGACAGGACGAGGACGGCTGCCCCAGCGAGGACGACGTCTTCGTCGAGCGTGGCCATCCGCACCTGGAGCCCGCTGCCGATGACCGGCATCGTGCGGGAGCGGATGGTCTCGAACGCCGCCTCGCGCAGAGGCCCGTCGAGCAGGTCCGCAGGACCGCTGATGAGCACCTCCGCGAGGTTGAGCGCACTGACGACAGGTGCCAGAGCGATGCCCAGCGTCCTGCCCACCGACGCCAGGACGGCGTCGGAAGCCTCGGTGTCGAGCCCGTCCACCGCGCGGCGCAGCGCCGGCACGGACAGCACGGTCTCGAGGCAGCCGCGGCGCCCGCAGGCGCACGGCTCGCCGTCCTCGACCACGGTCACGTGCCCGAGCTCGCCGGCGGCGTCCGCGTGCCCGTGCACGCGCGCGCCGTCGACCATGATGCCCGCGCCCACGCCCTCTCCCACGGTGAGGACGAGCAGCCCGTCGCCGGCCGCGCCGCCGAACGTGAACTCGCCGAGAGCGGCGATGTTCGCGTCGTTGGCCACGTGGACGGCGAGACCGAGCCGCTCGGTGAGCTGCGCGGCGAGCGGGACGTCGTACCAGCGACGGTTGGGCGCCTCGATGACTCGCCCCTCGGCGTCGACGACGCCGGGCGACCCGATCCCCACGCCGATGACCGGCTGGGTGGCGGACGCGATGAGCCCGCGGCAGAAGCGCGTCAGGAGGTCGACCAGCTCGGTGCCGGTGCGACCGTCGACCGCCAGGCTCTGCCGGACGACGAAGTCGCCGGTGAGGGTGAGGACCGCGCCGCGCAGCACCTCGTCGTCCGTGAGGTCCACGGAGACGATCTGGTACGCGCTCGTGCGCATCCCGACGAGGATCGCGGGCTTGCCGACGCGCTGGCCCGGGCGGACGCCGAGCTCCTCGACCAGGCCCTCGGCGATGAGCACGGAGACGAGGTCGGAGATGGTCACGCGGGTGAGGGACGTGGCGCGCGCCAGGTCGGCGCGCGAGGTGGGCCCCTCGTGGAACAGGTGCTGCAGCACGAGGGACCGGTTGTGGGCCCGAGCGTGCTCGGGCAGCACCTTCGAGGTCGGCCTGAGCCCTGTGCTCAGACGCCTCCTCGGTGCTCCGGTCCCGGTGACTGCCGTTGTCATGTTTGTTAGTAGACTGCCTTTACTAAGTGGCTGTCAACTTCCTCGCGGCTTCGTGACCGAAATGTTGCCGATCGGCCCGCACCCCGGGACCTGGGTCCCGGTCGTGGCGGCCCGTCGACCCGGCCCGTCCGCGTCAGGGCGAGCCCGCCGCGTCGACCCAGCCCCGCGCGCCCGGGTGCTCCACCGAGCGCGACGCGACGACGACGGCCTGCTCGAGCGCGGCCCGCCACGACGCGCCGCGCGCCGCCCCCGCCGCGAAGGCCCCGTGGACCACGTCCCCCGCCCCGAGCGTGTCGACGACGCGCTCCGGCTCGGGGACCACGACGTCGTACCGCTCCCCCGCGTCGAGCACCTCGACCGGACCCGGACCGCGGGTGCGGGCGACGAACCGCGGGCCGAGCCCCGCGACCGCGGCGAGCACGTCGCCCGCCCCGACCCCCGGTGGCCGGAAGTCCGCCGACACCACGACCGCGTCGCACGAGCCGATCATCTCCGCGGCGTCCGGCTTCCACGACCCGCCGTCGAGCACCACGGCCGCACCCCGTTCGCGCGCCTCGCGCGCCACCGCGAGCGCGAGGGCCGGCAGGTGCCCGTCCAGCAGCAGGACGTCGCCCGGCCCGACGCCGTCGAGGAGCCCGCGGCCGCCCGCCGCCGCGCGGCCCGCGAGGTCGTCGAACCCGGACGCGTTGGTGCTCACGACGGCCCGTTCACCGGTGGCGCGCGTGACGAGCACGGTCGAGACGGCGAGGCGGCCCCCGGTCGTCCCGGCCGCGGCGTCGACGAGCTCGATCCCGCACTCCGCGAGCTCGCGACGCACGACCTCCGCGAGCGGCCCGCCCCCGACGGCGGTGACGAGCCGCGTCGGGACGCCCAGCGCGACGGCGGTCGCCGCGGCGTTGGCCGCCGGCCCCCCGAAGGTGGCGGCGACGGACCGCGCGACGACCTTCTCGTCGGGTCGCGGCAGCGCGTCGACGACCTGGACGACGTCGAGGGTCACGAGACCGCAGCACACGAGCACGCACCCATCCTGCCGTGCCGGGGCCGGGGACCGCGCCGCCGTCCACGGTCCGGGGTGTCGCGCTGCGGTTGGATCACGACCAGTTCACAAGACGGTCACGATGTCGCGCGCGGTGTCCGGTTCGCACGCTTGGCCCCCTACTCTCGCAGCATGCGGACCACTCGCCCCCTCGCCGTCGTCGCGGCGCTCCTGCTCGGCGGCGCTCTCCTGGCAGGCTGCTCCGCGTCCTCGGGCGACATGGCGTCCCTCTCCGAGGGCGACGGCGGCGCGGTCTCGGAGGTCGCGGAGGGCGGCGGCGCGGACGCCGCCGAGGACAGGTCCTCGGGCATCGCCCCGGGCGACGAGGATGCCGTCGCCGCGGCGGAGCGGGAGATCGTCACCACGGGGTCGGTCACGGTCGTGGCCGACGACCCGGCGGTCGCGGCCGACGCGGTCGCCGACCTCGCGGAGAGCGCGGGCGGCCGGGTCGAGAGCCGGCGGCAGTCGGAGCCCGTGGGCGACGCGCGCGCGTCCGCGGAGCTGACGATCCGGGTGCCCTCGACCCAGACGACCGCCACCGTCGACGCCCTCGACCAGGTGGGCGAGGTGCGCGACCTCTCGATCGAGGCCGTCGACGTGACCGGGACCGCGCGCGACCTCGACGCCCGGGTCGACGCCCTGACGACGTCCGTGGAACGGCTGCGCACGCTCATGGGCGACGCCGCCACGACCGCGGACCTGCTCGCCGCGGAGCAGGAGCTGACGACACGACAGGCCGAGCTGGAGTCGCTCCAGTCGCAGCGAGCGGCGCTCACGGACCAGGTCTCGATGTCGACCCTGCACGTCACCGTCGTGGAGGTCGTGCCGACCGAGCGGCTCGCCCCCGGCGGCTTCCTCGGGGGCCTGCAGAACGGCTGGAACGCCCTGCTCACCACGCTGAACGGGCTCGTCGTCGTCCTCGGTGCGCTGCTCCCGTGGCTCGTGGTCGCCGGAGTGGTGCTGCTCGTGGTGCGCTGGGCCCTGCGCCGGTTCCGGCGGCGAGCCCAGGACGGTGGCACGCCGCCGGCAGACGCCGACCGCCCAGGGCCTGACGACGGCCCGGACGCTCCCGCGGCGAGCCGCGGACCGCTCGTCGGGGCGTCCACCCGTGACTGACCCGACGTTCGCCCCGACCCCGTCGACCGGGCGCGTCGCCCGCCTCTGGCGCCCTACGGACGGCGGCGAGCCGCGGCCGGTCGGGCACCTCGTGACGCGCGTGTGCACGCACTGGGACACCGTCGGGCCGTCCGCCTTCCCGCGGCACGTGAACCCCGAGCCGCGCGTCCAGTGGCGCGCCCACCTGGACGACGCCGACCCGGCCCTCGCGGAGGACCTGTACAGCGACGACCCCGAGGCGCCGCCGCTCCCGCGCGAGGACGGCGACGACCTCGTCGTGCGGGGGCGCCGGCTGCGGGTCGAGTGGCTCGACGGCGAGGAGGCGGCCGCCGCCTGGGCGCAGCACGGGTGGTGACGGGCGACCGCGCCGGGACACGAACCGCCCGCCGAGACGGCGACGGCCCGCACCCTCGAGGGGTGCGGGCCGTCGCCGCAGGGGTGGAGGTGCGGGGAATCGAACCCCGGTCCGGTGACGCCGATCGAGGACTTCTCCGGGCGCAGTCTACTGTCGTTTTTCTCGGCCCCCGCACTCACGCAGACAAGATGCGGACGGGCTCAGTCACCTAAAAGTCCCCGCAGCCCCGATGACGAGGACTACGAGCAGTGGCTCTCTAGATGACGCCAGGATCCGAGTCGAGAGCTAGCTCGGGCTGACGGACTTCGGGGCTCGCTCAGGCGGCGAGGGCGAAGTCGGTGCGCTTGTTATCGGCACCTGTGTTTTGCAGACATCGTTAACGAGATAAGCCTGCATCCTCGGCCCGCTTCTCCTCGAAGCACGACCACCGTCGAAACCGATCACCCCCTGTGGAGTTGTCAATCACTGCGCGGCTCCCGGGCGGACCCGGTCCTCGCTCAGCAGGACAAGCCTACGGGATGAACGTCGGTCGCCGCACCGATATTTCCGCACCTCCCGGGCGCAGCCCGGCTCGCGACGCCGGCGACTACTTCTTGCGGCTCAGGGCGTCCACGAGCAGACCGCCCGCGATCCCGAGGAGGAACACGTCCTTCGCGAGCCCGGTGCCCTGCTCGGTCGGCCGCACCCCGTCCTCGCGCGTCATGCCCGGGGTCTTCAGGTACATGCCCACGAGCCCCGCCGAGAAGACGCCCAGGCCCACGGCCACGAGCCCGGTCGGGACGAACGGGGCGACGAGCGCCGCGCCGAGCGCGATCTCCGTGGTCGAGAGCGCCTTGGTGAACTGCTTCGGCTCGACGTCCCCCAGGAACGAGTACGTCCCTGCCGCCATGCCGTGGATCCCCTGCGCGGTCGCCTCGTCCGCGCCGCGCTTGTTCAGGCCGGAGTTGAGGATGTACGCGCCCGCCGCGAGGCGCGGGATGTACTGACGGAGCTTGACCATGGGGCCTCCAGGTTCGTGGTCGTCGTCTCGTCCTCGACCGTACGTCGAGGGCGACGACGTCACCAGCGGGTGGGGCCGCCGTCGGCCCGGAGGCGCCCGCGGTTCAGCGCACCTCGCGCTGCCGCATGGCGCGCTGCGCCTCGCGGTTGTCCTGCTTCTCGCGCAGGGCCTGCCGCTTGTCGTACTCCTTCTTGCCGCGGGCGAGCGCGATCTCGACCTTGGCCCGGCCGTCGAGGAAGTACAGCGCGAGGGGCACGATCGTGTGGCCCTTCTCGCGCGTCTTGGACTCGAGGCGCAGGATCTCCTCCTTGTGCAGGAGCAGCTTGCGCTTGCGACGCGGCGCGTGGTTGTTCCACGTGCCCTCGGTGTACTCGGGGATGTGGACGTTCTCGAGCCACGCCTCGCCCCGGTCGACAGCGACGTAGCCGTCGACGAGAGAGGCCCGCCCCATCCGCAGCGCCTTGACCTCGGTGCCCGACAGGACGATCCCCGCCTCGTACACGTCCTCGATCACGTAGTCGTGGCGTGCCTTGCGGTTGCTGGCGACGACCTTGCGGCCGGTGTCCTTCGCCATCCGTGTCCTACCGTCCTTCGCTGTCGTGTCGTCGCCCGTGGGGCCCCGCCTCGGACCCGCCGAGCGGGAGCCGGGTGCGGGGCCGCCGTCGGCCGGCGCACCAGCGTACGGGTGCCCGGCCACGTCCGGTACCGATTATCCCCCGCGGCCGGACGCCGCGGGTCGGGCCGTGGCGCGCGACCCGGCCGGGCTCGGCGGACGCCCTCAGCCCAGGACCGACATCGGGTCGATGGTGGACCCGTTGACGTACACCTCGAAGTGGAGGTGGCACGCCCCCGACAACCCGGTGTTGCCGGAGTAGCCGATGACCTTGCCCTTCTCGACCTGCTGTCCGGAGGAGACCGCGAAGCGCGTGAGGTGGTTGTAGCTCGTCATGAGGTTCTTGCCGCCGACCGTGCCGTGGTTGATCAGCACCTGGTTACCGAAGCCGTTGCGCCACTGGGCGTGGACGACCGTCCCGGGCCCGGCCGCCATGATCGGGGTCCCGCAGTAGGCGCGCAGGTCGGTCCCGGCGTGCAGGCGGTAGTACCCGAGGATCGGGTGCAGCCGCATCCCGTAGCTCGACGTCACGTGCGGCACCGCGGTCGGGTACGACAGGAAGCTCGAGATGCTGCCCCGGTCGCCCCCGGACGAGGACCCGCCACCCCCTCCTCCGCCGCCACCGCCGCCCGACGACCCGCCGCCGCCGCCGCCGGAAGACTGTTGCTGCTGCTGGCGCCGCGCCTCCTCCTCGGCGGCCTTGCGGTCGCGCTCCGCCTGCTCGGCGATGATCCCCTTGATCTCCTGCTGCAACGACTGCTGCGCGGCCTCGTTCTCGGCGACCTTCGCCTCGGCCGCGGCCTTGCGCGACTCGATCGTCGCCTTCTTCGCCTGCTGGTCGACGATGAGCTGCTCGACCTCGGCCTTGCGGTCCGCCGCAGCCTTGCGCGCGGCCTCGGCGGCGACGAGGTTCTCGTCGGCCTGCTTCTTCAGGTCGGCGACCGTCTCACGGACCGCCTGCAGCCGGGCCTCCCGGTTGCGGGCGACCGACTCGGCCTCGAGGAGGTCCTGGAGCGACCGGGACTGGCTGCGCGCCGCCGTCGACGAGACCGCGTACTCCTCGATGAACTCCTCGGTGCTCTGCGCGCCCGTGACGATGCCGAGGCTCGACACGTCGCCCTGACCGCGGTACGCCTGACGTGCCATCTCCGCGATGCTGGACTTCGCGTCGGCGACCTCGGTCGCGCCGCGCTCGATCTCGGCGCTGATCGCGGCCTCCTGCCCCAGCGCGTCCTCGAGCCGTTGGGCGAGCAGCTCCGCCTCGCGCTGGGTCCGCTCGACCTCGGCCTCGGCGGCGTCCAGCTCGGCCTGGGCGACGGGCAGTCGCGCCTCGATCGCCTGGAGGTCGACGACCGCCTGCGCGAGCTCGGCGTCCGTGTCCTCGAGCTCGGACTGGAGCTGCTCGCGGTTGCCGAGGATCTCGGACTGGCGCCGTTCTGCCGCTGCGCGACGGTCGTCGATGTCGTCGGCGGAGGCCGACGCGACACCCCCCACGAGGAGCATCGTCGTGGCGATCAGGGCCGCGGTCGCGCGGCGGAGGTCCCGGGTCATCTCACACCCTCGTGTGCCGGTTGAGCGTGACGACCGAGGACACGGCCGCCAGCAGGAACGCGATGCCGACGAGGACGGGCGCGATGCGGAGCACGTCCGACTCGTCGACGTAGGCCACCCACGTCACGGACTGCGACAACCAGTCGGTGACGAGGTACTTCACCCCCACCCACAACCCGCCGACCGCGAGGAGCGCCCCGAGCACGGCCGCGATCGCCCCCTCGAGGAGGAACGGGAGCTGGATGAACAGGTTCGACGCCCCGACGAGCCGCATGATGCCGGTCTCCCGGCGGCGGCTCAGCGCCGAGAGCCGGATCGTCGTCGTGATGAGCAGCACCGCGGCGAGGAGCATGACCGCGGCGAGGCCGGCGGCGAGGAGCGACGCACGGTTGAGCGCGAGGAAGAGCGAGTCGAAGATGCGCCGCTGGTCCTCGACCACCTCGACCCCCGGGCGCCCGGTGACGACGTCGTTGACGACCTCGTAGTTCTCCGGGTTCGTGAGCTTGAGCCGGAAGGACGCCTGCATGTCGTCGACGGTGAGCTGCGTGCCGAGGTAGCCGTCCGGGTACCGCTCCTGGAACGCCGCGAACGCGTCGTCCTTGGACTCGAAGTACACGGTCTGGATCTCGTCGGCGAGCTCGGACTCGAACACGCCCTCGAGCGCGGCGATCTGGTCCGGGGTCGCCTCGCCCGCGGCGCACGTCGGCGACGGCGAGCCGGTCGGGCACAGGAAGACGGACACCTCGACCTTGTCGTACCAGTCGTCCTTGAGCTTGCCGATCTGCGCCTGGAGGAGCATGGACGCGCCGACGAACGTCAACGACACGAAGGTCACGAGGACGACCGAGACGGTCATCGAGACGTTGCGCCGCAGGCCCTGGCCGAGCTCCGCGAGGATGAACTGGAGTCGCACGCCGATCACTCCCCCGCCGTCGCCTCGACGTGGCGACGCACCGAGCGCCGCGACGGCGGCTCGGCCGGCTCCTCCTCGGCGGCCGGCCGGGCCGCGGCCGGCTGCGCGCGAGGGACGGCCGTCGTCGGTGCCGACTCCGGTGCGGTGTCGGTCGTGGTGCGGGCCGTGGGCCCGGTCGTGGGCCCGGTCGTGGCGACCGAGGCGGTGCGGTCCGGGTCGGGGATGACCTGCCCCCGGGCCCCGTAGGCGCCGTGCGCCTGGTCGCGCACGAGCGTGCCGGTGTCGAGCTCGATGACCCGGCGCCTCATCTGGTTGACGATCTCCTCGTCGTGCGTCGCCATGACGACGGTGGTCCCGGTGCGGTTGATGCGGTCGAGCAGGCGCATGATGCCGAGCGACGTCGTGGGGTCGAGGTTCCCGGTCGGCTCGTCGGCGAGCAGGATGGGCGGCCGGTTCACCATGGCGCGCGCGATGGCGACGCGCTGCTGCTCGCCGCCGGAGAGCTCGTGCGGACGCCGCTTCTCCTTGCCGGCGAGGCCCACCATCTCGAGCGTCTCGGGCACCGTGATCGCGATCGTGTGCCGCGGCTTGCCGATGACTTGGAGCGCGAACGCGACGTTCTCGAACACCGTCTTGTTCGGCAGGAGGCGGAAGTCCTGGAAGACGACCCCGATCTGTCGCCGCAGCTTGGGCACGTTCCAGCTCGACATCGACCCGAGGTCGCGGCCCGCGACGAAGACCTTCCCCTTGGTCGGGCGCTCCTCGCGCAGGACGAGGTGCAGGCACGTCGACTTGCCGGAGCCCGACGCGCCGACGAGGAAGACGAACTCGCCGCGGCGAACCTCCATCGACACGTCGTCGACGGCCGGCCTCGCGCCGCGCGCGTAGACCTTGGTGACGTTCTCGAAGCGGATCACAGCGGCACGTTCCTCGGGTCGGGGGTCGATCCGTGGACGAACGAGGTTCGTCGCACGATCCCGAGGGTAGGCACGCGTCTCCGGCCCGGCGGGGCGGACACGCCGCGCCCGGGCGCATCGACCCGTTGCTCGGATCAACCGCCCGGGTGGGCTCGCGCCGGGTCAGGCCTCCTGCTGCGACCCGCGTCGCCAGCGGATCCCGGCCTCGATGAAGTCGTCGATGTCGCCGTCGAACACCGCCGACGGGTTGCCGACCTCGTGCTCGGTGCGCAGGTCCTTGACCATCTGGTACGGCTGGAGCACGTAGGAGCGCATCTGGTCTCCCCAGCTCGCCTTGATGTCGCCCGCGAGCTCCTTCTTCTTCGCGTTCTCCTCCTCCTGGCGCACGAGCAGCAGGCGGGACTGGAGGACGCGCAGCGCGGCGGCGCGGTTCTGGATCTGCGACTTCTCGTTCTGCATCGACACGACGATCCCGGTGGGGATGTGCGTCATGCGCACCGCGGAGTCCGTCGTGTTGACGGACTGTCCGCCCGGGCCCGAGGAGCGGAAGACGTCGACCTTGATCTCCGACTCCGGGATCTCGATCGAGTCCGTCTGCTCGATGAGCGGGATGACCTCGACGGCCGCGAACGACGTCTGGCGCCGGCCCTGGTTGTCGAACGGCGAGATGCGCACGAGGCGGTGCGTGCCCGCCTCGACCGAGAGGTGGCCGAACGCGTAGGGCGCCTTCACCTCGAACGTGGCCGACTTGAGCCCCGCCTCCTCGGCGTAGGACGTGTCGAGCACGGTGGTCGAGTAGCCGTGGCGCTCGGCCCAGCGCAGGTACATGCGCAGGAGCATCTCCGCGAAGTCGGCCGCGTCCACGCCGCCCGCGCCCGCGCGGATCGTCACGACGGCCTCGCGGGCGTCGTACTCGCCGGCGAGGAGCGTGCGGACCTCGAGCTGGTCGAGGTCCTTGCGGATCGCCCCGACCTCGGTCTCCGCCTCGACGAGGGTGTCCTCGTCCTCCATCTCCTGGCCCATCTCGACCAGGGTCTCGACGTCGTCGATGCGCTGTCCGAGCTTCCTCACCCGCTCCAGCTCGGACTGCGCCGCGGAGAGCGCCGACGTCACCTTCTGCGCGGCGTCCGGGTCGTCCCACAGGTCGGGGGCCGACGCCTTCTCCGAGAGGTCCGCGATCTTCGCGCGCAGCACCTCCGGGTCGCTCACGCTCTCGATGGACTCGAGCGTGCTGCGCAGCGCCTTGATCTCGGTCGGAAAGTCGATGGTGGCCACGAGGTTCAAGGTTACGCGACCCCGCGCGCGGTCCGCGCCGTCGGGCCGGGAGACCCGTGCCCGACGGCGCGGGGCGGTCAGGCCTTCGGCTCGCCCTTGGCCGAGGGCGCGGCCGTGCCCGACGCCGCGGGCTCGCTCCCGCCCGCCTGCTGGCGACCCTCGTCACGTGCCCTCGCGAGCATCGCCTCCAGGCGCTGGCGCCGACGGCGGCGGTCGTCGCGGACACCGATGATCAGGACGACGACGATCGCGACGAGCAGGAGCTGCGGCCACGGGACGGCCCAGGTCGTCACGGTGACGGTGACCGGCTCGAGCGGCGCGTCGACCTGGTCGTCGTCCACCGTCGTCGGCGTCACGGTGATCGTCGAGCGGACCGGGCCGAGCGGCCACACGTTCGACGTCTCGACGCGAGAGCGTTGCGAGCCGCCGGGCAGGACCTCGGGGATGTCCGCGGCCGAGCGGTCGGTGGAGACCGCACCGAAGAAGCCGGTCGTCGCGACGTCACCCTCGGCGCCGAGGCGCACGTTGCCGTCGTTCGCGACGTCGTAGGAGACCGTCAGGTCGCCCGCCGCGAACGGGTTCCACGACGGCGTGTAGGACGCCTTGACGTTCTCGACGGCGAGGAGCGGCTGCACCTCTCCCGTGACCCGCGTCGAGACGCGGAAGCCGACGCGGCTCTCCACGCCGACGCTCGTCCCGCCCTCTCCTTCGCCGGTGCTCTTCACCGTCGCGGCGATGCCCGCGACGTGGTCCCCAGGGGTGGCGTTGTCCGGCACGGCGACGGTGAACGGCACGACGACCGTCGCGTCGGGCGCCACCTCGACCGAGTCCTGGACCTCGATCCACGTCCCCGCTCCCGTCGACTCCCGGTCGGAGGGCAGCATGTTGAACCGGCCCTTGGGGTTGATGTACCCGTCGGCAGCCTGGATCGAGAAGGTCACGGGAACGTCGCTGAAGTTCGACACGGCGAGGTGCTCGGACGCCGACGCCCCGGGGTCGAGGACCAGCTCGACGCGAGTGCGTCCGTCCGGCCCGTCCGCGTCCGCGGGCTTGACCCCCCAGGTGATGACGTCCTCGGTGTCGAACGGCAGGGTGCCGCCTGCCGCGGCACCTGCCGGTAGCGCGGGCGCGAGGGCCGCGACGAGGACCGTGCCGGCCGCGGCGAACCAACGGGCGAACCGGCGCGGTCGGTGGCTCAGGTGTGGTGCAGGGTTCACGCAGGTGCTCTCTCCGTACGACGGCGGGCCGCCCACCCGATCCGACCTGGAGCCGGACGAGTGGAGCGGCCCGCCGTGGACTGCTCGGTCGACGGTCGACCGTGGCCGACCGTCAGGTCACGAGGACCGGGTGTGCTCAGTCCTCGAAGAGGGAGAGCGTGATCGTCGAGGAGTAGGCGCCGGCGGCGACGTCCTCGGCGGTGCGGAGCGTGAGGCCCGCGTTCGCGGTCCAGGAGCCCTCCGGGTTGACCTCGGCCGAGTCGAAGGCCGACACGAGGAGGTCCTGCTCGGCAAGACCCTCGCCACCCTCGAGCGCGGGGTCGACACCCTCGCCCGCCTCGACGAGGCCGCTCTCGCTCTCGCTGACGAGCGACGGCGCCCAGCCGAGGTTCGACGCCGCGATCGTGCCGGCGTCGCCGGTGAAGTCCGAGGCGCTGCCCACGACGTACCAGTACGCGCCCTCGGCGACCTCGGTGCGCGTGTCGGTGACGGTGACGTCCGGCAGGGTGCCCGTGAACTCGCGGGTGCCGTCGACGGTCGAGTCCTGCTCGGTGAGCGAGGTCGCGTTCGAGGCGACCGAGAGGGCGAGGTTGCCCGGCTCGACGTTCGACTCGATCTCGACCGAGACGTCGACACCCTGGTCGTCGCCCACCTGGTCTGCGGAGGCAGCGGACGCGAGGGCGACCGTGCCGATGAGCATCGCACCGAGGGCACCCCCGGCGACGAGCTTCTTCGTTGCTCGTGCGTTCATGTTGTAGCTCTCCATCGTTGGAGTTGTTGTCGGACCGGATCACCATAGCGGCGAACCTGGGGTTTTGACAGGTCCCAACCAGAAGTGGCCATCCAAAGTTAAGAAAGTAAACAAAGGCGCGGGAGCATGCTCACGCGTCGTTGCGAACCGCCCTTTCCTGGATGCTCGTCGTCGAACAGCAACAGGTGCTCACCACGCTCTGGCACGTGACTCTGCACGCACGATGATGCCATCACTCCACGCCTGGGTCACCCAGCTGATCATCGCGGGTCGTGACCGCGCGGCGAGACTCACCGTCGCGGTGCGCCCGTCCGCGGTCGACGCGTCCGTCACCACGACGTCGTGGAGACCGTCGAGCGCCCCCGGATTCCGCGCGAGGTAGTCCTGGACGTCCGACCGGATCGAGGAGTCCGTGAGCGTCAGGACGCCGCTCTCGACCGGTGCGGTGGCGGCGCCCGTGTAGAACGACTCAGGTGCCATCGAGTCCGCTGCCGTGAGAGCGAGCGCGTCTGCGAGCTCGTACAGCCGCTTGCGCTCGAGGTGCACCTGCGTCGCGCTCACCACGACCGTGACCAGCAGCAGCGCGAACGCGACGAACGCCGTGGTGAGGAGCATGATCCGCCCGTCCTCCGACCCGTCCGACGGAACCCTCCGCCGCGACGGGTCACGACCCGCGCGCGTCACGGCCGCCTCGCGGCGTACTCGTCGACGGACGCGACGTGCCGCGCCTCGACCGGGACCGAGAGAGGCACCGCTGCGCGGACGAACGGCGGGACGAGCGGCAGCGGCACCTCGAACTTCACCCGCGCGACGACCTCGGACCCGGGCTCGAGACAGGGCGTGGCGGAGCACGAGATCGTCAGCACGTCGGCACCGGCCGGAAAGCCCTGGTCGTCGAGCGCGAGCCTGACGGCCGCCTCGGCGAGCCGCGCACCGTCGTCCGCGGACGGCGCGGTGACGAAGGCCCGCGCAGCCTCCCGCGAGGCGCCCTCGACCGCGAACGTGGCCGCCTGGAGCCGCCCGGCCGTCAGCACGAGGTACACGACCGGCAGCAGCAGCACGAGGGCCACGCCCAGGAACTCCACGACCGCGCTCCCCCGCTCCGCCCGCTGCCCGCCGCCGGTGAGCCGGTCGAGCAGCACCCGCGGCCGACGGATCACGGCGCCTCCTCGAGCGCGTGCCCCTCGACGGTCACGACACCCGCGGGACCGAGGAGGCCCACCACGGGAAGCGGGGCCGCGACCGTGACCTCGACGACCGGGAGGCCGTCGACGACCGTCTGCCGTGCCACGACGTCCTGGGCGTAGCGGGGCGAGAGCGCGGCCGTGATCAGCTCCCTCGTCCGGGCGGTCCCGTCCTGGGGACCGCGATCGGCGCGGCCGGCGACCCGAGCGCCCTCGGCCGCGCAGTCCACCAGCGTCGCCCGCACGTGGACCGCGAGCGCCACCTGGACGACACCGAGGAACAGCACGAGCACCAGGACGGACACCAGGGTGAAGTCGACCACTGCGGACCCGCGCTCGGGGTCCTCCTGCCCCGTACCGCGGCCGTCTCCGTGCGCCACCTCAGGGAGCGCCCACGCTCGAGATCGCGTCGCTGAAGGCCTGCGTCAGCGCCGGGCCCGCGACCGCCCACAACGCGATGACGAGTCCCGCCGTCATCAACGTGATGAGCACCCACCCCGGGACGTCGCCCCGTTCCGCGTCTCCGCGCACCAGACGTCCGAGCGCCTCGCGCCCCGCTCGCCGTGCCCACGGCGTCCTGCGTCCCGACCCCTGCATGGTTCTCCCTCGTTCGTCTGTCGTCGGTCGTGTCGTACGTGAGCTGTGCGCGCCCCGGGTGCTGCCCGCTCAGAACCCGAGCCGCAGCGTGGCGAGGGACGGGTACACGGCAAACACGACGGTTCAGAAGAGGGCAAATGACCGAGTGACAACAGAAGAACGGCCCCGGCCGGTGCGCGAACACCGATCGGGGCCTGACCACCAAGG